>JAGWRB010000210.1 GCA_028876725.1 Gemmatimonadota bacterium
AGCCGGAGCGCCATGTCGAACGCATGCACGAGGACCGCGCGCGCCACCGCGCCGTCGTCGCCGCCTTCGGCCAGCCGTCCCTTGACCGCCTCCACGTACCAGTCGGCCAGCTCGCTCCACACGAAGCGGCGCGCCGTCTCCGCGTACTCGTTGAGCCGCATGCCCTGGTACCGCTGGCCGGGGCGCCAGGCGCGCGCGTCGGGGCCGTCGAGCGGGGTGGTGGGGCGCAGCGGTCCGAGCGCCGCGTCGCACTCCGCGATCGCGGCGTCGAGGCGCGACAGGATCCACGCGTCGGCGCGCGTGAGGCGTTCGGGCGCGATGGCGGACAGCGCGGGCACGGGGGCATCGCCCACGTTGGACAGCAGGAAGCGCCCGATGTTCCACAGCTTGGTGGCGAAGTTGCGTCCCGTGGCGAACGATTTTTCGAGGTCGTTGGGGTCGAGAATGACGTCGGCGCCCAGGCCCATCCCCGAAATCAGCGTCCAGCGGAGCGCGTCGGCGCCGTAGAGGCGGATGACGTCGAGCGGGTCGATGCCGTTGCCCAGCGACTTGGACATCTTTACATGATTCGTATCGCGCACCGTGCCGTGGAGCAGCACCGTGTGGAAGGGCGCGCGCCCCATGAACTCGTAGCCGGCCATGATCATCCGGGCTACCCAGAAGAACAGGATCTCCGGGGCAGTGACGAGCACGTCGGTGGGGTAGAACGCCTTGAGGTCCGGGGCGTTCTCGTCGGGCCATCCCAGCGTGGAGAGGGGCCAGAGCCAGCTCGAGAACCAGGTGTCGAGCACGTCCTCGTCCTGGCGCACGGCGCAGCCGCAGTTGGGGCAGGCCGTGAGATCGTCGCGGCTGGCGAACACGTTGGGCGGATCGCACTCGTCGCAGTACCAGACGGGCACGCGATGCCCCCACCAGAGTTGCCGCGAGATGTTCCAGTCGCGGATGTTCTCCAGCCAGTTCACGTACACGGCTTCCCACCGCTCGGGCAGGATGCGGATGGCGCCCTCGCGCACCGCCTGGAGGGCGGGGCGGGCGAGGGGCTCCATCTTCACGAACCACTGATCGCTGAGTCGCGGCTCCACCACGGTGTCGCAGCGGTAGCAGTGGCGCACGTTGTGCGTGTGCGTCTCGGTCTTCACGAGCGCCCCCGACTGCTGCAGCGCAGCGACGATCTTGTCGCGGGCTTCGAACCGGTCGAGGCCGTCGAGCCACGCCGGCACACGGCCGTCGGCGTCGGCGACCTCGTGCATGTGCGCGGTCTCGTCGATCACCACGGGCATGGGCAGGCCGTTCCGCCGGCCGACTTCGAAGTCGTTGGCGTCGTGTGCGGGGGTGATCTTCACCACGCCCGTTCCGAACGCCGGATCGGCGTACGCGTCGGCGATGACGGGGATGTCGCGGTCCACGATGGGGAGGCGCACCGTCTTCCCCACGAGGTCGCGATAGCGGTCGTCGTCGGGGTTCACGGCCACGGCGACGTCGCCGAGCATCGTCTCGGGACGCGTGGTGGTCACGATGAGCGCGCGCGACGGATCGTCGGACACCGGGTACGCGATGTGCCAGAGCTTGCCCGTCTCCTCCTGGAACTCGGCCTCCTCGTCGCTCAGCGACGTGAGGCAGCGCGGGCACCAGTGGATCACACGGTGGCCGCGGTAGATGAGCCCCTTCTCGTACAGGCGCACGAACGCCTCGCGCACGCCGCGCGAGAGTTCGGGGCTGAACGTGTACGCGGTGCGCGACCAGTCGGCCGACGCCCCCAGGGCTTCGAGCTGCTTGAGGATCGTGCCGCCCGTTTCGGCGACGAACGCTTCGGTGCGCTTGACGAAGGCGTCGCGTCCGAGGTCGAAGCGCGTCTTGCCCTCGGCGGCGAGCTGCTTCTCGATCACGTTTTGCGTGGCGATACCCGCGTGATCGGTGCCGGGGACCCACAGCGCCTCGGTGTTCGCCTGCATACGCGCCCAGCGGACGATCACGTCCTGCACCGTGTTGTTCAGCCCGTGTCCCACGTGCAGCACCGCGGTGACGTTGGGCGGCGGCATGACGAGCGTGTACGGCTCGCGGTCGCCGCCGGCGCGGACGGAATGCTCGGCGGGGGCGGCGAAGGCGCCGGCCTCGCGCCAGTGGCGGTAGACCTCGCGTTCGGTGGCGGCGGGGTCGTAACGGTCGGGCAGTTCGGTGGTGGTCGGGCTGGCCATCGGGTCGACGTGCGGGTGAGGGCGCCGGAAACCTGTAAGCTAACCCTCGGCGGGAGGGGCATGAAGACCGGGCGCCGCCACGCCGGCGTGGTCAGGCGCTAGGCGCGCGTGCGGCGCTGCTGCCCCTTCACGCCCAGATGGGCGATCACGTGTTCCACGCCGGGCACGCCGCCGGCGAGCGTGGCGGCGTATTCCACTTCGTGCGGGCCATCGACCTCCCCGAACAGTTCGATCGTGGCCCCCGGCGCCGCCTCGATGTCGATCGCGCGCTCGGCGAGCGTGGGGTCGTTGCGAAACGCCTCGAGCACGCGCTCGCCCAGCGCTTCGTCGACGCCGTCCGACTCCCATTCGTCGACGATTTCGTCCGACGCTTCGTCCTCCTCGGCGCCCTCGGCCGCCGGGTCGAATGCGGCGACCTCGTCGACGACGCGGCGGAACCGGGCCCGGAGTCCCGACAGCCCGCCGAACGTCTGGGCGAGGAGGAGGCCCACGGCGAATCCGGCCACTCCGCCGGCGACGGCGCTCGCGATCTGCGATCCGGTGGACGATGAATCTCGGCGTTCCAGGTGCGTCGGCATACGGGTCTGCCCGTGGCGGAGGTTCTCCAACAACGATAACTTGGAACACGGCGTTCAGCGACGGTCCGGCCCCCGCCTTTCCCTTACACGTCCATGCGCGTCTCGCGGCTGTACAAAAAGGAAGAGGACTTCGAGGCCGAAGCCGCTCCGGCGCCGCGCATCGTGCTCTGGGCCGTGGTCGGCCTGGTGATCCTGGCGGGGCTCGCGCTGTACTTCCGGTACGAGCGCCTGATGACGCCCCTTCTCTGAACTCATATCAACGATGATCGATCGGCCTTCGGACATGCTGACGCTCACGCTGCCCGACGGCGCGACACGCGAAGTCGCGCCCGGCACGCTCCCCGTGGACGTGGTGAAATCCATCGGCGAGGGGCTGGCGCGCGCCGCCATCGCGGTGGCGGTGAACGGCAAGGTGCAGGACCTCATGACGCCGCTGCGCGACGGCGGCGACTTTCGCGTGCTCACGGCGCGCGACGCCGAGGCGCTGGACGTGCTGCGCCACTCCACGGCGCACCTGCTGGCCACGGCGGTGCGGCGCGTGCGGCCCGACGCGAAGATCGGCTTCGGCCCCGCCATCGAGGACGGGTTCTATTACGACTTCGAGGTCGAGCGGCCGTTCACGCCCGAGGACCTGGAGCGGTTCGAGCAGGAAATGGCGAAGGTGGTCAAGGAGAAGCTGCCCTTCGTGCGCGCGGAAGTGTCGCGGCGCGAGGCGCAGCAGGTGTTCGCCGACGATCCGCTCAAGCTGGAGCGGCTGTCGGAACTGGGCGACGACGAGGTGATCTCGACGTACACCGACGGCCCGTTCGTGGACCTGTGCCGCGGCCCGCACGTGCCCGACACGGGCTACCTCAAGCACTTCAAGCTGCTGAACACCGCGGGCGCGTACTGGCGCGGCGACGAGAAGCGCCAGATGCTGCAGCGCATCTACGGCACGGCCTGGTTCAAGAAGGAAGACCTCGACGCGTATCTGCACCGTATCGAGGAGGCCAAGAAGCGCGACCACCGGGTGCTGGGCAAACAGCTCGATCTGTTCATGTTCCATCAGTTCAGCCCGGGATCGGCGTTCTGGACCGAACGCGGGACGACGATCTTCAACGCGCTCGTGGGCTACGTGCGCGAACTGCAGCGCGAGCACTTCCAGGAAGTCCGCACCCCGGTGCTGTACAACAAGGGACTGTGGGAGATTTCGGGGCACTGGGGCAAATACCGCGAGAACATGTTCCTGGTGCAGAACAACGAGACCGGGGAGCTGGACACCTCGCTCAAGCCGATGAACTGCCCGTCGCACTACCTGCTCTACCTCAGCAAGAAACACTCATATCGCGAATTGCCGCTCCGCTTCGCCACGTTCGACACGCTGCACCGCAACGAGGTCACCGGGGCGCTGTCGGGGCTCACCCGCGTGCGGCAGTTCCACCAGGACGACTGCCACATCTTCCTCACCGAAGACCAGATCGCCGACGAGGTGCGCTTCCTGGCGCAGTTCATCGTGCGGTACTACGAAACGTTCGGCCTCAAGCCCACGGTGCGCTTTGCCACGCGTCCCGAGGTTCGCATCGGCGACGACGCGCTCTGGGACCGCGCCGAGGGGGCGCTCCGCGCCGCGCTCGAGGCGACGGGGATGCCGTTCCAGATGAAGCCCGGCGACGGCGCGTTCTACGGCCCCAAGATCGACTTCGACGTCACCGACTCGCTGGGGCGCCTCTGGCAGCTCGGCACGATCCAGCTCGACTACAATGCGCCGGAGCGGTTCGACCTGCAGTACGTGGGCGAGGACAACACGATGCACCGCCCGGTGGTGATCCACCGCGCGGTGAGCGGCAGCTTCGAGCGCTTCGTGGCGATTCTCATCGAACACTTCGCCGGCGCCTTCCCGGTGTGGCTCGCGCCCGAGCAGGTGCGCGTGCTGCCGATCACCGACGAACTGGCCGATGTGGCCCGCGCGGTGGTGCGCCGCATGCGCGACGCGGGGATCCGCGCCCACCTCGACGACCGCAACGAGACGCTGAACTACCGCATCCGCGACGGCGAGGTCATGAAGGTGCCGTACATGGCGGTGATCGGAAAGCGGGAAGCCGAGGGCGATACGGTGGCGGTGCGGGCCCGCGGCGAGGGAAAGAAACAGGAGGTGATCCCCGTGGCCCAGTTCATAGAAAGGGTGGGGGAAGAAGCGAAAACGCGAGCCCTTCAAACGGCGGACTGAGAAACTGCGCAACTGAAAAACTGCGCAGTACCGAAACAACGCAGTACCGGTACCACGCAGTACCGAAACCACGCAGTGCCGGTACGGCGACACTACGAAACAGCGTAATAGGGAAGGAGATTGAAACAGCGGGTTGGCTGGGCCGCGCGCAGCGCGGCCCGTTCGCTGTTTCAGGGGGCCGCAGGCCCCATCATGGCTGTTTGGGGTGTCGCCGTTTTGGGGTGTCGCCGTTTTGGGGTGTCGCCGTTTCAGCGGTTCGCCGTTTCGGGGTGTCGTGCCTTCGGTCCTGCGTGGTTTCGGCCGTGCGTAGTTTCGGTCCTGCGTGGTTTCGGCCGTGCGCCGTCTCGCAGTTCCGTTGGTTCGGTCCTGCGTAGTATTGTTGGTAACGCGGTTTTCCGTTCTTCGTTTTCACGATAGATTTTGTCCATATTTTATGTCCGACCCCAAAACCACTCCCGTCATCATCAGTGCCGCCCGGACCCCCATCGGGAAGTTCCTCGGCGGCCTGTCTTCGCTATCCGCTCCTGACCTCGGCGCCGTGGCCATCAGGGCCGCGCTCGAGCGTTCCGGCATCCCCGCCGGCGAGGTGCAGGAAGTCATCATGGGCAACGTGATCCAGGGCGGGGTGGGGCAGGCGCCCGCGCGCCAGGCCCAGCTCAAGGCCGGGATCCCCGCCGGCGTTTCGGCGCTCACCGTCAACAAGGTGTGCGGCTCCGGGCTCAAGGCCGTGATGCTCGCCGCGCAGGCCATCAAGGCCGGCGATCGCGACGTCGTGGTGGCTGGCGGCCAGGAGTCGATGTCCAACGCGCCCTATTACGTGTATGGCATGCGCGCGGGCGTGAAGCTCGGCGATCAGACCATGGTCGACGGGATGATTCGCGACGGCCTCTGGTGCGCGGCCTGCGACGTGCACATGGGCGGCCACGCCGAGTACACGGCGCGAAAGGCCAAGATCACGCGGCAGATGCAGGACGAGTTCGCCGCGAACTCGCACCGCAAGGCCGTGGCGGCCATGGAAGCGGGCAAGTTCAAGAGCGAGATCGTGGCGGTGAGCGTGCCCGGCCGGAAGGGACCGACCATCGTCGACACCGACGAGCAGCCGCGCAAGGATACGACCGCCGATGCGCTGGCCAAGCTCCGTCCTGCGTTCGGCGGGAAGGACGACACGCCCGACGAGCTGAGCGTGACCGCCGGCAACGCGTCGAGCTTGAATGACGGCGGCGCCGCGGTGGTGGTGGCCTCCGAAGCGTACGCCAAGGCGCACGGACTGCCGATCATGGCGCGCATTTCCGCGTACGCCACCGGCGCCGTGGAGCCGCAGGAATTGTTCTTCGCGCCGATCTACGCCGTGAAGAACCTGATGAAGCTCAGCGGAACCACCATCGGCGATTACGGCTTGATCGAAGCGAACGAAGCCTTTGCGTCGCAGGCGCTGGCCGACGGCGCGGGGCTGGGTTGGGACTGGAATCGCGTCAACGTGAACGGCGGCGCCATCGCCCTCGGTCACCCCATCGGCGCCAGCGGCGCCCGCGTGCTCACCACATTGCTCTACGCCATGCAGGATCGCGGCGTCCACACCGGCCTCGCCACGCTCTGCCTGGGCGGCGGCGATGCGGTGGCCCTCAGCGTCACTCGGGACTGATATCATGAAAACCACTGCCCTCCTCGACGATCGTCGCCTCACCCTGCTGGGCGTGGCCGGATTCGCGGCCGCGCTGGCCGCCGCCTCGCAGGTGGCGATTCCGCTCCCCGGCACCCCCGTGCCCATCACCCTGCAGCCGATGCTCGTCGTGCTCGCGGGGATGATGCTCGGTCCCGTGGCGGGCGCGGCGAGCATGGTGGTCTATCTCGCCGCTGGAGCGATGGGGCTCCCCGTGTTCGCGCCCATCGGCGCGCCCGGTGTGTTCCGGCTCGTCGGGCCCACGGGCGGGTATCTGCTCGCGTATCCGGTGGCCGCGTTCGTGGCCGGGCTGCTCGTGGCTCGCACGCGCGGCTTCACGGGGCGCGCGCTGGCCGCCGCGGCCGGGATCCTGGTGCTGTATGTCGGCGGTCTGGCCCAGCTCGCGGTGCTCACCGGGAGCCTCACGCGCGCCGCTTTGCTCGGCGTGGTGCCGTTCGTCGCCCTGGACGCCGTGAAGTCGCTCGTCGCGGCGGCGGTGACCCGTTCGCCGGCGCCCGACCGGGCGCGTTGAGCCGCTCGGCAATTTTCTTCGCGCCCAACGGCGCGCTCCGGGCCCCGTGGCGGATCGCCATCTTCGTGGTGGCGACGTTCGCGTCGTGGGGAGTGGTCGGCTCCCTGGTGGGCCCACTGATCACGCGAGCTTCGGCGGCGGCGGGGCTGCCGGGCGCCGGAGACAGCGTGATCGGCGTCGCCGGGCTGCTCGTGGCCACCGGCGTGTGCGTTCGGTTCGTGGACAAGCGGCCTTGGTGCGCCGTGTGGCTGGGGCGCGAGGCTGCCCGTCCGACGGCGTGGGTGGAAGGGTGGCTGGTGGGCGCGCTCGCGATCGGGGTGCCGTGTCTCCTGCTCGTGGCCGTCGGTGCCCTGCAGTTCGCGCCCGCCGATGCCGGCTCGTGGTGGCGGGCCGCGGCGCGCGTGTCGTGGTTCCTGCTCCCCGCGGCGCTGCTCGAGGAACTGCTCACGCGGGGGTACCTGTTCGCCGTGCTGCGGGAGGCGGCTGGATGGCGTCCCGCGCTGGCGATCACCAGCCTAGTTTTCGGGTTGCTGCACGTGCCGAACCACGGCGCCACCGTGGAGTCCATCACGATGGTGACGCTGGCCGGCGTGTTCCTGGGGGCGGTGATCCTCGCGACCGGCAGTCTGTACGCGGCGTGGATGGCGCACTTCGGGTGGAACTGGGTGATGGCCGTACCCTTACATTCGCCGGTGAGCGGATTCCCGCTCGCCACGCCAAATTATCAGTTGCTGGACGCCGGGCCGCGGTGGTTGACCGGCGGCGCGTGGGGCCCCGAAGGGGGACTCGCCGCAGCCGCCGGGATGATGGCGGGACTCACCTATCTCTACGCGCGACGGAGCCGTCGCGAGGAGTCATAGCATGACCGATCGGATTGCGGTGCTCGGCGCCGGCCAGATGGGCAACGGCATCGCGCACGTCTTCGCGCAGGCCGGGTATCCGGTGGCGATGATCGACATCTCGAAGGCCGCGCTCGCCAAGGGTCGCGAGACGATCGCGAAGAACCTCGACCGGCAGATCAAGAAGGGCACGCTCCAGGCCGGCGACAAGGACGCGATTCTGGCGCGCATCACCGACCACGACTCGCTCGACGCGGTAAAGGACGCGACGCTCGTCATCGAAGCGGTGACCGAGCATCGCGAGCTCAAGGCGAAGATCTTCGCCGAGCTCGACGC
>JAGWRB010000211.1 GCA_028876725.1 Gemmatimonadota bacterium
CCTGGATCGACGAGTTGGTGCTCTCCGACTTCGACCGGCAGGTGGCCGGTCACGTGCTGCGCGAGGCGCGGAGCCGCGTCCAGTTCCTGTGCGACGTCGGGCTCGGCTACCTCACCCTGCACCGCGCCACGCGCACCCTGAGCGGCGGCGAGGCCCAGCGCATCGGGCTCGCCAACTCGCTGGGGTCGCAGCTCGTGGACACGCTCTACGTGCTGGACGAGCCGAGCATCGGGCTGCATCCGCGCGATCTGGACCGCCTGCTGCGCCTGCTCGAACGCCTGCGCGAGACGGGAAACACCGTGCTCGTGGTGGAGCACGACCTCGAAGCCATCCGCGCCGCCGACCACATGGTGGAGTTGGGACCGGCCAGCGGCGAACACGGCGGCCGGCTGGTGTTCGCCGGCCCGCTCGCGAACGCCGCGGCCAGCCCGCTCACCGGCCGGTATCTCAGCGGGGAGCGCGAGGTGCCGCTCCCGCCAAAGCGCCGGCGCGCCGGCCCGCGGTGGATCGCGCTCACCGGCGCCCGCGCGCACAACCTCCAGGGCGTCGACGTGAAGATCCCCGTGGGCGCGATCACCGCCGTCACCGGCGTGTCCGGCTCGGGGAAGAGCACGCTCGTGCACGACGTGCTCATGCACGCCCTCGAGGCGGCGCTGCGCGGCGAGACGAGCGCCAAGCAGCACCTCGGCGAGGTCGTGGGCGGCTACGACCGCCTCACCGGCGCCGACGCCATCGACGACGTCGTGAACATCGACCAGAGCCCCATCGGCAAGTCGCCGCGCTCGAACCCGGTGACCTACGTCAAGGCGTTCGACGAGATCCGCAAGCTGTTCGCCGCCGCGCCGCTGGCGCGCGAGCGCCAGTACACCAGCGGCACGTTCAGCTTCAACGTGGACGGCGGGCGCTGTCCCACGTGCGAGGGCGCGGGCTATTTGGAAGTTGAAATGGTGTTCATGGCCGACGTGTTCGTGCCGTGCGACGAATGCGGCGGCAAGCGGTTCCGCGCCGACGTGCTCGACGTGCGCGTGAACGGGCGCAACATCCACGAGACCCTGCAGCTCACGGTAGACGAGGCCATCCGCGCCTTCCCCCGCGAGGAGAAGCTCGGGCAGGCCCTCTGGCACCTGCAGCAGGTGGGGCTCGGCTACCTGCGGCTGGGGCAGCCGGCCACCACGCTCTCGGGCGGCGAGGCGCAGCGGCTCAAGGTGGCGCGCGAACTGGCCACCGCCGGCCGCAAGAGCGGGCGCAAGCTGTACATCATGGACGAACCCACCACCGGGCTCCACCTGGAAGACATCCGCAAGCTCGCCGAAGTGCTGGACCGTCTCGTGGACGCGGGGCATACGCTGGTGCTCGTGGAACACAACCTCGACGTGATCAAGCTGGCCGACTGGATCGTCGATCTGGGCCCCGAGGCCGGCGACGGCGGAGGCCGCGTGGTGGCCACGGGGACCCCGGAGGACCTCGCCCGGAATCCCGCGTCACATACCGGGCGGTGGCTGCGCACCGTGCTGCCGGGATTCCCGGAATACCGGGCCCGCCACGCGACGGGCGGCGCGGCCGCCGGATAACGGGCGTTTCCGTTGACTTCACGGGCTCGCCGGATACTTTTCAACGACCATTCCCCAGTAGCTCAGTTGGTCAGAGCATCCGACTGTTAATCGGAGGGTCGTAGGTTCAAGTCCTACCTGGGGAGCTGTGCAGCGCACGCGCGGGGGCCGCTCCATCGAGCAGCCCCCGCGTTCGTTTTGGCCCCCGCCCTGTTACAGGCCGTACACGATGAACGTGTAGTTCTGCCCCCACTGAAAGTGTGGGTACTGCTTGGCGAGTTGGGCCAGGACGAGCTGCCCCAACCGCTGGTCCTTTATTTGCACCGTGACGCCGACGATCGACGTGAGCGAGGGGCGCCCGTTGAGCATGGTCCACAACTTCCAGTTGTTGTACTGCAGCGCGTAGTCGGTCTTGAGAAACGCATTGGCACCCAGTTCCTGCTGCAGCGAGTCGGGCACCACCCCCATGGCCGCCGTCGGCGGGTAAGTGGTGTGGGTGACCGAGTAGTTGGCGACGGCCTCGGATACGTTTTGTACGCTCGTCGCAATCACCGTCGCCTTGGCCCGCGTTACGGTGTCGGCGAGCTTCGGCACCACGATCCCCGCCAGGATCGCGATGATCGTCATCGCCGTGAGAATCTCGACGAACGTGAACCCCGCGCGCCGGCGCCTCACCGGCCGACGCCCGGCAACGGCTTCGCGGTCACCACGTCCAGCGCGTTGCGCAGAAAGGCGTCCATCGACTCCGTCGAGTACAGAATGATCGGATGCGGCGCCTCGTACCGCAGGCTGAACGACGTGTCGCTCATCCGGACGTAGGTCACGTCGTCGATCTTCGCTCCGATCTGCGCCAGCGACGTGGGCACAGTGCCCATCTCGCGGCGGTAGTCCAGGATCTGCTGCGCCAGCAGGAACATCGCGAACCGCATGTCGGCGTCGTGCGTCGCGGCGATCGCGTCGGGATCCACGCGCGGCCCCCAGATCCACTCGGGCCTCGCCGAATACGAGTAAATCGTGAAGAAAAAGAAGAAGAACGTCAGCAGGGGAATCCACACGCGCGGGCGCGGCAGCACCAGCGGCGTCTGCTTCGACACCTTGATGACGTAGTCCATCACCTCGGCGATGACCATCGCGCGGTCGAGCTCGCTCGACGCCTGCTCGACCTCGGGCAGGCTGTCGCGGCGTCGCCGCGGCGGCGGGAGCAAGGGCGGCGTCCCCTCGTCGGTGGGTCGCGTCAAGTACCAGGCCTCGGATCGGTGCGGCGGGCGCGGACAGAGCACACGCCGCGGCGCGCGCAGAGGGTTCGGTGGGGTACTATAGACCTCCGGCGCCCCCGCCGAAAGCCCCGAGCGGTAGAGCATCCCCGCCCTGCGGCCTATATTTCCGCGCGCACGGTTCGTGCCCCCTCTTTCCACGGGTTTTCCTCATGCCGTCTGCGCGCGCGCCCCGCTCCACCGCTCCCAGCGCCCCGGCCCCCTGGGTGGGCGTCATCATGGGCAGCAAGTCGGACCTCGCCCACATGCGGGCGGCCTCCGAAACGCTCACCGCGCTCGGCGTGCCGCACGAAGTGCGCGTCGTCTCGGCGCACCGCACCCCCGACTGGATGTTCGAGTACGCCGCGACCGCCGAATCGCGCGGCCTCGAGGTCATCATCGCCGCCGCCGGCGGCGCCGCCCACCTGCCGGGCATGGTTTCGTCCAAGACGCTGCTCCCGGTGCTCGGCGTTCCCATCCCCGCCACCACGCTCAACGGGCTCGACGCGCTGCTCTCCATCGTCCAGATGCCCAAAGGCATCCCCGTGGGCACGCTCGCCGTGGGCGAGCCCGGCGCCGTGAACGCGGCGCTCCTCGCCGCCGCGATCGTCGCCGGCAAGCACCCCGAAGTGCGCGCCCGCCTCGCGGCGTGGCGCGAACGCCGCACCAGCGACGTGCTCGCCGAAACGGACCTCACCCCGCACCCCGCGAAATGACCGTCATCCCGCCCGGCTCCACGATCGGCATCTTCGGCGGCGGACAGCTCGGCCGCATGACCGCGCAGGCCGCCCGCACCATGGGGTACGCCGTGCACGCGCTCGACCCGGCCGCCGACTGCCCCGCGCACGCCGT
Source organism: Gemmatimonadota bacterium (assembly GCA_028876725.1). Lineage (GTDB taxonomy): Bacteria > Gemmatimonadota > Gemmatimonadetes > Gemmatimonadales > Gemmatimonadaceae > JAGWRI01. Next base: position 3,656 of record JAGWRB010000211.1, read on the forward strand.
GGTCGACCGCTTGGTCACCGCGCCGTTCGACGACGCAGCCGCCGCCGCCGACCTCGCGCGGCACTGCGACGTGCTCACGCTGGAAATCGAGCAGATCGCGCCCGCCGCGCTCGAAGCGGCGCAGAAGTTCGCGCCCGTGCGCCCCGCGCCCGCCATCATCGCCGACGTGCAGCATCGCGGCCGCCAGAAGGCGTGGCTCACGCGCCACGGCTTTCCCGTGGGCCCGTATCGCGACGTGCAGTCGCCCGCCGACATCGCCGCGGCGGTGGCCGAGTTCGGCCCCTGCTTCGTGAAGTCGTGCCACGGCGGCTACGACGGCCGCAGCCAGGTGCGCGTGGCGCGCGTCGAGGAATGCGCCGACGCCTGGCGCGCCCTCGGCGAGCGGCACGCCGTGGCCGAGCGCGCGCTCGACCTCGACCGCGAGATCTCGGTGATGGTCGCGCGCCGCCCGTCGGGCCAGACGGTGGCGTACCCGCCCGCGCTCAACCACCACACGAATCAGGTGCTCTCGTGGTCGGTGCTCCCCGCGCCCATCCCCGACGCGCTGGCGACGCGCGCCGATGAGATCGCCGTGGGCATCGCGCAGGCCATGGAGCTCGAGGGACTGCTCGGCGTGGAGATGTTCTGCACCGCGCAGGGCGAGCTGTTCGTGAACGAGCTGGCGCCGCGCCCGCACAACTCGTATCACGAGAGCGAGCGTGCCTGCCACACGAGCCAGTTCGAGCAGTTCGTGCGCGCCATCTGCGACCTGCCGCTGGGCGACGTGGGCATCGTGGAGCCGGCGGCCATCGTGAACCTGTTCGGCGACCTGTGGCGCGACGGCGCGATGCCCGACTTCACGCCGGCCCTCGCCCTGCCCGGCGTGCGGCTGCATCTGTACGGCAAGACCTCGGCGCGCCCGGGCCGGAAGATGGGCCACCTCTCGGTCACCGGCCGCACGCCCGACGATGCGCTGGCCAACGCCCGCGCCGCCTCGGCGGTCATAGGATTAGTAATATAATCGCCGGCGCCGGCCGCGGCCGGCCCGCGGCGCGCCACGGGAGCGCACTCGGATGAACGTCCTCGTTCTCAACTCCGGCTCGGCCACGCTCAAATTCGAGATCGTGCGCACCGACCCCGACCGCATGCGCGACAACACCGACCAGCGGCTCGTGCGCGGCACCGTGGAACGCATCGGCGGCGAGGCCGTGTACACGTTCACCGTCCCCGGCCGCCCGCCGGCGCGCGGCACCGTTGCCGCGCGCGACCACCGCGCCGTGCTCGACTTCGCCATCAACTGGATCACGAGCGCCGAATCGGGCGTCGACCTCGACGCCGTGGCGTCCATCGAAGCCGTGGGACACCGCGTGGCCCACGGCGGCGAGCGGTTCCGCTCCTCCGTGCGCGTCGACGACGAGGTCTTCCGCGCCATCGAGGACGTCATCGACCTCGCGCCCCTGCACAACCCGGCGAACCTCAAGGGCATCGTCGCCGCCCGCTCCGTGCTCGGCGCCGGCATTCCGCAGGTCGCCGTGTTCGACACCGCGTTCCACCAGACGCTCCCCGAGCGCGCGTACCTGTACGCGCTCCCCTACCAGCTCTACCGCCGGCACAAGGTGCGCCGCTACGGCTTCCACGGCACGTCGTACCGCTACGTGGCCTGGCGCTACCGCCAGATCACCGGCCGCACCCGCGAGCAGACGAAGATCATCGCGCTGCATCTGGGCAACGGCTGCTCCATCTGCGCCATCGACGCGGGCAATTCCGTGGACACGTCCATGGGCTTCACCCCGCTCGAAGGGCTGGTCATGGGCACCCGCTCGGGCGACCTCGACCCGGCCATTCTCGATTACGTCGCCGCCAAGGAAGGGCTCTCGCTCGCCGAGGTCGAGGGGCTCCTCAACAAGCAGTCGGGACTGCTCGGCGTCTCCGGACTCACGAACGACATGCGCGAACTGCTCGCCGAAGCCGAGGAGCACGACGACCGCCGCGCGAAGCTGGCCATCGATCTGTTCAGCTACCGCGCCCGGAAGTACATCGGCGCCTATCTGGCCGCGCTCGACGGCGCCGACGCGATCGTGTTCGCGGGCGGCATCGGCGAGCATGCCCCCGCCGTGCGCGAGCGCATCTGCGAGGGGCTGTCGTGGCTGGGCGTCACGCTCGACCGCGAGGCGAACGCCCGCGCGGTGGAGCGCGAGGTGCAGCGCATCAGCGCCGACGGCTCGCGCGTGGAGGTGTGGGTGATCCCCACCGACGAAGAGCTGCTCATCGCGCGCGACACCGTGCGCGTGATCGCGGGACTCGAGCCCCGCTACTGAGCTAGCTCGCGGCCTGCTCCGGCACGCCGCCGAACCGCCGTTCGCGCCGCTCGAAGTCGGCCAGGATCTGGCGGAACTCCTCGGCGGTGAAGTCGGGCCACATGCGGCGCGTGAACGCCAGCTCGGCGTACGCGCACTCCCAGAGCAGGAAGTCGCTCAGCCGCTGTTCGCCGCCCGTGCGGATGAGCAGGTCCACGTCGGGCGCCGGCGACACGGCGTGATCGGCCGCGCCCAGCAGCGCCGCGAACCGCTCGCGGGTGAGCGGCTCGTCTCCGCCGGCCATCGCCGCGGCGCGCACGATCGCGTCGCGCGCCGAGTAGTCCACGGCCACGCGCAGCAGCATGTCGCGGCAATCGGCGGTCATCGCCTCGGCCTCGTCGATCGTGCGGAGCAGCAGCGCGGGCAGCCGGTCGCGCCGGCCGATGACGGTGAGGCGGATGCCGTTGTCGCGGCAGCGCCGGGATTCCACGAGCAGGGTGCGGCGCAGGAGGCGCATGAGCGCGGTGACCTCGCCGCGGGGGCGCCCCCAGTTGTCGGCCGAGAAGGCGTACAGCGTGAGCACGCCCACGCCAGCGCGGCGGGCCTCTTCGACGATCGCGCGCGCGGTGCGCACACCGGCGCGGTGCCCCGCCGTCCGCGGCAGCGTGCGCGTCGTGGCCCACCGCCCGTTGCCGTCCATGATGATGGCCACGTGCCGCGGCTCGGTCACG
>JAGWRB010000212.1 GCA_028876725.1 Gemmatimonadota bacterium
GGCGGCCTCACGATGACGAACGACGCCTTCTCGGCGCTGTTCGATGGGCCCCCGCGCACCCCGGAATCGAAGCTCACGCAGCGCGAGATGGATCTCGCGCGGTCGGTGCAGGAGGTGTGCGAAGAGATCGTGCTCCGCATGGCGCGCACGGCGCGGCAGGTGACGGGATTGCCGAACCTCTGCATGGCCGGCGGCGTCGCGCTCAACGCGGTGGCCAACGGCCGCCTGCTCCGCGCCGGAATCTTCGATCGCGTCTGGGTGCAGCCCGCCGCCGGCGACGCCGGAGGCGCCATCGGCGCCGCGCTCATGGCCTGGCATCAGCACGCGAGTTCGCCGCGCCACGCCGACGACACACACGACGCCATGCGCGGCGCGCTTCTCGGCGCCGAGTACGCGCCCGAACGCATCGAAGCCGACCTCGCGGAACTCGGCGCGGTTTATGAGCGCGCCGACCGCGCCGGAGCCGTCGCGCGGGCCGCCGAGCTGCTGGCCGCGGGCCACGTCATCGGCTGGTTCGACGGCGCGATGGAGTTCGGCCCGCGCGCGCTCGGCGCGCGCAGCATCCTCGCCGATGCGCGCGATCCCGGCATGCAGGCCCGCATCAATCTGAAGGTGAAGTTCCGCGAGGGATTCCGTCCATTTGCGCCGAGCGTGCTCGCCGAGCGCGCCGCCGAATACTTCGATATCGACGGCGAGTCGCCGTACATGCTGTTCGTGGCCCCGGTGCGCGAGTCGCGGCGTCACCCGCCGTCGCGCGAGGAGAAATGGGGCATCGACCGACTCAACGAACTGCGATCCGACATCCCCGCCGTCACGCACCTCGACTACTCGGCGCGCCTGCAGACCGTGACCGCCGATCGGAGCCCCGGGCTGCATGCCGTGCTCACGGCATTCGAGGCGCGCACGGGATGTCCGCTATTGGTGAATACATCGTTCAACGTGCGCGGGGAGCCCATCGTGTGCACCCCGGCCGACGCCTACGACTGTTTCATGCGCACCGACCTCGATGCCCTCGTCATGCCTCCGTTCGTCATGTTGAAGCAGCATCAACCCGTCCAGGATCGCACGCCATGGCAGCGCCCGCTCGCGCTCGACTGACCCGCCACGAGGGGATGAAGTTCGCGTTCACGCTCGCCGCGGCGTTCGGCGCGCTGTCGCTGCTTTCGGCATGGCGCCGTCGCATGGTCGTCGGCGAGGTGACCTTCGTGCTCGGCGTCGTACTGCTCGTGCTTGGCGCCGTCGTGCCGACGCGCCTCGGTCCCGTGCAGCGTGCCTGGCTGGGACTGGGCCACGCCATTGGCCGGGTGACCGGTCCGATCGCGCTGGCGCTCGTCTACTTCGTGGCGCTCGCGCCCATCGGCTATCTGCGGCGGACGTTCGGGCGCAGCCCGCTGGCCCGCGATCCGGCGGCCGCCAGCTACTGGATTCCGCGCGCGCCGAAGGACGCCGACGAGCGGCGCCGCGCAATGGAACGGCAATTCTGAACGGGAGCGCGTGATGGCCACGTTGAGCGTACTGCGGCAGCTCTGGGCGTTCATGAAGCAGCGCAAGAAGCTCTGGCTGCTGCCCATCATCCTCATCCTGATCCTGGCGAGCGCTCTCCTGCTCCTGGTGCAGGGCTCGGCGCTCGCGCCGTTCATCTATTCGATTTTCTGATGACGCGCGCCCGCTACTGGCTGTTCATGGCCATTACGGTTCTCTCACCGTTGCTGCTGCTGGGCGCGGCGGAGCTGGTCTTGCGCGTGGCCTGGCCCGGCGGGTCGGTGCCCGTGTTCGTGCGCGCGCCGGCGGCGATGGGCGACTACCTGTTGCCCAACCCGGCCCTCGCCACGCGCTACTTCACGCTCGAAGCGCATCCGCCGAGCCCCATCGTGGAGCCGTTCGCCGCGCACAAGCCCGCGCGCGCGTACCGGCTGTTCGTGCTCGGCGAATCCACCGCCGCCGGGTTCCCCTGGCCGCCCAACGGCACGTTCTCCCACCTGCTGCAGGATGTGTTGCGCGACGTGATGCCCGGCGATTCGGTGGAGGTCATCAACATCGCCATCCCGGCCACCAACAGCTACACCGCGCTCGACGAGACCCCGTCCGTCATCGCGCAGCACCCCGACGCCGTGCTCGTCTTCCTCGGCCACAACGAGTACTACGGAGCGCTGGGCGTGGGCTCCACCGAGCGCGCCGGTTCGTCACCCGCGCTCGTGCGCGCGTACCTCTGGCTGGAGCGCTTCCGCACATTCATGCTGCTGCGGCGCGGCGTGTCGGCGGTGCGCCGCATGCTGGCCAGGCCGCCGGTCGGCGGGCGCGCCGCCGCGAGCTTCATGGAAACCGTGGCCGGCAATCAGGAAATTCCGCTGAACGGCGTCGCGTACCGCGCCGGCGTCGCGCAGCTGCGCGGGAATCTCGAGCGCATGCTCGCGGAATTTCGAGGCGCCGGCGTGCCCGTGTTCATCGGCAGCCAGGTCAGCAACGAGCGCGACCTGCATCCCTTTGCGTCGCCGGCCAATGCCGCCCCCGGCGGCGCCGACGCGGTGTACGACTCGGCGCGGGCCGCCGACGCGCGGCACGATTCCGTGGACGCCAAGCGGCTGTACGTGTCCGCGCGCGATCTGGACGTCATCCGATTCCGCGCCCCCAGCGAGTTCAACGCCGTGATTCGCGACGTGGCGCGCGAGGAGGGCGCGACGTACGTGCCGGTGGCCGAGGCGTTTCATGCGGCGTCGCCCCAGGGCATCGTGGGGCACAATCTCATTCTGGAGCACGTGCACCCCAACCTGCAGGGCGAGGCGCTCATCGCGCAGGCGTTCTGGCAGGCGCTCGTGAGCGCGCGCTTCGAGGGGCACGCCGCGCAGCTCGACCGCATGAAGCCATGGCCGGCGTACGTGGCCGGCATGGACATCACGCCCTTCGATGAGCGCATGGTGCAGCACACCGTGGCCACGCTCACCACGCGCTGGCCCTTCGTGCCGGCGGCGCAGGACAGCGACTATCGCGGCACGTACCGTCCAACCGGGCCCGTGGACAGTCTGGCCTTTCTGGCGTCGGCGGGCCTGCCGTGGCGCGAGGCCAAGGTCGACGTCGCGAAGAGCTACGAGGCGCGTGGGTTCCCCGACTCGGCGCTCGCCGAATATCGCGGGTTGATTCGCGATCTGCCGCTGGCCGAGGCGCCGTATCTGCTGGCGGGGGACGCGCTGATGCGGATGAAGGACACGGCCCAGGCCGTGGGGTATCTGCAGCGGGCGTACGCGATCCGGCCGAGCGCGGCGTCGGCGTTTGCGCTGGGGCTCGTGGCCGCGCAGGCCAAGGATTACGCGCGGGCGGTGGCGTATCTCCAGCAGGCGGCGCAGCTCAAGCCCGACGATCCGCAGATGCTGTATCAACTCTCGCTGACCCTGGCGCTGAATCATGACATCGACGGGGCGCGGGCCGCGGCGATGCGGGTGGCGCGAATCGCTCCGCAGTACCCGGGGCTGGCGGGGTGGCTGCGGGCGCTGGGGTTAGCCCGGTAACGAACGGGCACTCGGCGCCGGGGCGCCGAGGTTTCGAGTTTTCTGCACGCCGCGGTTGACGGGCGGCGGCCCGCGGCGTACTGTGTCGGCAATCCGATACAGTTCCGCGGGCCCCGGGGGGCCGCGAGGGGGACGGATGCGATTCCTGGCCGGCCATCACGATTTCGCTGCTGCGCTGCGCTCCCTCCGGCGAAGCCCGGGGTTCGTCGCCATCGCCGTGCTGTCGCTCGGGCTCGCCATCGGTCTCAATACGACGATGCTGGCGATGATCGACGCCGTCATGCACCCGTACATCCCGTACCCGAACGCCGGCCGCCTCTACGATCTGACGCCGTACGGAAGCACGCGGGACCACGCATGGCTGCAGCGGCCCATGTATCTGGCGGTACGCGCCCGGAAGGATCTCTACTCGCAGCTCGTGCCGTATGCGATGTCGCAGGGACTGGTCCAGGCCAACGGGCACCTCGTGCGCGGGTTCAACCTTACCGTCGGCACCCGGCTGTTCGACGCGCTCGGCGTGAAACCGGTGGCCGGGCGGTTCTTCGACGCCGCAGGCGACAATCCGGCCGACGCCTCCGCGGCCGTGATTGGATACCAGCTATGGCAGCAGCAGTTCGGCGGCAGCACGGACCTCGCCTCGATGCGACTCATCGTGGGCGGGCGCACCTACGCCGTCATCGGCGTGCTCCCACCCTCGGTGCATTATCCCGGCCGCGACGTGCTGCTCGCCATGCCGAAGGCATCGGAAACATCGATCGATGGCGGCTGGGTCAGCGCGCTCCTCGTCCTGAAGCCCGGCGACACGCGGGCGCGGGTCAAGGCCCAGCTCGACGCGATGGCCACGCAGTTCGCGCGCGACTACCACGCGAACCCGGCGGATTTCGACTACCGCCTGGATTCGATCATCCCCCCGGGACGCGTGCCCCGCGGCCAGATGCTCATTGCCGCGGTAGTGACGGTGCTGGTGCTCGTCGTGGCGTGCCTCAATCTGGCGAACCTGATGCTCGCGCGCGGGCTGAGCCGCCGCCGGGAGCTGGCCGTGCGCATGGCCATCGGCGCGAGCCGGGGCGCCATCATCCGCCACGTGTTCGTGGAATGCGCGCTGATCGCGGCGCTCGGCGGCGTCTGGGGCATTCTACTTTCCATATGGGGCGTGAAGCTGGCGGAAGGGCACATGCCGGGAATGATCCGGCAGCTCGGGTTCGTCACGCCGCACCTGAGCTGGCGGGTGCTCACCCTCGGGATCGCCGTGACCGCCGGCACGGTGCTGCTGGCCGGGGTGGCGCCGGCGTTGGGCGCCGGCCGGGCCAACGTCGGGGATGCCATGAAGAACGGCGGCGGATCGAGCACGGCAAGGCACAGCCGCCTGTACCGCCTGGTCGTGATCGGGGAAATTGCCGTCGCCCTCGGCGTGATGATCTTCGCGACGATCGGCTTCGGCGGGTACTACCGCCGCGCCACCGTGCGCTTCGGGTACGATGCGGACCACGTGCTCGATTCGCAGGTGTCGATCGGCCGCGACTGCGCGACCCGCACCGGCGGATCGCGCGTCTGGTTCGACATGGCCCGCCGCCTCGATGCGGTCCCCGGTGTGCGCGCGGCGGCGATCTACGCGACGTCCTTTCCCATTCGCAGCGTGGTGACGTCCGACCAGCCGGGCGTTCCCGAACAGCGCGTACTGGGCAGGGGGATGAGCCTGGGCTACACCGTCACGACCCCCGACTACTTCCGGGTCTACAACTACCCGATCGTGGCCGGACGGGACTTCGAGCCGGGCGACGGCGACAGTGTGGGCGTGGCGATCGTCAATCGCCGGCTGGCCGCGAAGCTCTGGCCCTTCATGTCGCCGGTGGGCCGGCTGCTCAAGCTGGGACCTGCGAATTCCGGTGCGGCATGGGTGCGCGTGGTCGGCGTGGTCGGATCACGAAATGCATCCGCGGATTCGGCCAGCGACGATTCGCCGCTCCTCACGGTGGCGAGGCCGTTCGGCTGTTACAGCGCCGCCGTCGCCATTCGCACGAACGGCCCGACCGGCGCCACCGGCGCCGCGTCGTACCACGTGCTGCGTGCCGCGACGCCGCCCGCCGGCTACGTCGCCGAGTTCCGCACGGCGCGGGAGGAGTACGACGCGTCGCTCCGCAGCGATCGCATGGCCACGCTTGCGCTCGTGTCCTGCGGCGCGTTCGCGCTGGTGCTCTGCGCCTTCGGCGTGTTCGGCGTGTTGAGCTACGCCGTGGGGCAGCGCACGCGGGAGTTCGCCATGCGCACGGCCCTGGGTGCCCCGAGTCCGCATCTCATCGGGATCGTGGTGCGCGACGCGCTCGAAATGGTGCTGGGCGGCACGGCGCTGGGCGGGAGCGCGGCCGTGCTGCTCGTGTTCCAGGGGTTGCGCGGTTCGGGCAGCCTCTCGTTCGCCGTCGCGCTCGCGTCGGCGGAGGCGATCGTCATTGTCGCGTCGCTCGCGGCGTGCATACCGCCGGTCCATCGCGCGCTGCACGCGGATCCCGTGGAGCTGCTGAGGGCCACCTGACCCGCCCGCCGCCGAACGCGGCCAACCCGTGGGTGACCGAACGGAAAGCGGCGGGGTGGCAGGTTGGAACGTTTTCCCTGCGACCCCGTATTTTTCGCATCGTGTCTTCGCGTCGCCTTTCACGCACTCTCGTCCTCCCGGCCCTCCTGGCGCTGGGCGCCGGGACGGCGCGCGCCCAACACGCCGACGCCACGCCGGTCACGGGCATTCCGCATCCCATCGTCGGGCTCGTCCTGAGCGGCGGGAGCGCCAAGGGCTTCGCGCACATCGGGGTCCTGCAGGTGCTGCACGAACTCGGGATCCACGTCGATCTCGTCACCGGCACGAGCATGGGCGCGATCGTGGGCGGGCTCTACGCCACCGGCTATACCGCCGACCAGCTCGACAGCATCGTCACGCGCGAGGACTGGGGGAATCTCTTCCGCCGCCCCACCGACCGCCGCCAGCAGAGCCCGGCCGAGAAGGCGGCGAGCGAGAAGTACATGATCACGTTCCCGCTTGAACACGCGCGCATCGCCCTCCCCGAAGGGGTGGTGCCGCGCCAGGCGATTGCCGAGCGCCTCGAACGGCTCATGTGGCCGGTGCGCGCCGATACGAATTTCAATAAGCTCCCGACGGCGTTCGGCGCCCTGGTCACCGACCTCGGCACCGGCACGCCGATCCTGCTCCAGCACGGGTCGCTGGCCGAGGCGGTCGAGGCCAGCGCCGCGGTGCCCGGCGCGTTCGCCCCGGTGCGCCTCCCCGACGGGCGCCGCGTGGTCGATGGCGCGGTGGTGCGCAACATCCCCGCCGAGGACGCGCGCAACATGGGCGCCGACCTCCTCATCTGCGTCGACGTCTCCGAACGCCCCTCGCCCCCCGACAGCCTGCGCACGCTCATCGACGTCGTGGATCAGACGGTCTCGTTCCGCGTGCACGCCACGAACAAGGTCGAGCGCGCCATGTGCAACGTGGTCATCGACCCCGACGTGATGGGCGTGCCGTCGCTGGACTTCGGCCAGGCCCAACTCTGGATCGACCGCGGGCGCGCCGCCGCGCTCGCCGTGAAGCCGGCGCTCATGGCGATCGCCGATTCCCAGCACGCCGCCCGCGGCGCCATCCCGCCGCGCCCGCCGATTCCCCCCGACGGCCCGATCTACCTGCGGCAGGTGAGCTGGACCTCCGTCAGCCCCGGCGCCGACGCGCTCGTGCGCGCCACGGTCGGCCTCGACGACGACACCTGGGTGACGCAGAAGGACATCGCCGCCGCCGTGAGCCGCATCTACTCCACCGGCCGGTTCGATCAGGTGAGCTTCCGCGTCCAGCCGCGCCGCGAAGGCGACGACCTGCTGTTCGATCTCACCGAAGGCGACCGCGACGTGGTGGGCGTGGGCATCCGCTACGACACGCCGCGCGGCGCGTCGCTGCTCGTCGGCGCCACGGTGAACGACTGGCTCACCCCGGGCTCCAAGGCCACGCTCACCGCGCGACTCGGCGACGAGGAAGAATTCGATGGGCGATTCATGCTTGGCGCGGGCCCCGAAGCGCGATTCCTGCAAACGTATCGCGCGACGTTCATTCGCACCTCGCTTCCCCACGTGCGCCCGGTGGGCGTCGCGTCGGCCCCGGTGATCGACGTGCACGAACTGTCGGCCCAGATCGCACGCGTGCTCGGCAATGCGGGGTATTTCGGGGTCCAACTGACGCATGCCCGCGCGAACGACGGCGTGGCGGGCGCCGACAGCGCACTCGCGTTCCGCACGCGCAGCTACACCACGGTTGGCGGCGTGCTCTCGCTCGACACGTACAACCGCGTGTTCGCGCCCACCACCGGGATCTCGGCGCTCATGCTCTGGGAGCATGACGTGGGGAGCGGCGCGTCGTTCGAACATCAGTTCGCCGACCTGCAGGGCGCGTACCCGGTGATGCGGCATGCCTCCCTCGTCGGACGCGCCGATATCGGCTACGGATCGGGTCCCGATCTGCCGCTCCACGACCGCTTCTTCCTTGGCGGCAGCGTGCCCTCCACGGTGTGGGCCGCGCAGTTCGTGCCCTTCCTCGGACTCGACCCGCAATCGGCGCAGGGCACGGTGGTGCACATGCTGCAGGGCGGGGTGCAGGCTGAGGTGCGCGACAACTTGTATGTCACGCTGCGCGGCAACGTCGGAAACGTGTTCGACAAGTGGCCGGCGCCCGCCGGCAAGAGCGCGTATCTGCGCGGCGCGGGGCTCACCATCGGCACGACGCTGGCGCCCGGCCCCGTGTCGATTACTTTCGGCACGCGGTCCGTCCGCCAAACGCCGGTGATCGAGGTCAACTTCGGCGCCACCTTCTGACTTTCCGCCATGAAAAGATTGCCGGTGCAGATGGTGATCGCCGTGGTGCTCGGAACGGTCGCCGGCCTGCTCGTGGCCGCGGCGCACGCGCCGTGGGCCGACCGCACCGTGTCCATCGTCGCGCCGCTCGGCACGATCTGGGTGAACGCCATCCTGATGACGGTCGTGCCGCTCGTGGTGGTGAACGTCATCGTTGCGTCGGCGGCGTCGGCCGAACGCCGGAATGCCGTGCGCGGCGCCACGGGCACGTTCGTCATGTTCGTGGGCGTGGTGACGGCCAGCGCCGTGGTGTGCGCGCTGCTCAGCCCGGGGCTGCTGTCGCTGCTCGTCTCGCGCGGCGGCATTCCGCTCCCCCCGTCGTCCGCCGCGGCGGCCGCGGAGCAGCCGTCCATCGCCGCGCTCGTGGTGAGCATCGTGCCCGGCAATCCGGTCAAGGCCGCCGCCGACGGCGCGATGCTCGGGCTCATCGTGTTCTCGCTGCTGTTCGGCTTTGCCACGACGCGCATCGATGCCCAGCAGCGCGCGTCGATCGTGGCGCTCTGCCGCGCGGTGTCCGACGCGCTGCTCGTGATTGTGGACTGGGTGCTCCGCGTGGGGCCCATCGGGGTGTTCGCGCTGATTCTGCCGGTGGCGCAGCGCATCGGTTTCGACGTGCTGCGCTCGCTCGCCGGCTACATGCTGGTGGTCACCCTCCTCTGCGCCGTGGTCACCATCGGAGCGTACGTGCTGGCCGTGCTCGGCGGCGGGGTCGCGCCCGGGCGGTTCGCGCGCGCCCTCGCGCCGCCTCAGGCCATCGCGTTCGGATCCCGCTCGTCTCTGGCCACGCTCCCGTCGCTCATGCGCGCCGCCGAAGACGACCTCGCGCTCCCCGCCGACGTCAGCGGACTCGTGCTGCCGCTGGCCACGGCGATGCTCAAGGTGGCGGCGCCCATCGCGTCGGTCACCGGTGCGATCTTCATTGCCCGCGTCTACGGCATCCATCTGGGCGCCGCACGAATGCTCCCCGTGATCGCCATCTCGGTGTTCACGAGCTTCGGGGTGCCCGGCGTTCCGAATGGCGCGTGGACCCAGCTCCCGGTGTTTCTCGCCGCCGGTATTCCGGCGCAGGGCATCGGTATCCTGCTCGCGGTGGACGCCATCCCCGACGCGCTGCGCACGGTGACCAACGTCTCGGTCGACCTCGCGGTGGCCACGGTGATCGCCCGCTGGACGCGCGCGGCGTAGCGGCCGGTTGCATCCCGCGGCGCGCGCGCCAACTTCCACGAGCACTCAACCGCCATCCGCCATGCTCGAATCCTTGCGCTCCGAAGTCCTCGCCGCCAATCAGGCCCTCGACCGCCGCGGACTCGCCCCCTTCACCTTCGGCAACGCCAGCGCCGTGGATCGCGAGCGCGGGCTGGTGGTGATCAAGCCCAGCGGAGTGCCGTACGCGTCGATGCGCCCCGAGGATCTGGTGATCACCGATCTCGAGGGCAAGCCAGTGGAGGGCTCGCTGCGCCCGTCGTCGGACCTGCCCACGCACCTGGTGCTCTACCGCGCGTTCCCGGCCGTCGGCGGCGTGGTGCACACGCACTCGCATTTCTCCACGGTGTGGGCGCAGGCGCAGCGGGAGATTCCGTGTTTCGGCACCACGCACGCCGACTACTTTCACGGGCCGGTGCCGGTCACCGAGCCGCTCACGCCGCACGAGATCGCGACGGACTACGAAGCCAACACAGGGGAAGTGATCGTGCGGCGCTTCCGCGGCATCGACCCGCTCGCGATTCCCGCGGTGCTCGTGGCGAGCCACGCCAGCTTCTGCTGGGGTCCCACCGTTTCGGCGGCCGTCGACACGGCGTCGGTGCTCGAAGAGGTGGCCCGCATGGCGTACCACACGGTGACGCTCGAGGCCGGTGCAGAGGCCATCGGCCGCGCGCTGCACGACAAGCACTTCCTGCGCAAGCACGGGGCGAACGCCTACTACGGACAGCGCTGAGCGATCACCCCCGCGCTCGCGCCGCGATCTCCCGCAGCGCGGGCAGGATCTCTCCAATCGCCACCGGCGCCGAGTCGGGCGCGCCGAGTCCGAAGTACAGCGAGCGGTACATCGCGAACAGCCGCTCGTAGGTCTCGTGCGTTGCGGGATCCGGCTTCACCTCGCGGTAGGGCGGGCAGAGTGCCTGCTGCGCCTCGGCGATCGTGCCGAACACCCCGGCGGCCAGGAACGCGAACAGCGCCGAGCCCAGGCTCGTGATCGGGCGCTCCGGCACCAGCATCGGCTTGTTCATCACGTTCGCGTACACCTGATTGAGCACCGGATTCTTCTGCGGCACGCCCCCCGCCTGAATCACGCGCGCGATGGGCGTGCCGTGCTCGGCCATCCGCTCGAGCACGATGCGGGTGTGGAACGCTGTCCCCTCGATGGCCGCGAACAGTTCGTCGGCCGGCGTGTGCGTGAGGTTCCACCCCAGCGTCACGCCGCCCAGTCGCGCGTTGACGAGCACTGTCCGGTCGCCGTTGTCCCACACCAGGCGCAGCAGTCCCGTCTGTCCGGCGCGATAGCCGTCGAGCTCCGCGGCCAGCGCGCGCACCGAAGCGCCCGCGCGGCGGGCGATCGCCTCGAACACGTCGCCCACGGCCGAGAGTCCGGCCTCGATGCCCACCATCGCCGGATCCACGGAGCCGCGCACCACGCCGCACAGCCCGGGGATGCACCCCGCGTCCTGCGCCACGGCGACGATGCACGTCGAAGTGCCGACGACGTTCACGACGTCGCCCTCCTTCACGCCGGCCCCGAGGGCGTCCCAGTGCGCGTCGAACGCGCCCACGGGGATCGGAATCCCCGCCCGCAGCCCCAGCCGCTCCGCCCACTCCGGCGACAGGTGGCCGGCAATCTTATCAGAAGTCTCATAGCGGCCGCCGAGTTTGGCACGCACCCCCGCGAGCAGCGGATCGACCTTGGTCAGGAACTCCTCGCTCGGCAGGCCGCCCAGCTCCGCGTTCCAGAGCCATTTGTGCCCCATGGCGCACACGCTCCGCGCCACGTGATCCGGCTTCCGCACGCCGCAGAGCGTGGCCGTCACCATGTCGCAGTGCTCGAGCGCCGTCGCGAAGCGCGACCGCTTGTCGGGGTTGTGCCGCAGCCAGTGGAGCAGCTTGGCGAATCCCCATTCCGACGAGTAGACGCCGCCGCAGTACTCGATGGCCGGCAGCCGCTCGCGCCGCGCGACCTCGGTGATCAGCGCCGCCTCGTCCTTGGCCCGGTGGTCGCACCACAGGTAGTAGTCGTCCAGCGGCTGCAGCGCGTCGTCCACGGGGATCACGGTCGAGCCGGTGGTGTCGACGGCCATCGAGAGAATGTCGTGCCCCGACACTCCGGCCTCGCCGAGCGCGATGCGCATCGCCGCGGCCAGCGCGTCCATGTGCGCCGCGTGCGACTGCGTGGCGAAGTCGGGGTCGGCGGCGTTGCGAATGACCGGATACTCGGCCACCCCCGTGCCCACCGGCCCCCGCGCGCTGTCCACGATGGACACGCGCACGCTCTGCGTTCCGAAATCGACGCCGGCGACGAGCGCCATCGCCTTACGCGTGGCGCACGGTGTCCCACCCGAGGTACCGGGTGGTGGCTTCATGCAGCACGCCCGCCACCGTGTCGAGCGTGGACGCGACGTGGTGCTCGAACCCCTGCTCGCAGATGTAGCGCAGCAGCGCCTGCAGGTTCGGGATCTCCACCACCCCCGCGCCGCCGAAGGTCGTGAGCGGATCCTTGGTGAATCGGCCCTCGCCCACGTAGCCGCGCATCTTCCCCGTGCGGTCGTCGGTGGAGAAGCGCGCGAAGGTCATCGGGCTCGCCTTCACCTTGCCGACGATCGTGCCATACGTGTTCTCGCGCCCCACGGTGCCGGCGATGATCTCCTGATAATCCATTCGCTCGCTCTCGAAGAACGCCTTGGGCAGGTTGCTGCAGTGGAAGCACACCGCCTTGTTCGGATCGTCGCCGTAGTTGTTGTTCCAGTCGAGCAGTGCCGCCGGCGTCTGCGACGCCAGGGACAGGGCGTACATGCTCACGGTGCCGCACACGTCCACCTCGCACGCGCTGGGCATGAGGTCGTTGCTCATCATGCTCATCAGCGTGCACGGCACCACGCCGAAGTACTCCTCCAGCGAAGTCCAGCACTGCACCGCGCTCACGGTGACGTCGGCTTCCTTCATCCACGCGTCCACCACCGCGCCGAGCTTGGCCATCTTCACGAGCGCCGCCTCGGGCACGCCCCCCGTCTCGACGTACGCGTCCATCTGCGCGCGCTTGCGCTTCACGGCGCGATCGCCGTCGCGCAGCCGCTCCACGCGGCCCAGGATCTCCGACAGGTCGATCGGTTCCACGGCGATTCCCTGCGCCTCGAGGATCTTCTCGCTGTACCGTACCGTCTTGAACGCCGCCGGCCGGGCGCCGATGGCCCCGATGCGCGCCGTGCGCAGGCCCCGCACCACGCGGCACACGCCGGCGAACCGGCGCAGGTCCATACGAAAACCGTCATCGGTGGGCGCCACCGTGTGGCGCGTCGTGAGCGAATACGGGATGCCGTACTGCGTGAGCACGTTGCACACCGACATCTTGCCGCAGAACGCGTCGCGGCGGTTGTCGATGAGCATCTTCTTCGGGTCGTCGGCCGCGGCGTGGATCAGCACCGGCACGTGCAATCCCGCCATGCGCAGCGTCTCGGCCACGCCGCGCTCGTCGCCGAAGTTCGGCAGCGTCACCACCACGCCGGCGATCTTCTCGCGATGCTGCTTGAACAGCTCGGCGCACGCCTTGGCTTCGTCGCGGCTCTCCACGGCGCCGTAGCGCGTGGCGTTCGGGCCGAGCGCCACGACGTCGAAGCCCTCCTCCTTGAGCACCGCGAGCATCTGATCGCGCCCCTCGCGCGCCAGGTGGCCGGGGAAGAAGCCGCGGTTGCCGACCAGCAGTCCCACCGTGAGGCGCTTGGGGCGGGGCGCGGGACGCTCGGCGGCGGCCTTCCGGGCCGCGGCGGCGCGCTCGGCGGCTTTGCGGACGCTGGTCTTGGTCTGCAGCTGATGAAGTGGCATGACGGGCTCTGGGAATGTGGGTCGCGGGTTACAGACTACGAATCCGGGGAGCGCGCGGGAAGTCCATGGGTTGATCGGATTTACGTTGACACTCTCGCACCGGACCGGTAACGTTGCAAGCGCTTACCTTTTCCCGCGACTCCACTCCTTTCGAAGTGTCGCCCGAGAACTCGCCCACCGCAATTCCGCCCGCCGTCACCCCGGAAGGCGCCCCGACCGCCGCCCCCGGCGGCCCGTCCGCTCCCCGGAAATGGCTCCACGCCCTCCTGCACTCGCCGCAGGCGGGGCTCCTGGGCGTTCTCCTCGCGTCCTGCATCGTCCTCACCTTCACGGCCGGCTCGCACGTCGATCCCCTCACCGGCCGCACGATCAACAACTTCCTCAACAAGTACACGTTCCTCCAAATGGCCACCGACGCGAGCGGCTTCGCGATCATGGCCGTGGGCTCCACCATCGTCATCATCGCCGGCGGCATCGACCTCTCCGTGGGCGCCATCTACGCGCTCTCCGGCGTCACCATGGCCATGGTGATCCGCGTCGCCGGACCCATGGGCCCCGTGCCCACCCTGCTGCTCGGCCTCGCTACCTGCCTCGCCGTCAGCCTCCTCTGCGGACTGGCCAACGGCCTCATGGTCATCGGCCTCAACGTCCACTCGTTCATCATCACCCTGGGCACGATGTGGATCCTGCGCGGCCTCGCGTTCGTGATCAGCCACGCCGAGAGCATCCTCCTGCCCGGCGGACTCACCAACGTTGTCCGCGCCTCCCTGGGCATGGGCGAGGGCCTCTATCCCGTGCCGATGCTCGTCATGTTCGTCGTCACGGCGCTCGGCGCGGTGTATCTGTCGCGCACCGTGATGGGACGCCACATTTTCGCCGTGGGCGGCAACCCCGAGGCTAGCCGCTACGCCGGATTGAACGTGAAGCGCGTGACACTCGGCGTCTTTGTGCTGTCGGGGCTCACCGCGGGCATCGCCGCCTTCCTCGGCGCCGGCTACTACGGGTCGGCGACCTCGTCCGACGCCAGCGGGTACGAACTGTACGTCATCGCCTCCGCCGTCGTGGGCGGCGCGAGCCTCATCGGCGGCCGGGGGAGCGCGATCAGCGCCATGCTCGGCGCGATGCTCATCGTCCTCATTCGCCAGGCCATTCGCACGCTGCATCTGGACCAGAATTACGAATGGATCATCGTTGGCACCGCGATGATTCTTGCCGTTGTCATCGACCAGGGCGGCTCGCGCCTGCTCTCGCGCCGCGCCGCCGGTCGGGAATCCCCGCGGCCCTCGTAGCCGCGCCAACCTTCGGAGTCACGATGTCGCGCTTCTCCCGAACTCTCCGCTTTGCCGGCGCGGCCGCGCTGGCGTGGGCCTCCGCCTGCGGCGGATCCGGCAAACCCGCCGCCGGCGGCAGCGCCGCCGCCAACAGCGCCCTGCCCAAGACGTTCACGATCGCGATGATCGCCAAGAGCTCCACCAACCCGGTGTTCCTCTCCGGGCGCGTCGGCGCCGAAGCGGCGGCTGCCGAGCAGAGCAAGAAGCTCGGCATCGATATCAAGATCGACTGGCTCACGCCGCCCGACGAGGACGCGCAGGTGCAGGCGCAGCGCGTGGCCCAGGCGGTCGACGCGGGCGACAACGCCATCCTCATGTCCACCAGCGACGCGAACAAGGTGACCGACGCGATCAACGCCGCCGTCGCCCGCGGCGTGCCGGTGATGATGTTCGACAGCGACGCGCCGAACTCCAAGCGGTTCTCGTTCTACGGCGGCGACGACGAGGCCATCGGGCGCCAGGTCATGGACGAACTGGCCGTGCAGATGGACAGCACCGGCAACGTCGCCATCCTGGCCGGCAA
>JAGWRB010000213.1 GCA_028876725.1 Gemmatimonadota bacterium
CGATTCGCGCACGACGAGCGAGGTCTCCACCAGAATCTCGTGGCCGCGCTGCACGCGGCCGCGTGGGCCCGGCAGCAGCATCTCGCCGATGCGGCGCCCGATCTCCTCGCGCGGGATGTGGGCCGTGGTGAGCGCCGGACACATGAACCCCGCGAGGCGAATGTCGTCGAAGCCGGTGACCGAGATGTCGTCGGGAACGCGGATGCGCTCCACCGCGAGTTCGCGCAGCACGCCGATGGCCATGAAGTCGTTGACGCACACGATCGCCGTGGGACGGAATCCGGAACTCAGGATCTCCCGCGTGGCGTTCTGCCCGCCCACGGGGCCGTCGGCAGCGGCCACCGCGACCACCTTCGTGCGCGGCGCGTAATCGGCGGCCAGTTCGAGAAAGGTGCGCTTGCGGTCGTTGAGCGGATCGAGCGTGGGGTGGTGGCCGATGAACGCCATGCGCCGGTGTCCGAGCCCGTGCAGGTACTCGATGATCCGCCGCATGCCCAGCCGGTAGTTCACCTTGATGTTGCTGATGTTCTCGGCGACGGTGCCCACGTCGTAGAACACCACCGGGATGCCGCTCTCCGACAGTTCGTGGATGAGCGAAGTGCGCATTTCGGAGACGACGACGGCGAGGCCGGCGACGCGGCGCCCAAGCATGAGCCGCACGCTCGTCACGAGGTGCTGGGGGCGGTAGTCGGTGTTGGCGACGAGGACGTCATAGCCGCGCCGGTGCGCGTCGGCCTCGAGGCTCCGGAAGATGTCGAGAAAGAACGGATTCTCGAGGTTGGAGACGACCATGCCGAGCGTCTGGCTCTGGCCGCCGGCGAGGGTTCGGGCGTTGAGGTTGGGGGTGTAGTTGAGTTCCTCGACCGCCTTGAGCACGCGCGCCGTCGTGGCGTGCCGGACCCGGCCCACGTTGTTCAGGACGCGCGAAACGGTGGCCGTGGAGACCTTCGCGCGTTTGGCGACATCTTCGAGATTCACGGAGCCAGGCGGCCTCTGGCGGGTGTGGTGGGTGGGAAGGCGCCCGCCGATTCAAGTATCGCATCGGCGTGTAGCGCACACAAGCATTTTGGCGTGGTGGTGCGCGCGATTCGCGGCGTCCGCTCAGCGGAAGATGAGACTCGCCACCCAGGCGACGGGGAGGACGACCGCAGGGAGGAGCGTGAGGCCGACGGAGAAGACGAGGCCGTGGCGGAAGAGCGCGGGGCCGAGGCCGTAGGTGTCGCGCCGGAGCCAGCGCTGGACGAGCGATTCGACGATCCAGCCGGCGGAATAACAGAGGTTGGCGGCGAGGGCGTAGACGACGACGGCGGGCCAGGCGTGGAAGAACGCGCGGTGCATGGGGCCCGGGAGGAGGCTCAGGGCGTTGGCGACGCCGAGGGTGAGGAGCCCCGCCCCGCCGACGACGAGGTTGTAGGTGAGCCGGTGCGCCTCCCACCAGCGGAGGAGCCGCCGGGGCGTGCGCACGAGGGGCGGATCGGGGAACAGGACCTGGACGAGACCGGGCATGGCGTACAGTATTGCCTCGTGCAGATTTCTGTCAAGTACTTTGAACTACAAAGTTAGCAGTGAGCAGTTAGCAGTGGGCAGTGGGCCGTGGGCAGTCACTGCCAACGACGAACGCCGGAAACCGCCCACCGCAAACCGCTAACTGCTCACTGCTCTTCGCAGCCGTTACGGCCCCACCGTCACATACGCCGCGTCGTACTGCCCGATCGACCGCGAGATGAGACGCATCGCCTCGGTGCTCTTCCCCCACCCCACGATCTCCACCTTCTTCCCCTCCAGCTCCTTGTAGCTCACGAAGAACTGCGCCACTTCCTTGAGCAGGTGCTGGGGCAGGTCGGCGATGTCGAAATATTCCTGCGAGTACGGATCGTGCGTCGGCACGGCCAGGATCTTGTCGTCCGGCTCGCCGCGGTCGAGCATGTGCAGCACGCCAATCGGCCGCACGTCGATCATGCACCCGGGGAACGTCTCTTCCTTCAGCAGCACCAGCACGTCCATCGGGTCGCCGTCGTCGTGCAGGGTGCGCGGAATGAACCCGTACTCCGCCGGATAGTGCACGGCCGAATACAGCACGCGGTCGAGCTTGATGAGCCCCGTGGCCTTGTCCAGCTCGTACTTGTTGCGGCTCCCCTGCGGGATCTCGATGATCGCCGTGACTTCTTCCGGGGGGTTGGGACCCGGCGCGAGATCGCGCCACAGGTTCATCATGCGCCGCCCTCGCCCCGCGCGAGCACCCGCGCGGCCTCGACCGCGAAGTACGTGATCACCACGTCGGCTCCCGCCCGGCGAATGCCGAGCAGCGAATCCATCATCACGCGCTCGCCGTCGATCCACCCCTGCTCGGCGGCGGCCTTGATCATGCTGTACTCGCCGCTCACCTGGTACGCCGCCAGCGGATATCCGGTGTGGTCCTTCACGCGGCGGATGATGTCGAGGAACGGTCCGGCCGGCTTCACCATGAGCATGTCGGCGCCCTCGGCGATGTCGAGGTCGACCTCGCGCAGGGCCTCGTCGCTGTTCGCCGAATCCATCTGATAGCTGCGGCGATCGCCGAACTTTGGCGTCGATTCGGCGGCATCGCGGAACGGCCCGTAGAACGGACCCGCGAACTTGGCGGCGTAGCTGAGAATAGGCGTATGCGAATACCCGGCGTCGTCGAGCGCCATGCGAATCGCGCCCACCCGCCCGTCCATCATGTCGCTCGGGGCCACGATGTCGGCGCCGGCCGCCGCGTGCGACACCGCCTCGCGCGCCAGCAGATCGAGCGTCGCGTCGTTGTCCACGTCGCCGTCGCGCAGCACGCCGCAGTGGCCGTGGTCGGTGTATTCGCACATGCACACGTCGGTGATCACGACGAGGCCGGGGATCTCGCGCTTGGCGGCGCGGACGGCTTCCTGCACCGGGCCGTGCTCGTCCCAGGCGCTGGTGCCGGTGGCGTCCTTGTGCTCGGGGATGCCGAACAGCAGCACGCCGCCCACGCCCGCCTCGGCGGCCGCCGAGGCGTCCCGCACGAATTCGTCGACCGAGAGCTGGAAGACGCCGGGCATCGAGGCCACGGGCACGCGCGTGTTGCGGCCGGCGCGCACGAACATCGGGAGCACGAGCTGCGACGGGACCAGGTGCGTTTCCCGCACCAGGCGGCGAAGCGCGGCCGTGCGGCGAAGCCGGCGCGGACGGTAATCGGGATAGTTCGACATGAATCGCTCTGCGTGCGGGCGCCGGACCCTACACGGCCGGCGCCGTCATGCGTGAAATCTACTCGGGTTGCGGCGACGGGAGGCGCTGCGCGCGCCGCAGCTCTTCCAGGATCTCCGTCGCCCCCTCGCCGCGCAGCCGGTTGGCCAGCCGCACGCCGCTCAGTTCCGGATCGCGCTCGTCGAGCGCGATCTCCCCTCGCACCACCCGCTGCCCCTCGAGATCGGCGATCAGCCCGTGCAGCACGTACCCGTCGCCGCGGGGCATGACCAGCGCGCCGATGGGCACCTGGCACCCGCCCTCGAGCGCGCCCAGGAACGCGCGCTCGGCGCGCACGTCGGTATGGGTGCGGGGGTCGTTGAGACGCGCCGTGATCTCGCGCATGCGCGCATCGTCGCTGCGAATCTGCACGGCGATGGCGCCCTGCCCCGGCGCCGGCAGCCACTCGGGCGCGTCGAGCGTGGCGGTGATGCGCTGCGACACGCCCAGCCGGTGCAGCCCCGCGGCGGCGAGGATGGCCGCGTGCACCACGCCCGTGTCTACCTTCTTGATCCGCGTGGGCACGTTCCCGCGCAATTCCACGATGTCGAGATCCTTGCGGCGCGCGGCGAGCTGCGCCCGCCGGCGAAGGCTCGATGTGCCCACGCGCGAGCCGCGCGGCAGCTCGTCGAGCGACTCGGCCTGCGCGATGTCGCCGATCACCAGCACGTCGCGCGGGTCCTCGCGCTTGAGCACGGCGCCCACAGCCAGCCCCTCGGGCGATTCGGTGGGCAGATCCTTGAGCGAGTGGACGCAGCAGTCCACACGCCCCTTGCCCAGCGCCGCTTCCAGCTCCTTGGTGAACAGCCCCTTGGCGCCGATGGCGCTGAGCGGCTCGTCGAGCTTCTTGTCGCCCACGGTCTTGAACGTCACCAGCTCGGCGGTGTGCCCGTGCGACTCGAGCATGCTCTTGACCAGGTTGGCTTGGTAGAGCGCGAGATCGGAGGAGCGGGTAGCGATGCGAATCGGACCGGCGGTCGACATGGAATCCGTATGTTTCGAGGGTCCCGAAATCTAGCCGTTCTCAGCGCCTGGCGCTCACCGTGGCCGCGACGAGGCCATCGATGGTGGACGGATCGGCCTCGGCGCGCACGTCGAGCCCCAGCTCCCGCACCACCGCCGACGTGGCCGGCCCGATGGTGACGATGCCGGCGCGTGCCGCCGCGTCGGCGCCCACGGCCTGCACGAACGCCCGCACGGCCGACCCTGCGGTGAAGGTCACCAGGTCCACCTCGCCGCGCAGCAACCGCTGACACAGTGCCTGGGCGTCCTGCACGTCGGGGACCGACCGGTAGAGCGGGATCACGTCGACGACGGCACCGAGGGCGCGGAGCCCCTCCGGAAGCACGTCGCGCGCGCCGAGCGCGGCGAGGTAGAGCACGCGGGCGCCGCGCATGTCGCCGCGAGTGCGCATGGCGTCGAGCAGCGCTTCGGCGACGAAGCGCTCGGGGGTGAGGGTAACCGCAATGCCCAGCGTGTCGAGCGCGGCGGCGGTGGCTGGACCCACGGCGGCCACGCGAATGTCACGGAAGTCCGCGCTCCCCCGCCCCGCGGATTGGAGCCGTTCACCCAGGAACGCGACGGCGTTCTGGCTCGTGAGCACGACCCACTCATAGCGCTCCAGGTGGCGCAGCGCTGCGAGCGCCGGGGCCGGGTCGAGCGCCTCGATTCGCGTCACCGGGACGGTCGAGACGTGAGCGCCGAGCGCGGCGAGGGCCCCGGAGAGCGCGTCGGCCCGATCGCCGGCACGGGTCACGACGACGCGAACGCCGCGCAGGGGCGCGTGCGGGTCGGGAGGAGGGGGCGAGAGCGCGGAATCGGACATGGATGGCGAGCCGTTGGGGGGAAGATAGCCCGCGCCGGTCTTGCAGGGAGGCGCTCGGGGGCGCAGAATGGCGACGTGGGGGTGGCCTACCGTAGAGCCGTAAGGCCGTAAGGCCGTAGGGCCGTAGAGCCGTAGAGCCGTAGGTTCGTAGGTTGGCAGGTTGGTAGGTTGGCTTGCTTCGGTAGGTTGGCGTGCTTCGGAAGTCCCACGCCGTTTCTCCGTTCCGCCTCGCCGTTTCGTCGTGTCGTGGTATCGGCCCTGCGTCGTACCGGCCCTGCGTCGTTTCGGCGTTGCGTCGTTTCGGCCGTGCGCCGTTTCTCCTTTTTCGCTCTTTCAAGATGAGTGATCTCTCCGTCCTCCTCCAAGAAAACCGGAAGTTCCCGCCTCCGGCGTCGTTCAAGGCCACGGCCGTGGTTTCCGATCCCGCCGTCTACGACAAGGCGGGGCGCGACATTCCCGCGTACTGGGCCGACCAGGCCCAGCACGTCGAGTGGATCGAGCCGTACACCACGGTGCTCGAGTGGACGCCGCCGCACGCGCAGTGGTTCGTGGGCGGCAAGCTCAACGCGTCGGTGAACTGCGTCGACCGCCACGTGCGCGGAGTGCGGCGCAACAAGGCGGCGCTCATCTGGGAGGGCGAGCCCGGCGACCGGCGCACGCTCACCTACTGGGACCTGTACGTCGAGGTCAACAAGTTCGCCAACGTGCTCAAGTCGCTGGGCGTGAAGCGGGGCGACCGCGTGGCGATCTATCTGCCGATGATCCCCGAGGCGGTGATCTCGATGCTCGCGTGCGCGCGCATCGGCGCCGCGCACTCGGTGGTGTTCGGCGGCTTCTCGCCCGAGTCGCTGCGCGACCGGATCAACGACGCGGAGTGCAAGGTGCTGATCACCGCCGACGGCGGGTATCGGCGCGGCGGCGTGGTGCCGCTCAAGCGCAACTGCGACAAGGCGCTCGAGGAGACGCCGAGCATCAAGAGCGTGGTGGTGGTGCAACGGCGCCCCGGCGCCGGCGGTGACGAGGCGTTCGCCGACATGAAGGAGGGGCGCGACCACTGGTGGCACCGGCTCATGCGCAACGCGCCGCAGTGGTGCGAGCCCGAACCGATGGACGCCGAAGACGTGCTGTACATCCTGTACACGTCGGGCACCACGGGCAAACCCAAGGGCATCGTGCACACCACGGGCGGCTATCTGGTGGGCGTGACGACCACGACGCGGCAGGTCTTCGATCTCAAGGAAGACGACGTCTTCTGGTGCACGGCCGACGTGGGCTGGGTGACGGGACATTCGTATCTCACGTACGGTCCGCTCTCCAACGGCGCGACGTGCGTGATGTACGAGGGCGCGCCCGACTGGCCGGAGAAGGACCGGTTCTGGGAGATCTGCGAGAAGTACGGGGTGACGATTCTCTACACGGCGCCCACGGCGATCCGTGCGTTCATGAAGTGGGGCGCGCAGCATCCGTCCAAGCACGATCTCTCGCAGCTGCGCCTGCTGGGCTCGGTGGGCGAGCCGATCAATCCCGAAGCGTGGATGTGGTACCACAAGGTGATCGGCGACGAGCGCTGCCCCATCGTGGACACCTGGTGGCAGACGGAGACCGGCGCGATCGTGATCTCACCGCTGCCCGGGCTCACGGCCACCAAGCCGGGGAGCGCCACGCGTCCGTTGCCGGGATTCGCGGCCGCGATGCTCGACTCCGAGGGGAAGCCCATCGGCGTGGGCGGCGGGCTGCTCGCGCTCACGCATCCGTGGCCATCGATGCTGCGCACGATCTGGGGCGACGACCAGCGGTACGTGGAGACGTATTTCTCCAAATGGGCGGGGCGTCCGGACCTCTACTTCCCGGGCGACGGCGTGAAGGTGGACGACGAGGGCTACTACGTGATCCTGGGCCGTGTGGACGACGTGCTCAACGTGGCCGGCCACCGCATCGGCACCATGGAAGTGGAGTCGGCGCTGGTGGAGCACCCCGCGGTGGCCGAAGCGGCGGTGGTGGGGAAGGCGCACGAGCTCAAGGGGCAGGCGCTGGCGGCGTTCGTGACGCTGCGCGAGGGACACAAGGCGACGCCGGGGCTGCTGGACGAGCTGCGCGATTTCGTGGGGGAGAAGATCGGCGCGATCGCCAAACCCGACGACGTGATCTTCTCGGCCGATCTGCCCAAAACGCGCTCGGGGAAGATCATGCGCCGGCTGCTGCGCGACATCGCCGAGGGGCGCGCGCTGGGCGACACGACGACGCTCGCCGATCCCAACGTGGTGGCGAAGCTGAAGGAGCAATACGAATCTACTGAACAGTAGGTTGGTAGGTTGGTAGGTTGGTAGGTTGGTAGGGCGGTGAGGCCGCGGCACCAACCTGCCAGCCTACCGACATTCCAACCTACTAATCGGTCGCCGCCCCCGCCTTCAGCATCTCCGGCTTTATCGGCAGGCGCCGCAGGCGCGCCCCGGTGGCGTCGAAGATGGCGTTGAGCAGCGCCGGCGCGAACGGGGGCACACCGGGTTCGCCGACCCCCGTGGGCGGCTCATGATTGTCCACGAGGTGCACCTCCACGCGCGGCATCTCGTTCATACGCACGACCTGATAATCGGTGAAGTTGCTCTGCTGCACCGCGCCGTTCTTCACCGTGATCTCGCCGTACCGCGCGGCGCTCAGCGCCCAGCCCACGGCGCTCTCCACCTGGGCCACCACGGTGTCGGGGTTGATCATCTGTCCGCAGTCGAAGGCGCATACCACGCGGTGCACCTTCACCTTCCCGTCGGGCGGCACTTCGGCCTCCACCACCTGCGCGACGAGGGTGCCGTCGTAGTCGTAGAACGCGAACCCGCGTCCCTGCCCCTTGGGCAGCGGCGTGCCCCACCCCGCCTTCTGGGCGGCGAGCTGCACTACGTGCACGGCGCGCGGATTCCCGGCCAGCATCGCCAGCCGGTACTGCACCGGATCCTGGCCCGCCGCGTGCGCGCACTCGTCCAGGAACGCCTCCATGCAGTAGCCGTTCTGCGTGTTGCTCACCGCCCGCCAGAACCACATCGGCACCGGGCTGTCCACGAGCACCATGTCGAGGCGGTAATTCGCAATGTCATATGGCGGGCGCGCGGCGGCGTCGAAGTGCCGGTTGCCGAACCGCCCGGGGAAGGCGTATGCCTCGGTGGACGGCCCGACCACGCGGTCCTCCCAGCTCACGACCCGGCCCTGCGCGTCGAGCACGGCGCGCAGGCGCTGGATCCCGTCCACGCGGTAGAAGTCGTGCTGGATGTCCTCCTCGCGGGTCCAGGTGACCTTCACCGGGCGCCCGGCGGCCTTCGAGAGCTGCACCGCCTCGATGGCGTAATCCGTCTGCGAGCGCCGGCCGAACCCGCCGCCCAAGAAGGTCACGTGCACCGTCACGGTGTCGGGCGCCACGCCCAGGTATTTCGCGACGCCGGTGCGGATGCTGTCCGGCGCCTGCGACGGCGCCCAGATCTCCACGCCGTCGGCCCGCACGTCGGCCGTGCAGTTCATGGGCTCCATGGTGGCGTGGGCCAGCAGCGGAAACTCATAGATGGCCTCCACGGTCCGCTCGCCCGCGCCCGCCGCGCGCACCGCGCCCTTGCTCGCCGTCACGCCGGCGTTGGCGTCGTCGTTGACGCGCTGGTGGTACCCCGCGTTCGCCGCCTCGGTGGAATAGTTCGCGTTCGGCCCCGGGTTCCACGTGATATCCAGCGCGTCGCGCGCCTTCATCGCCGCCCACGTGTCCTCCGCCAGCACCGCCACGCGCGCCGGGAGCAGGCGCTCCACGGCGTCGAGCTTCACCACCTGGTGCACGCCGGCCACGGCGCGCGCCTTCGCGTCGTCCACCCGAACGAGCGACCCGCCGAACACGGGGCAGCGCGCGACGCTGGCGTACACCATGTTGGGCACCCGCGTGTCGATGCCGAACTGTGCCGTGCCGTTCACCTTGGCCGGGATGTCGAGCCGCGGCGTGGCGCGTCCGATGAGCGTGAAGGTGCTCGGATCCTTGAGCGGCACGTCGCCGGCGGGCACGGGCTGCGCGGCTGCCTTCGCCGCCAGCTCACCGTAGGTTGCCGAGCGCTTCGACGCGGCGTGCGTCACGACGCCGGCCGCCGTGGTGCACTGCGACGCCGGCACGCCCCACTGCGCGGCGGCCGCGCCCACGAGCATGGCGCGCGCCGTGGCGCCCGCCTGGCGGAGCGGCATGTACGAGCTGCGCGTGCTCTGGCTGCCGCCCGTGCTGGTGTTGTACTTGCCGTTGGTGGGCGCGCGCGCCACGCGCACCTTGCTCCAGTCGGCGTCGAGCTCCTCGGCCACGATCATCGGCATCGCGGTCCACACGCCCTGCCCCATTTCCGATTTGGCGGAAAGGATGGTGACGGTGCCGTCGGGATCCACGGTGAGCCACAGGTTCGGCGTCCAGCCGTCGGGCGCGGGGCGTCCGGGCGCGACTTTGGCGGCCAGGGCGTCGAGCGTGCTGAACCCCAGCATGAGCGCGGCGCCGGACACCGCCGACGCGGTCACGAACTGGCGGCGCGAGATGTTCTTGTTGCTCATTTGGCCTCCCCGTTGCCCGCGGCGCGGTGGATGGCCTTGCGGATGCGCAGATACGTGGCGCACCGGCAGATGTTGTCGCTCATGCCGTTGTCGATGTCGGCGTCGGTGGGACGCGGCGTGTCCTTGAGCAGGGCCGCCGCGGCCATGAGCTGCCCCGACTGGCAGTAGCCGCACTGCGGCACCTGCTCGTCGATCCACGCCTGCTGCAGGCGGCGTCCGAGCTCCGTGGTCTCGAGCGACTCGATGGTCGTGACGTGGTGGCCCGCCGCGTCGGCGATGCTCCACTGGCACGAGCGCGCGAAGTCGCCGTCGATGTGGACGCTGCAGGCGGAACAGGCGCCCACGCCGCAGCCGAATTTGGTGCCGGTGAGCGCGAGTTTGTCGCGCAGCACCCAGAGCAGGGGGGAATCGGCTTCGGCCGTGACGGTGTGCGTGGCGCCGTTCACGGTGAGGGTGAAGGAGGGCATGCGGTCGCTCCTGCGGCGGCGCGGCGCCATGCGCCGCGGGCTGGAATCGAACCCCGGCGCGCCGCCGCGGCGCCCGCCGGGGACTCCTACTCGCTTATTACTGCGCGCGCGTGAGCGCGATAGTCAAGCACGGCGAGTCCAAAGAGGACGACCACGATGGTGGCCGACCCCACGCACCAGCGGCAGATCGCGTGGATCAGGAACAGCTCGGCGTACGTCAGCCATGCGCTGAACAGCACCCCCCAGCCCGTGAGCCCGAGCAGAAGGCGCGACAGGAGCAGATCGTCGGCGAACCGCTCCTGCACCGACGCCATGGCGACCCCGAACACGACGGCGTAGTACGCCACGCCCCACACGGCCACGTGAATCCCGAGCACGCGCGACCACCGGCTGGTCTGCACCAGCTCGCAGCTCCCGGTGCCGCAGGCCAGGGTGCCGATGTAGCCCAGATCGTGCAGGGCGAGATAACTGGCCACGAGCAGCCCGCAGAGGGCGAGCAGGGCCAGCGTCATGCGTGTGGTCATTTGCCGCCGGCGGCCTTCTGGGCGGCGATGGCCGCTTCGACGTTCGCCTTGAACTGGTCGTAGGTCTCGTAGCCGCCAATCACCTTGTTCCCGAAGACGAAGGTCGGCGTCTGGTCGAGCTGGCGCGTGAGCGCCTCGGTCTCATTGGCCTGGATCTGCGCCTGGTACTTCCGGTCCTTCACGCACTGGTTGTACACGTCCATGTTGAGGCCGATCCCCTGCGCGAGGCCGGTGATCACGTTGTCGGGGCTGTCGGTGGCCTCGGTGTTCCAGCGGTCCTGGTTCTGGTAGAGGGCGTCGTGCATCTGCCAGAACTTGCCCTGATCGCCGGCGCACCAGGCGGCGCGGTGGGCGTTCCAGGTGTTGCGGTGGATGGAAAGCGGGAAGTCGATGAATCGGATCCGCACCACGCCGGAGTCGATGAGGTGCGTGCGCACGTCGGGCTCGGTGAGGGTGGCGAACTGGCCGCACGCCGGGCATTCGAAGTCGGCGAACTCGATCACTTCGAGCTTGGCGCTGTCGCTCCCCTCGGTGTGCCCCTTGGCGTCGAGCTTGGGGAGCGAGCTGTCCCACTGGGTGGCGGCGCCCTTGGGGCGGGCCGCGAGGTACGACAGCGCGCCGATGCCGATCACGGCGACGGCGCCGAGGAGGATGTAGAACCCGCGCATGCCGGGGTTCTTGCGCGATTTGACCGGGGTACGTGCCTTCTTCGCCATTTCTTTGTCTGTGCGGTCGGGGTGCGAGGTGCGGACGGGAGAGTGCCGCCCAGGGCGCCGGGTGCCGAAAGCTAGGGCGTCCGCGAGGGGAGCCGCAAGGAACGAACCGCCGCGCGGCCAGCGGGCCTCGAGGGCCAAACGCGAGAGCGGCGTCGCGCGTATGAAGCCATGGGAGCCCGCATCTGCAGGCGCCCGCGCGACTCATTAGATTAATGGGACGGTAGGATCTCTTTCACCCTTCACTTGGATAAATGGCTAAGAGCAAAACCAGACGCAGCGGGCCGGCGGCGTCCACGATGCCGAACCCGTTCGACGAGGCCCGCGACGAACTGTTCCAACACATCATGCGGTGCGGTGTCATCGGTTCCGCCCCGGAACATCAGGACGAGTGGTTCGACGACACCATGAAATACATGGCCGACCGGTATCCGGAACTGGCCGAACGCGACCTGGAGGAGCTCAAGAAGCTCGGGACGCGATTCGCGCAGCCTCCGAAGACGAACACGGCGGCGGAAGAAGCAGGAGCGGCGAGCGCGGCCTGAGGCCGCGTCAGCGCCACACGGTGCGGCTCCGGCGCAGCACCACGCCGAACCGCACCCCGCCGCCGAACCCGAGTTGGTACGCCGTGCGTACCCCGTGGGTCGACGGCCCTTCGAAATCGAGCACGCCCGCCAGATACGGGCGCACTTTGTCGCCGGCCTCATAGCGGAGACTCACGCCGCCGGCCAGCGACAGCGCCCAGCGCTGCTGTCCGAACGGGTCGAGGAGCAAACGCATGAGCGCGTCAGCCCGCGCCGTGCCCACGAGCGCGCCATTCCGGCGCCGCGCGCCCGCCGCGCCGTCCAACTCCACGCGCTGGTAGTAGCCGGCGCCCAGATTGACGCCGCCCCCGAACTGCACCGAGTAAGGGGACGCCCCCAGCACGTCGAGGCGAAGTTCCGGACGCGGCGCGATGGCCTGCGCCTGCCCC
>JAGWRB010000214.1 GCA_028876725.1 Gemmatimonadota bacterium
CCTGTGCGCGCAGAGACGCGGGAATGGAGAGCGCCGCGCAGAGCGCGGTCGCGAGCGCGGCGCGGGAGGCCGTGAGAACGATGCGGCGCGCCGAGCGGGGCGCGGCTGGATGCAGGTGTGCGGACATGCCAGACACTCCGGAGGGAACGGGATGCGGGAGCTGCGAAGGGATGGGACCGGCGCGACCAAACTACCGCGCGCGGCGCGGGCTCGCCATGCGGCGCGGTCAGCCCGCCGAGGGGCCCTGCTCGAAGCGCTGAACCTTGCGCAGGCGGCGTTCGTACCGGTCGAAGGCCTTGAATTCGGCGCCGAGGAATTCGCGCACCAACTCGACGGCGAGCTCGGGGCCGATGACGCGCCCGCCCAGGCACAGCACGTTCATCGCGTCGTCTTCCACGCCCTGGCGCGCGGCGTAGGTGTCGTGGCAGATGGCGGCGCGGATTCCCGCGAACTTGTTCGCCGCGATCGAGATGCCCACGCCGCTGCCGCAGATCAGCACGCCGCGCGCCGCACGCCCCGAATTCACGGCGTTTGCAACCCGCTCGGCGTAATCGGGGTAGTCGTCACCCGGCTGGAGCGTCATCGCGCCGCAGTCGAACGGCTCGTGTCCCGCTTCGGCTACCGCGCGCAGCACGCGCTCCTTCAGCGCGAATCCCCCGTGGTCGGTGCCGATGGCGACGATCATAACCTGAGAATCTAGGCGTTGCCCAAATCCGAGCTAGCCCTTGCCGCCGCCGCTCTTTATAGTGGACGGGTGAAAGCCACTGCCTCCGCACTCCTGGCCGCGGCAACGCTGGCCGCCTGCGCGCAGCACCCCGCTCCGTCGCCGGCTCCCGTTCCCGCCTCTTTACCGCCGGCGGCGGCCCCGGTGGTTCCGGGCCCCCCGGCGCCGTCAGCGCGCTCCGACAGCGCCGCGCGCGCCGATTCGGTTGCCGTGAGCGACAGCGACGTCACCACGAGCGCGTCGCGCATGTTCGGCGACTCCGCCGCCGCCACCGACTCCGCGCCCACGTGGGACATCGACGTTCGCTCGTACGAAACGCGCGCGCGCGTGCAGCGCTACGTGACCCTGTTCACTGGCTCGGCACGGGACAACATCGTGGCGCGGCTGGAGCGAGGAACGCGCTACGAGCCGATGATCCGCGCCACCTTCCGCGCCGCCGGCCTGCCCGAGGATCTGTACTATCTGGGGCTCGTGGAGAGCGGGTTCGATCCGAACGCGTACTCGAGCGCGGCCGCAGTCGGGATGTGGCAGTTCATGACCGGCACGGCGCGTGGCGCCGGGCTCCGCGTGGACTGGTGGATCGACGAGCGCCGCGATCCGGTGAAGTCCACGGCCGCCGCGGCGCGGTTCATCAAGGATCTGCGCACGCAGTTCGGGTCGCTGTACCTGGCAGCGGCGGCGTACGACGGCGGGCCCGGGCGGATTTCACGCGGACTCGAGCGCTACGCCGACGACCTGCAGAACACGCAGGGCGACGACCTGTTCTTCGAGTTGGCCGACAAGGACTACCTGCGCCGCGAGACGCGGGAGTACGTGCCACAGCTCATCGCCGCGGCGCTGGTGGCCAAGGATCCGCAGCGGTACGGACTGCAGATCCAGCCGGAGCCGCCGTTCGCGTACGACACCGTGCGGGTGGCCCCGCTCACGCCGCTCGCGGCGATCGCCGCGGCAAGCGACACCAGCGTGGACGCGATTCAGGATCTCAACCCGCAGATTCTGCGCGGCATGACGCCTCCCGACGCGCCCGTGGAAGTGCGCGTGCCGCCGGGGCGCGCCGCCGCGTTCGACAGCGCGCTGGCCGCGCTGCCCGCCGCGCAGCGCGTGGGCGCCACGTACGTGCGGTCGCGCTCCGGGGAATACGCGGCCACCATCGCGCGGAAGTACCACGTGACCGCCAAGGCCGTGGAGGAATTCAATCCCAAGCTTCGCCGCTACCGCAGCGGGCACCTGGTGCCGGGGCAGCGGGTGCTCGTGCCCGCGCCGGCCGTGGTGGCGGCGGCGCGCTCGGTGCCGAATCCGGCGATCGAGCTGTACGGGCTGGTCAACGGGCGGCACGTCGTGCGCCGGGGCGAGACGCTGAGCGGTCTCGCCGCGAAGTATCACACAACCATAAAGCGGATCAAGGCGCTCAACCACCTGAAGCACGACACCATCGTGATCGGGCAGACGTTGCGGATCAGCGGTCCGCTGCCGCGCGCGCGGAGCGCGTCGTCACGATCGCGACGGTCGGGGAGCGGCCTGTAGCGCGGCGCACGACCAGGGGCCGCGCCGGGGTCAGTCGATGATGCCGGGGCCCTTGTAGCCCTTCATCAGGATCCGGTCGTACCCGTTGGTCGGGTTCTTCCCCTGCGCGGTGGCCGCCTGCACCGCCAGCTCGCCGCGATTGTACACCAGCAGCGCCATGTCCACCTGGCCGTGGTAGCGCACCACGAGCGAGTGGAGATAGCGGAAGCCGATGTGCAGGTTCAGGTCCGCGTCGAACAGCTGGTCGCGGCGGATGTGCTTCTGATAGAAACGCGCCGTGGCCGGCATGAGCTGAGTGAGCCCCACCGCGCCGGCCGGACTGAGCGCGTGCGCGTTGAAGTCGCTCTCCAGCTTCACCAGCCGGAAGGCCAGCTCGGGGTCGACATTCTCGCTGATCGCCGCGTCGTACACCTTGGCCGTCATCGCGGCCGACACACCGTACCGCGACGAGTAGCGGATGATCTGATTGGCGCGGTTGAGCTGATCCTGCAAGTCCGAAAGCTGGTTCCGGGCGCTGGCCAGTTCGGCGCGGAGCGACGCCGTGGCGCTCAGGGGGGCCGACGAGGCCTCGTTGGATACCACCGCCGCCTCAGCCGTTCCGGCCGACGGGGAGGGGTATGCCACGAGGATCATGGCTGCGGCCGCGCCGGCGCCAACGATACCAAGCAAACGTTTCGCCCGGCGTCTTCGCCGCGCGGCGTCTCCCCGGTGTACGTAGGTGCCTGTCAAATCATGCATAAGAGTTTATTTTGCAATGACTTAGCTGGTTTCTGGCGCAATCCGCCCTTTCACACAATACACGGGCTGAGCCCGGGCATCAACCTCTGGTCCAGTCCCCTTTTTGTCCACCTGTTTTCGCCAGCAGGCGGACCTCGCCAATGACCATCTCCCGGTCCATGGCCTTGGTCATGTCGTACACCGTGACCAGGGCGATGGTCACCGCCACGATGGCCTCCATTTCGACACCTGTTCGGGCGCTGGTGGTTGCGGTGGCTTCGGCCTGAATCCCGGGAAGCGAGGGGTCGGGGGAAAGCCGGATCTGCACGTCGTCCAGCGGCAGGGGGTGGCAAAGCGGCACCAGGTCGGCCGTGCGCTTCGCGGCCATGATCGCAGCCACGCGCGCCACCCCCAGCACGTCGCCCTTGGCCACGGTGTTGGCAACAATCGCGTCCAGCGTGGCGGGCGCCATGCGAATGGAGCCGGCGGCTCGCGCGGTGCGCGCCGTGACCGGTTTGCCGGAGACG
Source organism: Gemmatimonadota bacterium (assembly GCA_028876725.1). Lineage (GTDB taxonomy): Bacteria > Gemmatimonadota > Gemmatimonadetes > Gemmatimonadales > Gemmatimonadaceae > JAGWRI01. The sequence continues at coordinate 3,493 of JAGWRB010000214.1, forward strand.
TCCACCATGCGGGCCTGGCCGCTGGAATCGACATGCGAGAGTCGGTCGGTCATCGGAGCGCGGCCTCCAGTTCGCCGAGCAAGGTGAAGGTGACGAGCTGCGGGTTGGCGTTGCCGGCGGCGGCGGCCTTGGCGCGCTCCACGGCGTTCACGGCGCGCGAGGCGCGGAGGGCCGAGTCGGCGTCGTTGGCCGAGACGGCGGCGCGGGTGCGTTCGTGCAGCAGCACCGTGAGCGCGTCGAGCGCGTCGGAAAATTCGCCGCGCGCGCGGGCGCTGCCCTGAACGAACGCGGCGCGCATGCGCTCGGCGCGGTCGGCAGTGGCGGCGGCGAGCAGGCGCCGGGCGCGGGTCATCGCGTCGCCGAGGGCGCCATGGGAGAGCAGCGTGCCGGGCGCGCCGTTGGCCAGGCGGAGCAGCGTGTCGTGCTCGCGCGGGAGCGACTCGGCGGCGAGGCGCTCGGCGACGCGCGACTCGGCGAGGAAGGCCGCGACCTCGGGGTCGGCGAGCCGCGCGAGGCGCACGGCGATCACGCGCGAGCGGATCGTGGGGAGCAGCGCGCCCGGCTCGCTGGTGGTGAGGATGACGTTCGTATTGGCCGGAGGTTCCTCGAGCAGCTTGAGGAACGCATTGGCGGCCTGGTCGGCGCCTTCCTGCGACACCATGCGCTCGGCGTCGCCCACGATGAACACTTTTCGGGCGGCGACGGCCGGGGCGAGCGATGCGGTTTGCACGATGGCGCGCACCGTGGCGATGAAAATGCCTTCGTTCCCGCCCGGCGCCGCGTAGAGGCCGTTGGCCTTCGCGCGCTCGGCGATCGCCTCGCCGTAGTCGGCGAAGACGTCGGCGGCGGTGGGATCGCTGTCCTTGAGGCGCGGGCGCGGGAACACCCAGTGCAGATCGGGGTGGGTAAGGGCTTCGGCGTACCGGCAGTGCTGGCAGGCACCGCAGGGGCGCGGCGCGGGGCCGTCGCAGAGCAGGCGCTGGGCGAGCCACAGGGCGACGCGCTGCTTGCCGATGCCGGCCGGGCCGTGCAGGAGGAGACTGGCGGGGAGGGCGCCGCGGTCGGCCGCCGACGCCAGGCGTTTCTGGACGGCGGCGTGGCCGAAGAGGGGAATCATCGTCACGTGGGGAAGATACCGCCGGCGGGGCGCTGGGGGATGAGGGACGGGATCGTGGGCGACGTGCGCGGCACGTCACGGCGCCGGCTCGTCTTTAAGTTACAAAGTACTTGCCATCATTGCCCTTTCGACGCAACATTCGCGGCATGTCCACATCGGCGCCGCTCAAGCCGCCCTCGTCCGACGCGCCCGTGATGCATGAGCGCGCGATGGACAATCTGCGCTTCATTCGCGAGACGATGGAACGCGCGGGCGCGTTCACGGCGGTGTCGGGGTGGGGAGAGGTGATCATCGGCGCCACGGCCGTGGCCGCGGCGCTCGTCGCCGACGCGCAGCCGTCGCCGGCGCGCTGGGTGGCCGTGTGGCTCCTCGAGGCGGTGCTGGCGGGGAGCATCTCGGCGTGGGCGACGTCGCGGAAGGCGCGGGCCGCGCGGGTGCCGCTGCTGTCGGGGCCGGGCCAGAAGCTGGTGCTGGCGTTCGCGCCGGCGCTGCTCGTGGGCGCGGTGCTCACGGCGGCGCTCGCGACGCGCGGGGAGTTCGAGTTGCTGCCGGCGGTATGGATGCTGCTGTACGGCGCCGGCGTGATCGCGGCGGGCGCGTATTCGGTGCGCATCGTGCCGGTGATGGGCGCGGCGTTCATCGCGTTGGGGGCGGCGGCGCTGTTCACGCCCGCCGACTGGAACACGGCGCTGCTCGTGGCCGGATTCGGCGGGCTGCACGTGACGTTCGGATTTCTGATTGCCCGGAGGCATGGTGGCTAAGCAGAGCGCGGTATCGAGGGACGAAGCGGAGCGCGGGCGCGGCGCGCGGAAGCCGGCGCACGCCCTCACGCCGGTGCGCGGACGTGCGGTGGACGAGCCGGGGAGCGCGCTCGAACTCGACCGCGTGATTCACGAGCGCATGCGGCTGGGCATCGTGAGCGCGTTGGCCGTCAACGACCGCTTGAGCTTCAACGATCTCAAGGCGCTGCTGCAGACCACCGACGGCAATCTGAGCGTGCACGCGCGCAAGCTCGAGGAGGCCGGATACGTCACCTGCGCCAAGAGCTTCGAGGGGCGCATGCCCAAGACGCACTACGCGCTCACCGCCGCCGGGCGCCGCGCGCTGGAGCGCTATCTCGCCCATATGGAAGCGCTCATACGTGCGACGCGGGAGGGGTGAGCCGATGGCGCCGCAGGGGAACGGAACCGGAGGGACGGCACCGCTGCACGTGGCCATCATCATGGACGGCAACGGCCGGTGGGCCACCACGCGCACGCTGCCGCGCACGGCGGGGCACCGCGCCGGCGTGCGCACCGCGCGCGCGATCGTCGAAGAGGCCCGCCGCGC
>JAGWRB010000215.1 GCA_028876725.1 Gemmatimonadota bacterium
GACGCCGTCAACAGAGAATGCGCGCGCGCCGGCCGGCGTGCCCGACGGCGGCGTTGGAACGCCGGCTGATCCCGGGCCGACGCGAACGTCGGCCAGGAACCGCGTCACCTCGACGATCGCCACCCCGCCCCGCGGGCGCGCGGCGGGGTTTCGCAGTACGATGTGCGGTCGCCACGCGTCGCGCGCGAGGCGCGCACGCTCGGGGTCGTGCCCGACGACCGCGGCGATCGCATCGTCGCGGAGCCCGGTGGCCTGCGATTCGGCGTCGTCCATGCGCGCATCGAAGGCGCGTGCGACCTCGTCGATGGAGCAGCCGCAGAGCGTATCGTGCGGATGCCCGAGCAGGAGGGCCCGCCATGCCGCATGCGTGAGGGCCCGCCACGACCGCCCGGTGCGACGCGCCGCCAGTGCCGACCAGGGCTCGACCTCGCGCAGGAGCAGCCGCTCGATTCCGGCATTGCGACGTTTCTGATGGGCGCGCGTGGCAAGGGTTCCGGGGAGCGTCCAGGTAAACCCATAGGAATCCCGCAGCTCTCCCTCCACCAGCGGCAGCTCCCGTGCACCGGCAGACGCCAGCGCGCGCTCCGCGAATCCACGCAGGGACCCGCGCTCGACGGCTGTGGGCGAGGCGGTGGCGGCGAGAGCGGCCGCGGCCGCCGCGAGATCGCGCTGGCGCGCGTGATGATCGGCGCCATTGGGGAGGAGCGCGACATCGAGGCGCGACCGCGGCGCGAGCTGATCGCGAATCTCGCGCCAGCGGTCCGCGGCGGCTGCGTCGTTCGCCGGCAGATTGGCGCCCAGCTCGTACCCGCTGGCCCCGAGGTGATAGAGCAGCGCGCGATCGCCCGACGGGGCGCGCCACCAGGACGCGTCGCCGTCGGGCCAGCGGCGCCCGCCGTAGCCGCGCCAGGCGACGATCATCGGGAACCCGAATCCCTGGGCGAGTGCCGGAAGCGCTGCCGGGTGGCCAAAGCTGTCGGGACAGTAGAGCACCGGAGGCGCGTCGGCGCGGAGCGCGCGCAGGGCCCGGCGCCCCGCGAGCAGGTTGCGCACCAGGGCCTCGCCGCTCGGGATCAACTCGTCGGCCAGCACGAACCACGGGCCGGCCTCGATGCGCCCCGACCGGAGCAGCGCGGCGAGTTCGCTCGCGCGCTCGGGCCGCACCGCGAGATAGTCGTCGAGCAGATCGTCGACGAGCGGCACCAGACGCTGGCGAAAGCGGCCGGCGCTGTGGTACCACTCGCGGTCCCAGTGGGTGTGGGAGACGATATAGACGGTGAGCAAGTGAGGACGTGAGGCGGTGAGGCGGTGAGGCGGTGAGGCGGTGAGGCGGTGAGGCGGTAGAGCGAAGATCGCGCCGCGACCGCGGCAGCGGCAAGCGGGCGTTGACCGCGGCGCCGCAACCGTCGAAGTTCAGGGGTTCGCGGCACGCCACTCCATTTCGCCTGCATGCACCAACTTCTCGAGCTTTTCCACCGGCTGACGAACGTCCGCGAACTCATCACCTGGGGCGGCTACGTCGGTCTCACGGCGGTGATTTTTGCGGAAACCGGCCTGCTGGTCGGATTCTTCCTGCCCGGCGATTCGCTGATCGTCACCGCGGGACTCTTCGCGGCCCTCGGCCAGTTCGACGTATACCTTCTGGGCCTGCTCCTGTCGGTCGCGTCCATCGTGGGGAACACCTCGGGGTATTACATCGGGCGTTTCACCGGCCAGGCGCTCTACGCGCGCCCCGATTCCCTGCTCTTCAAGCGCAAGCACCTGCTGCGGGCGCACGACTTCTACGAGCGTCACGGCGGCGCCACGGTGCTCATTGCGCGGTTCATGCCGATCGTGCGCACCTTCGTGCCCGTGGTGGCCGGCGTGGCGAACATGGACCTGCGCCGCTATACGTTCTTCAACATCGTGGGCGGCCTGCTCTGGATCTGGGGCATGCTGTTCACGGGGTACTTCCTGGGCCGTTACATTCCGGGGATCGACCGCCACATCGAAGTGGTGATCATGGCGGTGATCGCGCTGTCGCTCATGCCCGGCGCGGTGGCGTGGCTGCGTGCCCGCCGCCGTGCGGCCCTTCCGGATACCGAACCGGACGCGTGACGTCCAAGGAGATCGATATGGCCTTTACCCTTCCCGCCCTCCCGTACGCGCCCACCGCGCTGGAACCGCACATCGACGCGCGGACCATGGAAATCCATCACGACAAGCACCATGGCGCGTACGTGAGCAATCTCAACGCGGCCGTGGAGAAGGCGCCGCAGCTCGCCGGCAAGTCGCTCGACGACCTGCTCAAGGATCTGAACGCGGTGCCGGACGCCGTGCGCACCGCCGTCCGCAACAACGGCGGCGGCCACTGGAACCACTCGATGTTCTGGGAGATCATGAGCGCCAAGGGCGGCGGCGAGCCCACGGGCAAGCTGGCCGACGCCATCAAGAAGTCGTTCGGCGACTTCGCCAAGTTCCAGGAGCAGTTCGCCGCCGCCGGCGCCGGCCGCTTCGGCTCGGGTTGGGCC
>JAGWRB010000216.1 GCA_028876725.1 Gemmatimonadota bacterium
AGCGACGCACTGCCGCAGGATCATCCGCTGGACTATGTGATGTCGGTGGCGGAGAACCCGAACCGGAAGGGGATGCTGTTCGCCGGCACGGGGCACGCGTTCTACTACTCGATGGACGACGGCGCGCACTGGACGCACTTCCAGGATGGTCTGCCGGCGGCGCCGGTGAGCTGGATCCAGGTGCCGAAGGACTGGCACGACGTGGTGGTGTCGACGTACGGCCGCGGCGTGTACATCATGCACGACATCACGACGCTGGAGCAGCAGGACCAGGTGCCGGCCGACGCCGAGGCGTACTTCTACGCGCCCCGTCCGGGGTTCCGGATGGCGCGGAGCGGGAGCGCCGAGTTCCGGTTCATGACGCGGAACGCGCCGCGAGATTCGGCGGAGCTGCAGATCGCCGACGCGAGCGGCGCCGTGGTGCGCACGATGAAACAGGCGGCGCGTCGCGGGGAGAACCAGATCACGTGGGATCTGCAGTACGACGGGCCGGCGCAGCCGGAGCTGCGCACCGCGGCGCCCGACAATCCGCACATCTGGGATGAGCCGCGGTTCGCGGGGAAGGACACGCGTCCGGTGACGCACTGGGGGATCGAGGGCACGCAGCGGCAGGGTCCGCTGGCGGTGCCCGGGCACTACACGGCGAAGCTGACCGTGGACGGGAAGACGTTCACCCGTCCGTTCGAGGTGCTCACCGATCCGAAGCTGACGACGTCGCAGGCGGATCTCGAGGCGTCGCTGCAGATGCAGATCCACGTGCGCGACGACATCACCGCGACGGTGAAGATGATCAACCGGCTCGAGGTGATGCGGCACGCGCTGGAGGTGGAGGCGGGGAAGGCCAAGGGCGACGATGCGCGCCTGAAGGCGATCTCGGCGATGAACGACAAGCTCATGAAGGTCGAGCTGATGCTGATCACGCGCGAGAATCTGAACAGCGACGACAAGTGGTTCGTGACCGCCGACAAGGTGTACATGAATCTGATCTGGCTGTACGCCGAGACCGGGCTGGGCGGGGGCGACGTGGCCGGGGGCGCGAATTACAAGCCGACCAATACGACGCACGAGGTGCTGCAGATGATCGAGACCGATCTCAATGCCGGGAAGAAGGCGTATGACGATCTGATGAAGAACGATCTGGGGGATTTCAACAAGTTGACGGGGGCGAAAATCATACCCTGACAACCGTGGGCAGTTGGCAGTGGGCAGCGACTGCCTACGGCGCACTTCCAACTGCCCACTGCGGTAACAGAAAGGGCCCGGAGCGCGTGAGCGCTCCGGGCCCTGTTCGTTTGCGTTCGTGGTGAACTACCGCCGCCGCTCCGGCGGTCCCATGAGGTATTCCTTGGGCGGCGTGGCGCCCAGGAGGTAGCGCACGAAGTAGTCCCAGCGGCGGCGGGTCATGTAGTTCGTGGCTTCGCCGTAGCCGTGGTGGACGTTGGGGATGAGCAGGAGGTCGAAGTCCTTGTTGTACTTGATGAGGGAATCGACCACGAGCAGCGTGTTGTACGGCGGCACGTTGTCGTCGATGGTGCCGTGGGCGAGGAGCAGGTGGCCCTTGAGGTTCTTGGCCACGCTCTCGTTGGACTCCTTGTCGTAGCTCATCGTGCCGTCGGGGAGGCGGACGTTGAGACCCTGCCACTTCTCGCCCCAGTCGTCTTCGTATTCCGTCTGGTCGTGGTTGCCCGATTCGGAGATGCCGACCTTGAAGAAGTCGGGGTACCGGAACATGGCGTCGGCGGTGGCGAACCCGCCGCCCGAGTGGCCGTAGATGCCGGCCTTGTTGATATCAATGTACTTATAGCGGCGGGCCAACTCCTTCATGCCGGCGATCTGATCGGGGAGCCCGTTGTCGGTGCCCATGTGCCCGTAGTACGCGGCCTGGAACGAGTGCGACCGGCCGGGCGAGCCCATGGCGTCGATCTCGACGACCACGAAGCCGAGCTGGGCCAGCGACTGCGCGTCGCCGCGGGCCGCCGAGAAGCCCCAACCGCCCACGCTGCCCGACTGCGGGCCCGGGTAGATGTGGTTGACGATCGGATACTTCCGGTTCGGATCGAGATGCGTGGGCGTGTACATGAGCCCGTAGAGATCCGTCTTGCCGTCGCGGGCCTTGACGACCACCGTCGTCGGCGGCTTCCACCCCGTGGCCAGCAGCTTGGAGATGTCCTGCTTGTCGAGCGTCATCAGGACCTTGCCGTGGTCGTCGCGGAGCACGGTGACCGCGGGCTTCTGCGGCGTGGAGTAGGTGTCCACGAGGTATTTGCCGTCGGGCGAGAGCTGGACGGTGTGGTTGGCGCTGTCCGGCGTGAGCGAGCGGAAATCGGAGCCGTCGAACTTCACGCTGTAGAGGTGCGAGAAGTACGGGTTGCCGGGCTCGCGGCCGCCGGCGGTGAAGTACACGCGGCGGTCCTGCGCGTCGACGCGCACCACCTGCCAGACTTTGAACTGCCCGTTGGTGATCGCGTTCTTGAGCTTGCCGGTGGCGAGGTCGTAGAGATAGAGCTGGCCCCAGTCAGTGCGCTCGGAGTACCAGATGAACTCGTTCGACTCGGGGAGATAGCGCCAGTTGACGGCGTTGTATCCCGACTCGAAGAAGTCGGGCATGTGCTCTTCGTAGACGTCGTGGATGGCGCCGGTGGAGGCGTCGGCCACGCGCAGGTGCTCGTCGCGATGATCGCGCGACGTGGAGAGGAACATCAGCGTCTTGCCATCGGGGCTCCACTCGGCGTCGGTGAGCGTGTTGCCGCTGCAGGCGATGTCGTCGCAGATGGACGTGCGATGCTGATCGGGGGGCATCTGGAAGCGCACGACGCTCCCGCTGGGGATGTCGACGATCACGCGCTGGATCATCGTGATCGTGCTGTCGCCGGGGAGCGGGTACTTCCACGCCTGCAGGGTGGGGTGCCCGACGTTGGTGACGACGAGGTACATGTCGCCGGTCTTGCGCTGATCCTGCTGGTACGTGGCGAACTCCTTCGAGTCCGGCGACCAGAGGCCGATGGCCTGGTCGGTGTGCTTCCAGCCGGCGTTGTCGGTGGCGTAGCCGAAGTTCTCGATGCCGTCGTGCGTGAGCTGGTGCTCCTCGCCGGTGGCCATATCGCGCACCCAGAGGTTCCAGTCGCGGATGAAGACGCCGTGCGTGCCGTCGGGGGAGACGTTGAGCGGTTCGTGGCCGCTGGCGGTGGGGCCGCCGCCGCGTCCGAAGCCGCGGCCGAACGCGCGGGGCATGCCGTTGCCGGTGGCCGCGCCGTCGTCGGTGCACTTGGCGCCGCCGACGTCGCAGGTGTAGTGGCGGCGGCCGGCGTCGAACGAGACGCTGTGGCCGTCTTCGGACAGTTCGATGCTGTAGAACGGCAGCGAGTCGGCCGCGTAGCGCTGGCCGGTGACGGCGCCGAGGGCGGCGGCGAGCTTGGCGTGGTCGAAGGCGGGCTTTTTGGTGTTGGCCGCCGGATCGACGACCAGGAACTCGGCGCCGCGCGGGGTGGCTTCGCGGTACCAGAAGCGGTCGCCGCTCATCCAGCCGGGGCTGACGTAGCCGCCGCTGACGAGGGGCTGGGTGTAGTAGCCCATGAACTTCTCGGCGCGCGCGTAGTCGGCCTTGGTGACGGTACGGGATTGCGCAGCGAGCAGGGCGGGGGTGAAGGTCGCCAGGGTCGCCAGCAGTGCAGCACGATGTCGCATGGTGGTCCTCGATGGACGTCGACGAGTGCGGTTCGGACTGAGGGGAGTGTGGCCTGAACATGAATGGGGGGCGGACGTTGGGCAACCGGCGCAGCGCCCTCTTGCGGAAACGGGAAGTACTTTGCATTGTAAAGTA
>JAGWRB010000217.1 GCA_028876725.1 Gemmatimonadota bacterium
ATGCGCGAGGCGCACGAGCGCACCCTCACGGTGCTCGACTTCTCGCACGTGTCGATGATGGACTTTTCGTGCGCCGACGAGGTGATCGCCAAGCTGCTGCTGCGCTACTGCGCCGAGAATCCCCCGCACGAGGCGTATTTTCTGTTTCGGGGCGTCACCGACGACCACTGGGAAGCGATCGAGACCGTGCTCGAGCGTCACGGGCTGGCGCTCGCCATCGAGCAGGAAGACGGGATCCACGTGGTGGGCGTGCTCAGCGAGCGCGAGCGCCGGGCGTGGGAGGCCGTGACGCGGCGCGGCCGCGCCGCCGCCGCCGACCTGGCGGGCGAGATCGGCGAGACCGAGCCCGACGTGCGCAGCACCCTCGACGCGCTGTGGCGCCGCCGCCTCGTCATGCGTCTGAATGAGGAGTACGTGGCGCTCGGAGGCGATCGTGGATGAGCAGATTCAGCGGCCACTGCGAGTGGCGCAGCTGATTGCGACGCGGGCCAACGATCCCGCGCGCGGGCCGGCGGTATTCATGCACCCCGACGATGCCCGCTCGCGGCTGCTCAACGAAGGGGAGCTGGCGTGGGTCTACGGGCCCCGGCGGCACGAACTGGCCACGGTCATCATCGACCAGGAAATGAAGAAGGGCGACGTGGTGCTGCGCGACGTGGCCGGCGCCTCGCCATCGGAGATCGTCCGGGTGATCAAACCCGACCTGGACCGCCGCGGGCGCCCGCCCGCGTACGCGTGAGAACCCTGCGATGACCAAGAAACAGCAGCGTCCGCTCGATCGCGCGTCGCTCCCGCTGCATGGCGGCCTCGACGCCGGCGAACGCGACGTCGACTCGCCGGTCGTGCGCCCGCTCTTCCAGTCGGTCAACTTCATTCAGGAAGTGGGCACCGGCGAGGGGATGCGCTACCCGCGCTACGGCAACGCGCCCAACGCCGAAGCCGTCCAGCGCCGCATGGCCGCCCTCGAAGGCGCCGAAGCGTCGGTGCTCCTGGCCAGCGGAATGGGCGCCACGGCGTGCGCCCTCACCGCCCTGCTCCGCCCCGGGGACCACATCGTCGCCAGCAGCTGGATCTACGGCGGCACGCGCGCCTTCCTGGAGCAGGAACTCTCGTCGCTCGGGGTCGAAGTCACGCTCGTCGATCCGCTCGAGGTGCGTGTCTGGCGTCGGGCCATCACCAAGCGGACGCGCGTGGTGTTCCTCGAGAGCCCCGTGAATCCCACCTGCCGGGTGCTCGACCTGAAGCCGGTGAGCTACATCTGCAAGCAGAAGGGGATCGCCCTCGTAGTCGACGCCACGTTTGCCAGCCCGATCAACTTTCGGCCGCTGGAGCACGACGCCGACGTCTCGATCCACTCCGCCACCAAGTACCTGAACGGGCACCACGACGTGCTCGGCGGGATCGTTTCGGGCACCGCGCCGTATATCGAAGAGGTGCGGCAGAAGATGATGATCTGGGGGCAGGCGCCCGATCCCTTTGCCGCCTGGCTGCTCGAGCGCGGCCTCAAGACGCTCGACGTCCGCGTGCAGCGGCACAACGCCAACGCCATGCGCGTGGCCGAGTGGGCCGAGAGCTGCAAGGAGATTCGCAAGGTGCACTATCCGGGACTGTCGTCGCACCCGGACCACGCCGTGGCCAAACGCACCCTCGACGGGTTCGGCGGCATGATGGCGCTGGAGCTGGCCGGCGGGGCGCGCGCCGTGGACCGCATGCTGCGCAAGCTGCGCGTGTTCCAGCACGCGCCGAGCCTGGGCGGCGTCGACTCGCTGGTGTCGGAACCGCGGCACACCTCGCACGCGGCGCTCTCGCCGCGGGAACGCGCGGACGCCGGCATCCCCGACGGGTTCATTCGCCTGAGCGTCGGCATCGAAAGCGCCGACGATCTCATCGCCGACCTCGAGCAGGCCCTGCGTTGAGCGCGGCCGATGTCTCGGGTGTCATCCGGTTCGACCGGGTGACCAAGGAGTACCCGCGGTCGGGGACCGCGCTGCAGGAGGTGTCGTTTCGCGTGGCCAAGGGAGAGTTCGTGTTCCTCACCGGGCCCAGCGGCGCCGGCAAGAGCACCATCCTGCGCATGATTTATTTCGAGGAGCGCCCCACGAGCGGCCTCGTGCGCGTGAGCGGCGTGAATTCCGAGCACGCATCCAAGCGCGAGGTGTCGAAGCTGCGCCGGCGCCTGGGCATCGTGTTCCAGGACTTTCGCCTGCTCGAAGACCGCACGGCGGAAGCCAACGTGGCGTTCGCGCTCGAGGTCACCGCCACCCCGCGCGCGCAGATCGGTCCCAAGGTGAGCCGCGTGCTCACGCAGGTGGGGCTCGCCTCCAAGGCCACCGCGTATTCCAACGAGCTGTCGGGGGGCGAGCAGCAGCGCGTGGCCATCGCGCGCGCGCTGGTGAACGACCCGTTCGTGCTCATCGCCGACGAGCCCACCGGCAACCTCGACGAGCGGGCGACGCGCGGCGTGTTCCAGCTCCTGCGCGAGATCAACGCGTCGGGCACCGCCATCGTGATGGCCACCCACGACCTCGACCTCGTGCGCCACGCCGATTTCCGCACCATCGAGCTGAACCGCGGACAGATCGTGTACGATTCCGCCGAACCCCGCGCGGAGGGCGCATGAGACGCACCGTGCGCGACACCTCCGCGGCCCTCGAGCGCTCGCCGGTGCTCACGGCGCTCAGCGTCACCACCATCGCGTTCTCGCTGTTCGCCTTCGGGCTGTTCGGCCTCGTGGCGCTCAATATTCGCAACGCGCTGCAGCAGGTGGAGGAGCGCGTCGAGATCCGCGCGTTCGTGGCCGACGGCACCGACGCCGAGTCGATCGCCGCCGCGGCGGGCGACATCTCGGCATTTCCCGAAGTGCAGAGCGTGGACATCGTGTCCAAGGACCAGGCGCTGGCGCGCGCGCGGAAGGAGCTGAAGGAATTCTCCGACGTGTTCGAGGCCGGCGTGCTCCCCGCGTCGATCGACGTGCGGCTCAAACCGGGCTTCCGCGACCCCACGACCGTAGACCGCGTGGCCGAACGGCTGCGGAGCTATCCCTTCATCGACGACGTCCGCTACGGCCAGGACTGGCTGGTGCAGCTCTACCGCCTGCGCAACATCGCCGGCGTCGCGGGGCTGGCGCTGGGACTCGCGTTTGCCGCCGTGTCGGTGATCATCATCGGCGCCACGATCCGGATGGCGGTGCTGGCGCGCGCCGAAGAGATCTCCATCATGCGGCTCGTGGGCGCCACCGACGGCTACATCCGCCGGCCGTTCCTGCTCGAAGGGTTCCTGAAGGGCGTCGGGGGGGGGCTGCTCGCGCTGCTGCTCACGTGGGCCAGCATGCGGCTCGTGGACCAGTATCTGAATTTTCATACGGTGTTCTTCAGCGCGTCGCTGGCCGCGCTCGGAGTGGCAGCCGGCGCCTTCATCGGTGTCGTGGGCAGCGCCGCCGCCGTGGGACGGCACCTGCGCGGCCTGTGAGGCGCGCTCTCGCCACCGCCCTCGCGGCCGCCGTGGCGTGCGCCCTCGCGCTGGCGGCGTCTCCGCGCGCCGCGCGCGCCCAGGGATCGCAGACCGATCAGAAGCTCCGCGCCCAGCGCGATACGCTCGACCAGATCCGCCGCGAGCGCGCCCAGCTCGAGCAGCGCATGCGCGAGCTCCAGAGTTCCGCCCACAACCTCGACGAGGAAGTCGCCAACCTCGACAGCCGCGCCGCGGCCACGGCGCGCATCGTGAGCACGCTCGACCGCCAGCTCGTCACCATCAACACCGACGTGTCCGATGCCACCGGCAGCCTGGTCCGCACCGAGGACGAGCTCACCAGCCAGCGCGCCATCCTCCAGAACCGGCTCGTGGACGTCTACAAGCGCGGGCCGCTGTACACCATTCAGGTCCTGCTCTCCGCGCAGTCGTTCGGCGACCTCGTCGCGCGCTACAAGTATCTCCACCTGCTCACGCTCCGCGACCGCGCGCTGGTGAAGCACGTCGAGGATCTGCGCAACCAGGTGAGCCAGGAGCGCGACCGGCTGGTCACGCTGCAGAACGCCGTGGCCCAGAACCGCGCCGACAAGCAGGCCGAGGAGGCGAATCTCCGCCAGCTCGAGCGCGAGCGGCAGCAGAACCTGGCCGTGGTCAAACGGCAGGTGCAGCAGACGCAGGAGCGGCTCGCCGCCATTCGGCGCACCGAGTCGCAGCTCACCAACGCCATTGCCGCGCTCGAGGCCGCGCGCAAGCGTGCCGCCGCGGAGAGTCCGGCCACCGCGAGCCGCAGCAGCATCACCACCAGCGATTACGGCAAGCTCGACTGGCCCGTGGAAGGGCGCATTCTCTATCCCTTCGGCCGCCAGGTGCAGGCCAACAACACCACCATCCGCTGGAACGGCATCGGCATTGCGGCGCCCGAGGGCACCGCCGTCCACGTGGTCGCGGCCGGCGAGGTCGTGAGCGTGTCGCACCTGGGCCTGTACGGCCTCACCGTGATCGTCGATCACGGCGGCGGCGACTATTCCATCTACGGCTCCCTGCAGAGCGCCCGCGTGAAGCGCGGCGACCGTGTGAAGCGCGACGAAGTGATCGGCACCGTGGGCGTGTCCGATCCCGATTTCCCGCCCCACCTCCACTTCGAGGTCCGCCAGCACGGCGGCCCCGCGGTGGATCCCACCACCTGGCTCCGCCACCAATGACCGCCGTCAAACGCTGTGCCGTCTGCTCGCGCTTTCGCGCGTACGAGGAATCCGACCGGTTCTGCCTCGCCTGCGGGCATGAGGGGATCGAGGCCGCCTGCGAGTGCGGCCGCACGTTCGAATACGCCCTGCACGAGGGCGAGGGGGAGCTGTACTGCCCGCGGTGCGGCCGGTCGCTGCGCGGCCGGTCGTCCGATTTCGTATGAGTCCGGCGAAGCAGCCGAAGGCCCGGCCGCGCCGTTCCGCGGGGGCGCCCGCTACCGCGCCCGCCGCGAAAGCGCCGGCCGCCGGCGAGCTGCTCGGTGCGCACGTCTCGATTGCCGGCGGCACCCACGAGGCACCGCCCCGCGCCGGCGAGATCGGCGCCACGGCGATGCAGATGTTCACCAAGATGGCCAACCGGTGGGCCGAGCGCGCCGTGGACGACGCCGAGGCGCGGGGGTTCCGCGCGGCGCTCGCGCAGACGCCGGTCGCGGTCACCGTGGTCCACGACTCGTACCTCATCAATCTGGCCAGCCCCGACCCGGCGCTCCGCCGCCGCTCCATCGAGAGCTTCGTCGCCGAGCTGGAGCGGTGCCACGCGCTGGGTATTACATATCTCGTATCACACCCCGGCAACTTCATGGACGAGCGCGAGGCGGGCGTCCAGCGCAACGCCGACGCCATCGCCGAGGCCCTCGAGCGTGTGCCCGGCAAGACCGTGCTGTGCATGGAAACCACGGCCGGCGCCGGCACGGTCATCGGCAGCACGTTCGAGGAGCTGGCCCGCCTCCTGGACCTCGTGCCCGCGCGCCTGCGCCGGCGCATGGGCGTCTGCCTCGATACCTGCCACGTCTACTCCGCCGGCTACGACCTGGTGCGCGACTTCGACGGCGTGTTCGCCCGCTTCGACGACGTCCTCGGCGCCGACCGTCTCCGGGTGCTCCATCTCAACGATTCGAAGACGCCCTTCGATTCGCGCCGCGACCGGCACGAGCTCATCGGCGAGGGCACCCTGGGCCCCGAGCCCTTCCGGCGAATCATGACCGGCGACCGGTTCCGCGCCGTGGCAAAGGTGCTCGAAACGCCCAAGCTCGACGACGCGACGAAGACCGACCGGAAAATGCTCGCCCGTCTGCGCGAGTACGCCGCCGGCCACTGAGCGCTTGGCGGCCTTTGGAACTAAACTGGCGGTTTCCGGTACCCCGGCGTATTCTGTGTCGATCATGTCCGGACTTTTCCGCTCGACTGGTGCCCAGCCCACGCGGCTGACGCGGCGCATCGCGCTCCTCGCCCTCATGGTCGTGGAGCTGATGATCGCGTTGGCCCCGCTCATGGAGCCGCACCACTCGGCGCCGGAATCGCACATCGAGCCCACCGGCACGACGCACGTCTACGTGGTGCACGACGAGGCCACCTGCCCCGTCTGCACCCTGCGATCGGTCCGGGCTCTGCCGTCGACCGCCTCCACGGACGTATTCACGTCCGCGCCGGCGCCGTTCGCCAGCGCACGCCACTACGTCGCCGTCGTCACGCGCGACGAGGCCGCCCACTCCACGCGCGCGCCTCCAACCGCGGCCTGACTCGCCGCTCCCAGAAGGCCGCCGCGCGCGGCGCCGGCATCGGCGCCCGCGGCACGTCCCGAAACAATTCAAGAGATCCTGCATGCGAACATCCTTTTGGGTGATCGCGCTGGCGTGTGTCGCCAGCGCGGCGTCCGCCCAACAGCGAGTGCCCGTCGGCGCGGATGCGTCCGCCGCCGATACGCTTCGCCTCACGCGCCTCCAAGCCATCGCGACCGCGCTCACGGCCAACCCGCAGCTCGACGTGGCCCGCGAGCAGACGGCCCAGGTTCGCGCCCAGCGCGTCGAGGGGATGGCGATCCCCGACCCGGCCGTCACGGCGTCGCTCGACGATCAGACCCGTTTTCTGGGCCTGAACACGGCGCAGTCCAGGAACGTCCAGGTCGGATTCCTCTTTCCCTTCCCCGACAAGATTCGCCTGCAGAATTCGATCGGCCTCGCCAACATCCGGTCGTCCGAGTCGCAGTACCGCCTGCTCCAGCAGCAGATCGCGGCCGCGGCCGGGCAGGACTACGACGCCGTGCTCCTCGCCGAGCGTCACCGGCGGGATCTCACCGAAGCCGACAGTCTGGCGCGTGACTTTCTGAAGAAGACCGAGGCGCGCTTCAACGCCGGCACCGTGCCGCGCCTCGACGTCATCAAGGCGCAGGTCGACGTGGCCCAGTCGGCCAACGACCTCATCGCCAACGCGCGCGACGTGTCCAACGCGCGCTCGGCGCTCAACCGCATGCTCGGCCGTCCGCTCGGGTCGGCCATCGCGCTCGTCGACACGCTGGCCGTGCCGCCACCGCTCCCCGATCTCGACGCCGTGGAACAGAAGGCGCTGCAGGTGCGCCCCGAACTCACCGACCTCGACGCGCAGCGGCGCGCCGCGCAGCTCAACGCCACACTCGTGCGCGAGCAGTCCATCCTGCCCGACATCACGCTCTCCGCGTCGCGCGACTTCAAGGGCGATCAGGGCACGCTCTACTCGGCGGGACTCGCGTTCCCCATTCCATTGTTCTTCTGGCAGCACACCCGCGGCGATTTCGCCGAGACGCAGCATCGCATCCGCGAGCTCGACGCCGCGTATCGCGACGCGCGCGCCGCCGTGGGCCAGGACGTGCGCACCAGCTACGCCACCGCCGACGCCGCCATGCGCCAGGTGATCTACATTCGCGACCAGCTCCTCCCGGCGGCGCGCGAGGCGTATCGCGTGGCCACCGTGAGCTACGGCCTGGGCGGATTGTCCGCGCTCGACGTCCTCGACGCGCGGCGCTCCCTGCTCGATGCCGAAAATCAGTACGCCGAAGCCCTCGCCGCCGCCAACTCGGCGCGCGCCGATCTCGAACGCGCCGCCGGCGCGCCGCTCTCCACGTTCGCCCCCGGAGTTCCCCGTGAGTAAGCGTCCGTTCGCGCCCGCGACCGCCGTCGTCGCCGCGCTCTTCGCTCTTGCCGGACTTGCCGCCGGCTGCACCTCCGGCGCCTCCGCCACGACCGACACTACCGCCGTGGCGAAGCCCAAGACCTTCAGCGTCACCGCCGCGCAGCGCGCGCGGCTCACCGTGGTCACGCTCGCCGACACCACCTTCCGGCCGAGCCTCGAAGTCACCGGCACCGTGGCGTTCAACGGCGACCATTCGACCCAGGTGCTCGCACCCATTTCGGGACCCGTCACCCGGCTGCTCGTCAACACCGGCAGCGAGGTGAAGCCCGGCACGCCGATGGCCGCCGTGTCCTCGCCCGACTTCGCCTCCGCGGTGTCGGACTATCGCAAGGCCGAGGATGCGTCGCGCAACGCGCAGCGGATTCTCACGCTCGACGAGCAGCTCTACAAGAACGACGCGCTCGCGCGCAGCGACCTCGACCAGGCGCGCACCGACGCGTCGCAGGCCGCCGCCGACGTCGACGCTGCCATCCAGCAGCTCCGCGCACTGGGCGTGTCCGACAGCACCATCGCGGCCATGCGCGGCGGGAGTCTCACCGGCGCCGTCGAGGGCATGATCCGTGCGCCGATCGCCGGCGTGGTGGTGGAGAAGCTCGTGAACCCCGGCCAGCTCCTCCAGGCCGGCAGCACCCCGACGTTCACCGTGGCCGATCTCTCGACCATGTGGGTGATGGCCAGCGTGTATCCCAGCGATCTCGCGCTCGTGCACGAGGGCGAGGCCGCGCGCATCTACACCGACGCCTCGCCCGTGCCCGTGCGCGGGCGCGTGGACTACGTGGCGGCGCTGGTCGATCCCGGCACCAAGGCCACCGCCGTGCGCATCGTGGCCGACAACGCCGCGCGGCTGCTCAAGCGCGACATGTTCGTGCGCGTGGACATCGAGTCGCGCGACGCGCGGAAGGGGATCGTGATCCCGGCCGCCGCGCTCCTGCGCGACGAGGACAACCTGCCGTTCGTATTCGTGGCCATGCCCGACGGGTCGTTCGCGCGGCGCCGCATCACGTACGGATACCGCGTCGGCGACAGCTATCAGGTGACGTCGGGGCTCGCCGCCGGCGACAAGGTCGTGGCCGACGGGGCGCTGTTCATTCAGTTCGCGGAGAGCCAGTGAGCACGCCCGCGCTGCCTCCGTCGCACGGCGCCGACTCGGCGCCGCCGTCGCGCATCAATCGCATCGTCCGCGCGGCGCTCGGCCAGCCGTTCCTGGTGGCCATCTTCGCGCTCACGCTCATCGCCGTGGGCGCCTGGTCGTTCACGCGCCTGCCCGTGGATGCGTACCCGGACCTCTCGCCGCCGATGGTCGAGATCATCACGCAGTGGCCCGGGCATGCCGCCGAGGAAGTGGAACGTCTGGTCACCGTGCCCATCGAAACCGAGATGAACGGCGTGGAGGACCTGACCGTGCAGCGGTCGATTTCGCTGTACGGCCTCTCCGACGTCGTGATGACGTTCAAGGACGGCACGGACCCGTACTTTGCGCGCCAGCGCGTGTTCGAGCGTCTGCCCGACGTGTCGCTGCCCGACGGCGTGAGCGCCGGCGTCTCGCCGCTGTTTTCGCCCTCGGGCCTCGTGTATCGGTACGTGCTCGACAGCCCCGACCGGTCCACGATGGAGCTCAAGGTCCTGAACGACTGGGTGCTGTCGAAAGCATACAAGGCCGTGCCCGGCGTGGCCGACATGTCGGGGCTGGGCGGCGAGACGATGGAGTACCACGTCGACGTCGATCCCACGAAGCTCGCGGGCGCCGGCCTCTCCATCGCCGACGTCGAGAACGCGCTGAGCAACAACAACGGCAACGCCGGCGGCGGCTTCTACAGCGAGGGGGGCCAGTTCTACTACGTGCGCGGCTTGGGACGCGTGAAGACCACCGACGACATCGGCAACATCGTCATCACGGTGAAGAATGGCGTGCCCGTCCTGATCAAGGACGTGGCCTCCATCGAGATCGGCCACGCGCCGCGACTCGGACAATTCGGGTTCAACGACCGTGACGACGCCGTGGAAGGCGTCATTCTCATGCGCACCGGCGAGCAGGCGCAGACGGTGCTCAAGCGGGTGGAAGCCGAGACGCGGCAGCTCAACGATTCGATCCTGCCCAAGGACGTGAAGGTCCATCCGTTCTACGACCGCAGCGACCTGATCCACCTCACGACGCGCGTGGTGGAGGACAATCTCCTCCGCGGCATCGTGCTCGTCGTCATCATCCTCATCTTCTTCCTGTACGACGTCCGCTCGGGGCTCATCGTGGCGGTCGCCATCCCGGGCTCGCTGCTGTTCGCCTTCATCGTCCTCGACGTGCGGCACATCCCGGCGAACCTGCTCTCCATCGGGGCCATCGATTTCGGCATTCTGGTGGACGGTGCGGTGGTGATGGTGGAGAACGTGTTCCGGCGGCTCGCCGAACGGCGAGACGACCGGATTCCGATTCGTGCGGTGATCGCCGACGCCGCCGCCGAGGTGGACCGCCCCATCGTGTACGCGATCGCGGTGATCGTGGCGGGATTCCTCCCGATCTACGTGCTGTCGGGGCCGTCGGGACGGCTGTTCAAGCCGATGGCCGACACCACGATCGCGGCGCTGATCGGCTCGCTCCTCATCACGGTGATCGTCCTCCCG
The DNA here is from genome assembly GCA_028876725.1 of Gemmatimonadota bacterium. Taxonomy (GTDB): domain Bacteria; phylum Gemmatimonadota; class Gemmatimonadetes; order Gemmatimonadales; family Gemmatimonadaceae; genus JAGWRI01. The sequence continues at coordinate 10,275 of JAGWRB010000217.1, forward strand.
CCGCTCTGCGCGTGGGCCCTCCGCCGCGGCGTGCGCGAGCGGCGCAACGCGGCGTTCGAGTGGGTGAAGGACCTCTATGCCCACACGCTCGACTGGAGCCTCGCCCACCGGACCGCCGTGGTCGCGGGCAGCGTGGCGTTGTTCGCCGTCGCGATCGCGATGACGTTCTCCATCGGCGCGGAATTCATGCCCAAGCTCGACGAGGGCGCGCTGTGGGTCCGCGCGACGATGCCGTACACGATCTCGTTCCAGGAGTCGTCGAAGTTCGCGCCGCAGATTCGCAAGATCCTGAAATCGTTCCCCGAGGTCACCGACGTGGCCGACGAGCACGGGCGACCGGACGACGGCACCGACCCGACGGGGTTCTTCAACATGGAGTTCTACGTGGGGCTCAAGCCCTACGACGAGTGGACGGGTCCCATCCGCACCAAGCCGCAGCTCATCGCGGCCATCGACAAGAAGCTGGAAACGTTCCCCGGCATCACGTTCAACTACACGCAGCCGGCCGAGGACGCGGTGGACGAGGCGGAGACCGGGCTCAAGAGCGCGCTCGACGTGAAGATCTTCGGCGACGACCTGACGACCCTCGAAGCCAAGGGGCGTGAGGTGAAGCACGTACTCGAGCAGGTGCCGGGCATTACGCAGATCACGCTCGTGCAGGAACTGGGGCAGCCGTCGCTCACGATCCAGGTGGATCGGGCGAAGCTGGCGCGCTACGGGCTCGGCGCCGGCGACGTCAACAATCTGATCGAGGCGGCGGTGGGCGGCGCGGCGGCCACGCAGGTCGTCCAGGGCGAGCAGACCTTCGACCTCGTCGTCCGCCTGCAGCCGCAATTCCGCAGCACGCCCGAGCAGATCGGCAACATTCTGATCGCCACGCCGGAGGGCGCGCAGATCCCGCTCAGCCAGGTGGCCACGATTTCCATCGCCAATGGCGCGTCGTTCATTTACCGCGAGAACAGCCATCGGTACATCGGCGTGCAGTTCTCGGTGCAGGGACGCGACCTGGCGGGCGCCGTGAACGACGCGCGAGCGCGGGTGGCCAAGGCCGTGACGTTCCCCACCGGCTATCGGGCGGTGTGGGGCGGCGAGTTCAAGGAGTACACGGCGTCGCGCGACCAGCTCCGCCTCGTGCTGCCGATCACGCTGGCCCTGATCTTCCTGATCCTGTTCTTTCTATATGATAATTTTAAATTCCCGCTCATCACCGTGGTCGGCGTCCTGCTGTCGGCGCCGCTCGGCGGCCTCGTCGCGCTGTGGATGACGGGGACGCCGTTCTCGGTGTCGTCGGGCATCGGATTCCTGGCCCTGTTCGGCGTCTCGGTGCAGACCGCGGTGGTCTACATTTCGTACGCCAACGAGCTGCGCCTCGGGGGTATGGGCATCGCCGAGGCGACGCGCGAGGCGGCGCTGCTGCGGCTCCGGCCGATCATGATGACGGCGCTGGTGGCGGCATTCGGGTTGCTGCCGGCGGCGATCGCCACGGGTGTGGGCACCGATTCGCAAAAGCCGTTCGCGCTCGTGATCGTGGGCGGGCTGTTCTCGCGGCTCCTGATCAGCGTGTATCTGATGCCGGTGCTGTACCAGATGGCGGCCAAGGATGGGGACGCACTGAAGGTGTAATCGTAAGGTGATATTATGAGTTGGCGGTGACCGGGGCTGGTGGCTGCCGCAGTCAGCAGTCACCAGTCACCAGTCACCAGCGGGCAGTGCGCGGCGGGCGGCGGGCAGTGGCCGGCTCGGCGGCCAGCCGTCCCCCACCCCCCCACCCCCCCACCCCGCCAACCCACCAACCTTCCAACCTACCAACCTACCGCCCTACGGCCCTCCGGCCCTCCGGCCCTACCCAAAAGTGGTGCCGGGAAGTCTGTCGCGAGACTAAGTTTCCCAGTCTGACCATGACAAAACGCGACGACGCTCTCGAGTACCACAGGCAGGGCCGCCCGGGAAAGATCGCGGTGGTCCCGACGAAGCCGTTGACGAACCAGCGCGATCTCGCGCTTGCGTATTCGCCCGGCGTCGCCGAGCCGTGCCTCGACATAAAAGACGACGCCGACAAGGCGTATGAATTCACGGCCAAGGGCAACCTTGTAGCCGTCGTGACCAACGGAACCGCCGTCCTCGGCCTCGGCAACATCGGCGCCCTCGCGGGCAAGCCGGTGATGGAAGGCAAGGGGAACCTCTTCAAGCAGTTCGCCGACATCGACGTCTTCGACCTCGAAGTGGGGTCGGAGAACCCCGACGACGTCATCAAGTTCTGCGAACTGCTCGAGCCCACCGTAGGCGGGATCAACCTCGAGGACATCAAGGCCCCCGACTGCTTCTACATCGAAGAGACCCTTCGCAAGAAGCTGTCGATCCCGGTGTTCCACGACGACCAGCACGGCACCGCGATCATCTCGGGCGCGGCGCTCCTCAACGCGCTCGAAATCCTCGAGAAGGACATCGGCGAGGTCTCGGTCGTCTTCTCGGGCGCCGGCGCCGCCGCCATCTCCACCGCCGAGCACTACGTGCGGCTGGGGGTGAAGCGCGAGAACATCGTGATGTGCGACCGGAAGGGCGTGATCCACGCCGACCGCAATCCGCACGACATGGACCCGTACAAGGCGCGGTTCGCGGTCAAGACCACGATGCGCACCCTCGAAGAGGCCATGCGCGGCGCCGACGTGTTCGTGGGGCTCTCCAGCGCCGGCGCGGTCACCCCCGAGATGGTCGCCTCCATGGCGCCGCGCCCCATCGTGTTCGCCCTCGCCAACCCGGTGCCGGAGATCCTCCCCGAGGAGATCCGCTCGGTGCGCGACGACGCGATCATCGCCACGGGACGCAGCGACTATCCCAACCAGGTCAACAACGTCCTCGGCTTCCCGTTCATCTTCCGCGGCGCGCTCGACGTGCGGGCCACGGAGATCAATGAGGAAATGAAGATGGCGGCCACGCGCGCGCTCGCGTCGCTGGCCAAGCAGGACGTG
>JAGWRB010000218.1 GCA_028876725.1 Gemmatimonadota bacterium
TACGGCTCGGTCTGCTGGATGGCCTCGATCAGGATGCGCTGCATCCCCTGGAGCGTGATCTGCACCGTGTTCCCCGGCAGGTTGATCCGCTCGTGCACCCGCGCCGCCACCCCGATCCGGTTCACCAGCGTCTCGGTGTCCAGCGGATCCTCGGCTTCTCCCGTTGCCACCACAAGCGCCACCACCACCCCGGGCTCGGGGTTCTCGGTCAACAGCGAGAGGTTCTCGGGAGCGCCCATCTGCACGGCGATGGTGCCGTGGGGGAAGACGATCGTGGACCGCAACGCCATGAGCGGCAGCGTGCGCGGTAACAGCGCGTCGAAGAGGTCTTCCTGCCGAGAGACCTTGGGCATTCGCCTCACAGGGTGGGATGCGAGTCGGACGGCGGAGTGGGACGGGCGCGCCAGGGCCTGCGCCACCGTCCGTTCCCTTGTCTTAAATCATAACAGCATCTAGGTTTAAGGGCTATGTTCGATGAGCTGAGTGCCAAGCTGGAATCCGCGTTCTCGCGCCTCCGTGGGCGCGGGGTGCTGTCCGACGCCGACATCAAAGAAGGGCTGCGTGAAATCCGGCGCGTCCTCCTCGAAGCCGACGTCAATTTCCAGCTCACGCGCGAGTTCCTCGAACGGGTAGAGAAGAAGGCCGTCGGCGTCAGCCAGCTCCGCACCGTCTCGCCCGCCCAACAGCTCGTGAAGATCGTCCACGACGAACTCACGACCATGCTCGGCGAGCGCCGCGAAGGGCTCAAGCTCAGCTCCGTGCCGCCCACGGTCGTCATGATGGTGGGTTTGCAGGGATCCGGCAAGACCACCACCGCCGCCAAGCTCGCCCGCAGGCTCAAGGGCGAAGGGCGCCAGGTGCGCCTCATCGCCGCCGACGTGTACCGGCCCGCCGCCATCGACCAGCTCGAAACCCTCGGCCGCGAGCTCGACGTCCCCGTGTACGCCGACCGCACCACCACCGACGTCGTCAAGATCGCCACCGCCGGCCTCGACCAGGCCCGCCGCGCCCGCGACCGCGTGGTGCTGGTCGACACCGCCGGCCGGCTGCAGATCGACGACGACATGATGGCCGAGCTCGTGCGCCTCAAGCACGCCATCCACCCCGACGAAATCCTGCTCGTCGCCGACGGCATGACCGGCCAGGACGCCGTGCGCATCGCCCAGGGCTTCGACCAGAAACTTGGCGTCACCGGCGTCATCCTCACCAAGATGGACGGCGACGCCCGCGGCGGCGCCGCCCTGTCCATTTACGGCGTCACCAAGAAGCCCATCAAGTTCGTGGGCGTGGGCGAGAAGCCCGACGCGCTCGAGGATTTCCACCCCGACCGCATGGCCGGCCGCATCCTCCAGCAGGGCGACATCGTCACGCTGGTGGAAAAGGCCCAGACGGCGTTCGACGCCGAGGCCGCGAAGAAGCTCGAGAAGAAGGTGCGCAAGGAAGGGATGGACCTGAACGACTTCCTGGCCGCCATGAAGCAGATCGAAAAGCTCGGCCCGCTGGAGGGGGTGCTCAAGCTCCTCCCCGGGGTGAACACCAAGATGCTCAAGCAGGCCAAGCAGGCCGATCCGCGGCGCATGAAGCACATGGAGGCCATCGTGCTCTCCATGACCATGGACGAGCGGAGGAACCCCGAGACGATGAACGGTTCGCGCCGGGCCCGCGTGGCCAAGGGCAGCGGCCGCCCCATCTCCGAGGTGAACCGCCTGCTGGAGCAGTTCCGCGAGATGAAGAAGATGATGAAGCGCGCCACCGCCGGGGGCGGCATGCCCCGAGGCCTTTTCGGGGGAATGCGTTAAGTTCAGTGAGCAGTGAGCAGTAGGCAGTGGGCAGTGGATACCGCGCACGGCCAACCGCCCACTGCCAACCGTTGTCAAGCGGGTGCGACCGGGAAACGCCCGGCACGCGAGGAGCCCGCGGCAGGTCCGTTCTCTCTACACGAGGAGCACGTCATGGCAGTCAAGATTCGCCTGCGCCGCACCGGTCGCAGCAAGCAGCCCTACTATCGCATCGTCGTCGCCGATTCGCGCAGCCCGCGCGACGGCCGGTTCATCGAGATCATTGGGCAGTACGCTCCTCGCCAGGGTGAGACGGCCCTGAACCTCAAGGCCGACCGCGTCAACCACTGGCTGGACAACGGCGCCCAGCCCACCGACACCGTGCGGTCGCTGCTCCGCAAGGCGGGCATTCTCAAGGCGCGGCACGAAGCGCGCCTCGGGGCCAAGCTGAAGTCCAAGGCGGTGGCCATCGAGTCGGCGCCCAGCGAGAGCTGAGCGCGCACGCGCCAGGGGCCACCATGCCCGCGCCCGAATTCCTGATCGTCGGGCGGGTCCGCAAGGCACACGGGATTCACGGCGAGCTCGTCGTGGAGCCGATCACCGATGAGCCGGACGCGATCTTCGCGCCCGGCCATCGTGTCTTGGCGGGCACCGTCACCGGCGACCTCTCCCCCGACCAGCGCGCGCTGCACGTGAGCGGCGTGCGCCCCATGCGCGAGGGGCTGCTGGTGCGGTTCGACGAGATCCCCGACCGCACCGCCGCCGAGCCCTGGCGCGGGCGCTACTTCCTGGTCCCCGCCCACGAGGTGCCGCCCCCCGACGACGACGAGGTCTACGTGCACGACCTGCTCGGCATGCAGGTGGTGCTCGTCTCGGGCGAGGCCGTGGGCGAGGTGATCGAGGTGTACGAGCTGCCGCAGGGGCTCGCCCTCGACGTCCGGCGCGCGCGCGGCACCGTGATGGTGCCGTTCGACGAGCGCGTCGTGGCCGGCGTCGATCGTGTTGCGCGCGTGATCACCATCGATCCTCCCGCCGGGTTGCTCGACTGATGCTGCGCGTCAACGTGGTCACCATCTTCCCCGAGTTCTTCACGGCGCCTCTGGGGCTCAGCATTCCGGCGCGCGCCGCGGCCGCGGGCGGGGTGTCGTATCGCGTGGTCGATCTGCGCGACCACACCCACGACCGGCACCGCACGGTAGATGACTATCCGTATGGCGGGGGCGCGGGGATGGTGATGAAGCCCGAGCCGTTCTTCGAGGCGGTGGAGGCGCTGCAGGCCCGCGCGCCCATCGTGCTCGTGTCGGCGCGGGGGCGGCAGTTCACCCAGGCCGACGCGGCCCGGTTCGCGGCGGGCGAGGAGCTGACCGTGCTGTGTGGGCATTACAAGGATGTCGACCAGCGCGTGGCCGACCATCTGGCCACCGAGGAGCTGTCGCTGGGCCCGTTCGTGCTGAGCGGGGGCGAGCCGGCGGCGCTGGCGATCATCGACGCCACCGTGCGCCTGCTGCCGGGCGCGATGTCGGATCACGACAGTGCGCGCACCGATTCGTTCTATGATGATGCGGGGATCAGCGCGCCGAGCTACACGCGCCCGCCGGAGTACCGGGGGTTCAAGGTGCCCGACGTGCTGATCTCGGGCGATCACGCCAAGATCGCGGCGTGGCGGAAGGCCGAGGGGGAGCGGCTGACCGAGGCCCGGGCTCGAGAGGGCCGGACGCCGGAATCGTGATGGCGCTCCACTGGCGTTGAGGCCGCCGGCCCGTTAATTTGCCTCGTCTGCACCCGATAACTTGATATTTCACGGGCCCTTAGCCCGGAGTGACATATGCACGCGTTCATCGAAACCCAGAAGGAGTGGATCCGCAACGACATCCCCGCGTTTCGCCCGGGCGACACCCTGCGTGTCAACGTGCGCGTGAAGGAAGGGGACAAGGAGCGCATGCAGGCCTTCGAGGGCGTGTGCCTGGCGCGCCGCGGCTCCGGGGTGAGTGAGACCTTCACCGTGCGGAAGATCTCCAACGGCGTGGGCGTGGAGCGGGTGTTCCCCGTGCACAGCCCGATGATCGGCAGCCTCGAGGTCGTGCGCCGCGGTCGCGTGCGTCGCGCCAAGCTGTACTACCTGCGCAACCTCACCGGCAAGGCCACGCGCATCAAGGAGCGTAAGGTCCGCGTGTCGGTTCCGACCACCGGGTCCGCCGAACCCGCGTGATCCATGGCGGCCGGGGCTGACCGCTCGTCGGATCGCGCCCGCCGCCATCGCTGGAGCCCGCTCGAGCGGCAGCTCCGGCAATCCATGGGCCCGCTGATCGCGGGCGTAGACGAAGTTGGACGGGGCCCCCTCGCGGGCCCCGTTGTCGCATGCGCCGTGATCATGCCCCCCGGCGCGCGGGCCATCGCCGGCGTCGACGACTCCAAGCGCCTCTCGGCGGCCCAGCGCGAGCGGCTGGAGGGGAAGATCCGCGAGCGAGCCCTGGCCGTGGCGCTGGGCGCCGCCAGCGTGCGCGAGATCGACGCCCTCAACATCTACCAGGCCACCGTGCTGGCCATGCGTCGAGCGCTGGGGCGGCTTGGCGTGGCGCCCGACCATGTGGTGGTCGACGGCAAGCCCATCCGCATTCTGGGGGTCGAGCACACGGCGGTGGTGGGGGGCGACGGGCGCTGCTACAGCGTGGCGTGTGCGTCGATTGTGGCCAAGGTGACCCGCGACCGGCTGATGCGGGCGCTGGCGCGGCGCTACCCGGCGTACCACTGGGAGCGGAACGCGGGGTACGGGACCCAGGCCCACCTGGAGAGTCTCTGGGCGCATGGGGCGACGGTGCACCACCGGCGGTCGTTTCTGCCGGTGTCGCAGACCGAGTTGCTCTAAGGCGTTCCGGGTCCGGCGGGCGGGGGGATCGGGGGCGACCGGCCAAAACATTTGGTCACATTACGAATCATCCCGCGATCGTAAACGGTCAATCCCGGGAATTTCCATGTGACCCCACGCCTTCTTTGACGGGTTACGCACTTGAACATCATTGGGCCCATTTTTTGGGTCCTATTGGTGTCGCTATTCCCACCTCACGCGTTGCCCGCCCTGCCCAAGCCCATTACCGGGGTGCGGCGCGTGCACCCGCCGCCTTCCCGGGCGGCGACCACCGGAGGAACACCATGCGATTGGGACGCTGGAAGCTGTTGGCGGCCGGGGCGGCCGCGATGCTGTGCCTGATGGGCACCGCATCGGCCGCTCGGGCCCAGGGGACCGTCACCGGGCGCGTCACCGCGTCGGGAACCAACGAGCCGTTGAGCGGCACCCGCGTAATGCTCGTCGGCACCAGTCTGGCCACCCAGACCTCGGCCGACGGCCGGTACACGCTCCGCAACGTGCCGGCGGGCGCGCGTGAAGTTCGCGTCATCCGCGTCGGGTACACCGAGATGAAGAAGGCGGTCACGGTCACCTCCGGCCAGTCCGTCACGCTCGACTTCGCCATGACGCAAGCCGTGGTGCAGCTCTCGGAAATGGTCACCACGGCCACCGGTCAGCAGCGCCGCGTGGAAATCGGCAACTCCGTCTCCACGCTGGGCAACGTGGGCCAGAAAGTGGAGACGACCCCGGTGAACAGCCTCTCCGACCTCATGGTCGCCAAGGCGCCGGGCGTGGTCGTCCTGCCGGGCGCCATGACCGGCTCGGCGCCGGTGGTCCGCATCCGCGGCATCGGCTCGCTGGCCACCGCGGGCTCGGGCATCAGCAACGACCCCATCTACGTGATCGACGGCGTGCGCATGAACACCAGCACGCTGAACCTTGGCACCGGCGGTACGCAGGGCAGCCTGCTGAACGATCTCGATCCCAACGAGATCGAGGACGTCGAGATCGTGAAGGGCCCCTCGGCCGCCACGCTCTACGGCACCGACGCCGCCAACGGCGTGATCGTGATCACGACCA
>JAGWRB010000219.1 GCA_028876725.1 Gemmatimonadota bacterium
TAGGTGCGGATCACCGGATCGCGCGGATCGATGACGTAGGCCGTGATGGCGCCGGTGTAGGCGTCGATGGTGACCTTCACGCTGTTCCGCATGTAGTCCACGCCGGCCACCGACTCGGCGTAGGGATATCCGGCGCTCGTGGTGTAGCCGTCGAGCACCCACTTCAGGTGGCCATTGTCGGTGACGACGATGTACGGCTCGGCGTCGAACGTCAGGAACGGCAGCGCCGTGGAGGCGCGGTCCATGATGTTCCGGTGGTACATGATGCGCGCGGCGCCGGCGATGTCGTCGGAGAAGAGGATCTTGAGCGATCCGAACTGCCAGGCGTACAGCGCGCGGCGCAGGAAGCTCCCCACCGGCACGCCGCCGCTGCCCGCGTACGACGTGTACATGTCCTCGTCGCCCGACGGATAGTCGAACTCCTTCTGCTTCGTGTCCACGAACACGTAGCTGTTGGTGAGCTGGCCGTAGTAGATCTGCGGGCGCGTGAGCTTGACGTTGATGGTGGACGCGGGCGGCAGGTCCTTGATGAAGAGCACGGGCAGCCCCTCGTCGGTGACCTGGTTCACCGGCGCCATCGTCACGCCCATGCCGTGCGTGAAGGTGAGGCGGCTGTTGATGAACGTCTGCGTGGGCAGGGCGTTCGCGTTCAACTCGCGCGCCGAGAGGTGCACCTGGCGGTAGTCGCCGTCGATCGTGTACCGGTCGTCGTTCACCGAGACGAAATCGTAATAGGTGCGAATTTCCTGCAGCTGCTTGAACGTCTGCTGGAGCAGATCGCGCTCCCACAGCCGGACGTTGTTGATGGTCGGGGCGTTGGCCTTGATGTCGGCCATCGTGAGCGAAGCCTCGCCGCTCAGCGACCGCGTCTGCACGCTGTCGAGCCCCCACGCGGCGCGCGTGGCCGCGATATGGTCGCGGATGTACGGCGTCTCCTTGGCGAGTTCGTTGGGGAGGACCACGAGTTTCTGCACCGCCAGCGGCACGATGCCGCGCGCGATGATCCCGACGCCGGCGTACACGGCCACGGCGATGGCGGTGTACCGGAGCAGGCGGCCGCGCACGGCGCCGGCGATGGCGAACCCCATGCCGACGAGCGCGGCGAGCGCCGAGAGGCGAATGCCGGGCAGCATGAAGTGCACGTCGGTGAAGCTGGCGCCCACCAGGGGACCGGTGGTGGAGTAGAGGAGCGCCGCCGAGCGCACGAACCAGAGGCGAAGGGCCACGAGCAGGAAAAGCGCGGCGAGCAGCAGGCCGGCGTGCAGCTCCGCGCCGCGGTCGGCGGCGCCGTGCCCGGGCCCGATGTGAAGCGCACCGCGCATGACGTACAGCACGACCACGGCGGCGAGCGCGAGGCCCACGAGGCCGATCAGCGCCCCGAGGACCACCGCCCACGCCGGCAGCGCGAACATGTAGTAGCCGATGTCACGGTGAAACAGCACGTCGGCCGAGCCCACCGTGGCGCCGTGCAGCGCCTGCACGAAGGTCATCCAGAGCGCGGACATCGAGACCGCCACGAGGAACGATGCGACCACGGCGAGGATGCGCAGGAGTCGCGGCACGAGGCGCGAGACGTCGAGCGGGGGCTGATTGGGCCGGTTGATGAACAGCGTGGGCGCGCGGCCCGGCCGCCCGGCGGCGATGGCGATGTTGCCGCCGAGGATCGCGTACGACACGATCGCGCCGGCCACGAACAGCAGCACGCGCCAGAGGAGCGAGGTGATGTAGACCGGCGTGAACCCGACTTCGCGGAACCAGAGCCAGTCGGTGGCGAAGCTCGCCAACCAGGGCACCAGGAAGAGCGCGATGAAGACGATGGCGGCGATGGCGATGAGCGCGCGCCGGACTTCGCGCCGCATGGGCGCCTGCACCCGTTGGCCGGGTCCGTCGAAGGGAAGGGTCATGGTGCACCAAGATGGCACGCCCCGGGCACAAACTCCAATCGAGCGCCGCGGCGCGGCATGAAGACGGTCTTTACAACGTCCGGTCCGCGAGGCGTATTTGAGGCGCTGGACCCTCTGTAACCCCGCCAGGAATCCCAACATGCCTCGATTGCAGCGTCTCTCGGCCCTTGCCGCTCTCCCCGCCGCGCTCATCCTCTCGGCTGCCGGCTGGACTCACACCGCTCATCCCGCGCCACGCCGTGCGGCCGCGTTCCCTGCCCCCGTCGACAGCGCGCTGCTCAAGACCTTCACGTGGCGCAACATCGGCCCCGAGCGCGGCGGCCGCTCGATCGCCGTGTCGGGCGTGAAGGGCCAGCCCAAGGTGGCCTACTTCGGCGCCACCGGCGGCGGCCTGTGGAAGTCCACCGACGCGGGCGAGAACTGGGCCCCGGTGACCGACGGGCAGATCACCAGCGCCTCGGTGGGCGCGGTGGCCGTCTCGGAGACCAATCCCGACGAGGTGATCATCGGCACCGGCGAGTGCGAGATCCGCGGCAACATCATGCCCGGCGACGGGATGTACCGCTCCGCCGACGCCGGGAAGACCTGGACGCACGTGGGATTCGAGACCGCGGACGCGATCTGCAAAGTGCGGGTGGACCCCACCGATGCCAACGTCGTGTACGCCGCGGTGTTCGGGAAGTACGCCGTGCCGAGCGAGGACCGCGGCGTATACAAGAGCACTGATGGCGGCGTCACGTGGAAGAAGGTGCTGTACCGCGCGCCCAACACCGGCGCGATCGACGTCGAGATCGACCGCAACAATCCGAAGGTCGTGTACGCCGCTCTGTGGGAGGCGTTCCGCAAGGAATACACCGCGAGCTCGGGCGGGCCGGGCTCGGGACTGTTCAAGTCCACCGACGGCGGCGAGACGTGGACCGAGATCACGCACCATCCCGGCCTCCCGGCGGGGATCGACGGCAAGATCGGCATCGCCGTGTCGCCCGCCAACTCCAACCGCGTGTACGCGCTGGTGGAGAACGCCAATGGGGGGCTCTACCGCTCCGACGACGCCGGCGCCACGTGGACCATGATCAACGACAGCCACGACATCCGCCAGCGCGCGTTCTACTACACGCACGTCTATGCCGACCCGAAGGATGAGAACCTGATCTACCTGCAGAATACGAGTCTCTTCAAGTCGGTGGACGGCGGCAAGACCCTCACGTCGCTGCGCGGCACGCACGGCGACTTCCACGACCTGTGGATCGACCCCGACAACGGGGAGCACATGGTGGTGGGCAACGACGGCGGCGGCGCGGTGACCACCGACGGCGGCAAGACGTGGACCGAGGAGGACTACTCCACGGCCCAGCTCTACCACGTGGCCGCGACGGTGGGGTATCCGTACGACGTGTGCGGCGCCCAGCAGGACGACGGCACGATCTGCGTGTCGAGCACCGCGGGCCTCGAGCGCAACGGGTTCGGCTTCGGGCGCGGCCGCGGGGGACGCGGCGCGACCGCCGAGACCTACAGCGCCGGCGGCGCCGAGCCGGGCTATATCGCCCCCGATCCGCTGGACCCCGACGTGTTCTTCTCGGGCTCCAACAACGGCGGCTTCCTGGAACGGCTCAACCGCCGCACCGGCGAGTCGCGTGAGGTCAATCCGTATCCGCTCATGTTCTCGGGCGAGCCGTCGAGCGCGCTCGTGGAGCGCTGGCAGTGGACGTATCCGATCATCTTCTCGCCGCTCGATCCGCACCTGCTGTACGCCAGCTCCCAGCATCTGTGGAAGACGACCAACGGCGGCCAGACCTGGACGCGGATCAGCCCCGACCTCACGCGGCACGATCCGAGCACGATGGGCCCCTCGGGCGGGCCGATCACGCACGACATGAACGCCCCCGAGGTGTACGCGACGATCTTCGCCATCGGACCGTCGAAGAAGAACGTGAACGTGATCTGGACGGGGTCAGACGACGGGCTGATCTACGTTACCCGCGACGGCGGCGCACACTGGACGAACGTCACGCCCAAGGACATGCCCGACTTCGGCCGCGTGAGCCAGATCGACGCCTCGGCGTTCGACGGCGGCGCCGCGTACGTGGCGGTGAAGCGCCCCCTGCTCGACGACAAGGCGCCATACATCTTCCGCACGCACGACTACGGCAAGACGTGGACGAAGATCGTCGACGGCATCCGCCCCGACGACTACGTGCACGTGGTGCGCGAGGATCCCGACCGCAAGGGGCTGCTGTTCGCCGGCACGCAGCACGGTGTGTACTTCTCGTATGACGACGGAGACCACTGGTCGCCGCTGTCGCGCAACCTTCCCGACCTCCCGGTGTCGGACCTGATCGTCTACCGGCACGACCTCGTGATCTCCACGATGGGGCGCGGATTCTACGTGCTCGACCACATCGAGCCGCTGGAGCAGTACTCGCCGGCGGTCGAGGCGGCGAGCAACGCGTGGCTGTTCGCGCCGCCGGCGGCCATCCGCTCCACCGACGGCGCCACGATCACCTACTGGCTCAAGCATCCCGCCAAGCAGGTCTCGCTCGAGATCCTGGATGCCAGGGGCCAGGTGATCCGCACCTACAAGCCCGACACCACCAACGGCCGTGAGGGGCGTGCCCGCGGCTTCCGCCGCTTCGGCGGCCCCACTGCCCCGCCCAAGACGGAAGGGGTGAATCACTTCACCTGGGATCTGCGCTACGAATCCGCGACGGGATTCGACGGCATGATCCTCTGGGGCGGGGGCACGGAAGGCCCGGCCGCGCCGCCGGGACGCTACACGGTGCGCCTGCTGGCCGACGGCCAGACGCTCAGCCAGCCGATCACGGTGAAGCGCAACCCGCTCTTCACCGACGTCACCGACGCCGACCTGCAGGCGCAATTCGCCCTCGCCATCCGCATTCGCGACAAGCTGTCCGAAGCGAACCAGGCGGTGATCGACGTGCGCAATGTGAAGAGCCAGGTGCAGGACCGCCTCAAGAAGTCCGACGACGCCACGCTCAAGCAGCTCGGCGAACGGCTGGACGATCACGCGGGCGCCATCGAGGCCAACATCTACCAGGTGAAGAATCAGAGCGGCCAGGATCCGCTCAACTTCCCGATCAAGATCAACAACCGCATCGCCACGCTGCTCAGTTCGGTGAACCAGGGCGACGGGCGTCCCATCGGCAACGCGGAACCGATCTTCAACTACCTCACCGGGAAGCTGAAGGTGCAGACCGACGCGCTGGCCAAGGTGTGGGCCACGGATCTCGCGGCGTTCAACGCGCAGGCGAAGAAGCTCGGCCTGCCGCCGGTGAATCCCAAGTGCGGCACCGGGCAGGTGTGCGGCATCGTGCCCTGACGCGGCAACTCGGCCGCGCAGAACTGGAGGGGGCGCCGGCCGGCGCCCCCTCCTTTTTTGCGCCATAAGGGATCTGCCGTACGCGGCCGGATCCGCGCCGTCGCCGGTTCCCCGACGCCGGCCGGGACAACCGCCGACACACTCGCGGCGCGCCGCGAGGGATGTTCGAAGGAACCGGCCGACGCCCGCCCGCTGCCGGTCGCGCTCACCGAGGAGACCCCATGCGCATCATGAAGAATCTCTGGTCCGCGGCGTTGTTCGCCCTGCCGGTGCTCGCCGGCGCGCAGCGGCCGTCGGCCGTGAAGCCGCCGTTCGAGGTCATGCAGGCGAATGTCGCGGAGATCAAGAACTACGCGGAGAAGGAACGCTGGATGGCCAACGTGGATCTGTGGAAGCTCGCGCTCGCGCAGCCGGCCCGGTATTCGGAGGAGGACAGCACGCGCATGGAAGCGCTGCTCGAACGGATCCGCTACAACGTGGCGCGCATTCGCAACACGCCGGAAAAGGACCGCTGGGAGACCAATATCCGCCTGTGGCGCGTGCTGATCGACGCGCGCGGCGCCGTCACGAAGGCCGTCGCCGCCCGGATCCAACCCGATATCCAGGCACTGGCGACCAACATCGCCGGCATCGACATCACCGCCGAGCACGAGCGGTGGCAGGCAAACCGGGAGCTGTGGGAGACCGTGGCATCCCGCACGATCGCCGCGTTCTAGATCGGCTGCGCCGGGCCGAGCGTCGCTCCGACAGCGATCCGGCCCGGCGCCCCCTTGCCGGGTCAGCGGCGGGCGCGTAGTTTCTGGCTCCCGAACAAATGCCGAAGCTTCCGGGAGCCGGCCGACTCCGACCACCAGGGACCCGCCATGCCACACCCCGCATCCGACTGCTTCATCTCCCCATCCGCGCTGCTCGAGCAGTGGCAGGGACATCGCCGGCTGACGCGTCGAGTGATCGAGCTGTTTCCCGACGAACAGTTCAACACCTTTGCCGTGGGCGGCATGCGTCCGTTCGGCACGATGGCCGTGGAGCTGCTGCGCATGGCGGCCCCCACCGTGCAGGGGCTGGTAGATGGAAACTGGAATACGGGAGTCGCCGGCGCCCCCCGCTCCAAGGCCGAAGTGCTGGCGCTGTGGGACGCCGACACCGCGAAGATGAACGAACTCTGGCCCCGGATTCCCGCGACGCGGTTCCAGGAAAAGCTCACGGCGTTCGGACAGTACGAGGATCTCGCGTACCGCCTGGTGCTCTACGTGATCGACAACGAAGTGCACCACCGCGGCCAGGGGTACGTGTACCTTCGGGCGCTGAACATCGAGCCGCCGCACTTCTGGGAGCGCTAGCCGCGCGAGCGCGAGGCGGCTACGTCGTCGCCCGGTCGATGTACTTCGGCTGGGCCGGCGGCGGAGCCGCCTCCAGTGCCGCGAGCAGTGCCGCCGGCTCGTCGTCCACCACCACCATCGCGCGATGCTCGGGGCGGAAGAACCCCTCCGACACGGCATGGTCGAGGAACGCCAGCAGCCCGTCGTAGTAGCCCGCGATGTTCAGCAGCCCATACGGCTTGGCATGCAACCCGAGTTGGCCCCAGGTCCAGATCTCGGTGAACTCCTCGAGCGTGCCGAGTCCGCCCGGAAGGGCCACGAATGCTTCGGCGAGGTCGGCCAGCCGCGCCTTGCGCTCGTGCATCGAGTTCACGACGATGAGCTCCGAAATGCCGTGGTGCGCCACTTCGCGGTCCACGAGGTGCTTGGGCATGAGCCCGATTACCTCGCCGCCCGCCGCCATCGCCGCGTCGGCCAGCACGCCCATCAGCCCGGTGTTGCCACCACCATACACGAGGCGCCGGCCCGACTGCGCCGCGAGGGTGCCGAAGGCGCGCGTGACCTCGACGTAGCGCGGATCGGCGCCAGGGCTCGACGCGCAGAAGACTCCGATGGTGTTGAGCATGCGGGCAATCTACCGGACGGGACCGGACCGATCCACGCGTCCGCGGTCGCGGCGGGCGCACGGTGGCGCTATCGTTGCACCATCCTCTGACCCGAGAGTCACTCGATATGCGCCGTCTTCGCCTTGCCCTGGCCCTGGCCGCCGCCGGTGCTTCA
>JAGWRB010000220.1 GCA_028876725.1 Gemmatimonadota bacterium
TCCAGCACGGCGCGCCGCAACTCTTCGGGATAGATGTTGAACCCGCTGCGCGTGAACATCCGCTTGAGCACGCCGGTGAAGGTCACCGTGCCGTCGGCGTTCATCACGCCGCCGTCGCCGGTGTACAGCCAGCCGTCGCGCACGGGCAGCCCGCGCTCGCCGTTGCGCAGATATCCGCGGAACACGTTCTCGCCGCGCACGCAGATCTCACCCGGCGCGCCGCGCGGACGCTCGGCGGTGAGTCCCGCGCTCGCCGCGGCCGGCTCGCGAATGGTGACCTCCACGCCGGGAAAGGGCACGCCCATCGTGCCGCGCGCATTGGGGAGACTCACCTGGTTGAAGAGACACACGGGCGCGCCTTCCGTGAGTCCGTATCCCTGCCGCAGCTCCACGCCGGTGACGTCGCCCCAGCGATCCTGCAGCTCGCGATCGAGCGGCGCGCCGCCGCAGATGCACAGACGCAGTGTGTTCCCGCGCGCCGCCGCGCCCCGTTTTCCGTACGCGGCGAGAAGGCCGCGAAAGACGGCGGGCACGCCCACCACTTCGGTGATGCCGCCGGTTGAGATCAACTCGACCGCGCGCACGGGGTTGAATCGCTCCATCGTCGTCACGCGGGCGCCGGCGAGCAGGGGCGCCATGCCGGTGACGGTGAGTCCGAACAGATGCGAGAACGGCAGCAGCGCGAGCACGTGGTCGTCGCTCGTGTTCTGGGCGGCCACCACGGTGCTGCGCGCGTTGGCGATGAGGTTGCGGTGCGTGAGCACGGCGCCGAGCGGGTGTCCGGCCATGGCCGAGGTGAAGACGATGGCGGCTTCTTCGTCGCGGCCGGCCACGTCCCGCTCGCCTTCGATGGAAAGGCCCACGTGGCTTCCCATATCGACGTCGCGCGTGGTGGCGGGATCCACGTAGCGCGCGGCGCGCGGCGCGTCGTCGAGCAGCACGCGGGGGAGCGCGTCGGGGAGCCGCGCGGCGAGCGCCGCGAGGGTGAATGCCGCGCCCACGTCGGCCTCGCGAAGTTGAGCCGCGATTTCCAGCGGCGACGCGAGCGGATTCACGAACAGCGCGCCGCGGCCGTCGCTCGCGGCCAGCGCGGTGAGGAACGCCGGTGACGTTGGGAGCAGAATCGCCGAGCGGCGCCCACTCAGCGCGCGCACCAGCGGCGCGCATCGCTGCAGCAGCGTGAGGCCGGCGGCCACGAGCTGCTGCGCTTCGAATTGATCCACGGTGCCGCCGCCCGCGGCGGCGGCCAGCGGCAGCAGGGCCAGAGGTTCGGTCACGAAATCAGAGGTTGAAGCGCGCCATCGACTGGCGCAGGCGTTCGGCGATCGCCGCCAGATGCTGGCTCGACTGCACCACGGCGTTCATGGATTCGGTCTGCTGCTCGACCACGTTGCTCATCTGCTCCGCGGTGGCCGCGTTCTGCTCGGCGGCGGTGGCCAGCTCCTCGATCTCGCGCGCCAGCGACGCCGCGTCGTCGCGCTGCGCCTCGGCCGACGCCACGATGAGATCCACCGCGCTCCGGCTCGCTTCGATCTCCTTGCCGATCTGCGCCAGCGCGCCCGACGACGCGCGAATCACGCCCTCGCCCACCGCCACGCGGTCGGTGACCTGCGCGATCTGCTCTTCGGTGCGAATGGCCACGCCGCGAATCTCGCCGGCCAGCGTGCGGATGTTGTCGAGCGCGGCCGCCGTCTGGTTGGCGAGCTTGCGCACCTCGTCGGCGACCACGGCGAAGCCCTTGCCGTGCTCGCCTGCGCGCGCGGCTTCGATGGCCGCGTTGAGCGCGAGCAGATTCGTCTGCTTGGCGATCGCGGCGATGGTCTCGGTGATCTTGCCGATGCGCTGCGATTTCTCGCCCAACTCGACCACCGCCGGCACGGCCTCGCGCGTCACGGCGGCGATGGCGGTCATGCTCTCCAGGGCCTGGCCGGCCGCGGTCACGCCGCGCGCCGCCGAGCGCGCGACGATGTCCGACGCGTTCTGCGCATTGCGGGCGTGTCCGGCCACGGTGAACGCGCGGTCGGCCACGCGGGTGGAGCCCTCGGTGGCGGCCTTCACGTTGCGCGTCTGCGTGGCCGTGGCGTTGGCGATCGCGCGCGCCGCGCCCGACACCTGGTCGGTGCCCGCGGTCATCTCCTCGGCGCTCGCCGCCAGCTCCTCGGCGGTCGCGGCCACTTCGTTGGCGCCGGTGTCGAGTTCGAGCAGCAGATTGCGGAGCCCCACCGTCATGCGTCGCACCGACTCAGCCATCGCGCCGATCTCGTCGGCGGCCACATAGTGCAGCTCGTGCCGGAGCTGGCCCGTGGCCACGGCGTCGGTGTGGCGCGTCACGTCGTCGAGTCCGCGGGTGAGCCGCGCCGCGCCCCAGTACGAGAGCGCGAGCGCCAGCAGCAGCGCGAGCAAGGGGAAGGGGACGAAGCGAATGAGCTGCCAGCGCAGCTCGCTCAGGAACTGGTCGGCCGTGAGCGTGGCCACGATGAACCCGGCAATCGATCCGTCGGGGCGCCGCACCGGCACTTCGGCCGAGAGGAGCGAGCCGTCGTCGGTCACGTACACGCCCGTGTACGCTTCGCGGCCGGCGCGCAGGCTGTCGGCGAGTCCGGGAGGCGCGATCCACGGCACGCGGTACTGCGGCTGGCCCGGCTGCCACGACGCGTGCACCAGCACGCGCCAGCGGCCCAGGCTGTCGGCGCGCACGATCTCGAGCCCGTTCACGAGATCGCTCTCGCTCGCGCCGTTGGCGATCCATGCGTGGAGCAGGGCCGAACGGGTGTCGCGGAACGCCGGAGTTTCCTGGCCCTTCGTCGCGATGACGTCCAGCGACTCCGCGGGCACCACGAGCGTGGCGCCGCGGGCCATGCCGAGCAGCCGGTCGCCGTGCACCTTGGCGAGCTGATTTCGCCCGCTGACGTACACCGGCGCCATGATCACGCCCAGCGTCAGCACGACGGCCGCCGCGCTGATGGCGGCCATCTTGAGACGGAAGGGGAAGCGGATGGCGCCGCGTGTTTCGTGCGGCTGAGTCAGGGGGCCGTCCTCCAGAGCGGGCGGCGAAAAGTTAGGTCCGCGCGGATGGGGTGTAAAGCACGGCGCGTGTGCTTTGCGCGCCCCCGGGCGCGGGCTACCTTACGCTTTCACGGAAGGAGGACGCATGGCTCACGACGGCCTGATGGTGAGTGTGTCGGGAATCCGGGGGCGCGTGGGCGAAGCGCTGACTCCCGAGGTGGTGGCGCGCTACGCGGCCGCGTTCGGCGCCTGGGCCGCGTCGGCGGGCCGGTCGCGCACCGTCGTGCTCGGGCGCGACAGCCGCGTGTCGGGGCCGATGTTCCATCGCGTGGCCATGGCGGCCCTGCAGTCGGTGGGGTGCACGGTGATGGACATCGGGCTCACCACCACGCCCACCTGCCAACTGGCGGTGGAGCACCACCACGCGGCCGGCGGCCTCATGCTCTCGGCGAGCCACAACCCCATCGAGTGGAACGCGCTCAAGTTCATCGGGCCGACCGGACTCTTTCTGGAGGCCGCCGAAGGCGCGGCGATGCGCGCGCTCGTGGAGTCGGGAATTCCGTACGCCACGTGGGACAAACTCGGCCCCGTGGAGAGCGACGACCGTGCGGTTCTGCGACACATCGAGTGTGTCCTTTCGCTTCCATATGTGGACGTCGACGCGCTGGCGCGCCGGCGGTTCAAGGTGGCGCTCGACTGTTGCCGCGGCGCGGGCGCGGTGATCATGCCCGCGCTGCTCGACCGGCTGGGGTGCGTGGTGAGCACGATCAACGCCGAGCCCGACGGCCGCTTTCCGCGCTCGCCCGAGCCCGTGGCGGAGAACCTCGGCGAGCTGGAACGGTTTGTGCAAGAGACGGGCGCCGACGTGGGATTCGCGGTGGATCCCGACGTGGACCGTCTGGCCATCGTTTCGAACACGGGAAAGGCGATCGGCGAGGACTACACGCTCGCGCTGGCCACGCGTCTCGTGCTGCGGTACCGCAAGGGGCCGGTGGTCACGAACCTCTCGACCAGTCGCGTGGTAGAGGATGCGGCGGTGGCGGGCGGATCGACACTGTTGCGCGCGCCGGTGGGCGAGGTGAACGTCGCGGTGCGGATGCGCGAGGAGCGAGCGGTGGTGGGGGGCGAGGGGAACGGCGGGGTGATTCTGCCCGAGGTGCATCTGGGGCGTGACGCGCCGGTGGGCGCGGCGCTGGTGCTGCAGCTCATGTTGGAAGAAGCGCGGCCGCTGTCGGAGGTCGTCAACGATCTGCCGCGGTACGCGATCGTGAAGGACAAGCTCGACCGGCCGCAGGCGAGCCTCGACGCGGTGTACGGGGCCCTGCGGTCGGCGTTTCCCGACGCCGTGGCGGACACGCAGGACGGGTTGCGGCTGAGCTGGAAAGACCGGTGGGTGCACGTGCGGCCGTCGGGCACGGAGCCCATCGTGCGTGTGATCGCCGAGGCGCCCACGGAGGCCGAGGCACGGGCGCTGGTCACGGAGTCGCGGGCGCCGCTCGACGCATTGAGCGGCCACTAGAGAGGAGCGGACGGTATGTGTGGAATCGTGGGGTACGTGGGGCCGCGCATCGCGACGCCGATGCTCATCGACGGGCTGAAGCGCATGGAATACCGCGGATACGATTCCGCGGGGTTGGCGCTGCTGGGGGATGACGGGGTGAGTCTGCGGCGGGCGAAGGGGAAGATCGCGGCGCTGGAGTCGACCGTCGCGACGCGGCCCATCGCGGGAACGACCGGGATCGGGCACACGCGGTGGGCCACGCACGGCGCGCCGAGCGAGAAGAACGCACACCCGCACCACGATTGCACCGGCACCATCGCGGTGGTGCACAACGGGATCATCGAGAACTACAGCGTGCTGCGCCAGCGGCTCGCCGAGCAGGGGCACGTCTTCAAGTCCGACACCGATACCGAGGTGCTGGCGCATCTGATCGAGGCGGCGTTCACGGGGAATCTCGAGGCCGCCGTGCTGGAGGCGCTGGATCTGGTGGAGGGGACGTACGGGATCGCGGTGATCTCGAGCCGAGATCCCGACAAGATCGTGGCGGCGCGGAAGGGGAGCCCGCTGCTGCTGGGGTTGGGGGACGGGGAGAACTACGTGGCGAGCGACGTGGCGGCGATTCTGCAGTACACGCGCCAGGTGGTGTATCTGGACGACGGGGAGATGGCGGTGCTGACGCGCGGCGGGTACCGGGTGTTCGACCTCGAGGCGAACGACGTGCCCAAGGACGTGAAGCGCATCGACTGGGATCTGGAGCAGATCGAGAAGGGCGGGTACGAGCACTTCATGCTCAAGGAGATCTTCGAGCAGCCGGCGACCATCGAGAACACGATGCGGGGGCGCCTGGTGACCGAGGAGGGGTTCACGAAGCTGGGTGGCCTCAACCTGAGCAAGCAGGAGATGCTCGATCTGGAGCACATCCTGATCACCGCGTGCGGCACGAGCTGGCACTCGGCGCTCATCGGCAAGCTGATGATCGAGGATCTGGCGCGCATTCGCGTCGAGGTCGAGTACGCATCAGAGTTTCGCTATAGAAACCCCATCGTCGACGACAAGACGCTGTGCGTGGTGATCTCGCAGTCGGGGGAGACGGCCGACACGCTGGCGGCGATGCGCGAGGCCAAGCGGCGGGGCGCGAAGACGCTGGGGCTGGTGAACGTGGTGGGGTCCACGATCGCGCGCGAGGACGACGGGGGCATCTACCTGCACGCGGGCCCGGAAATCGGCGTGGCGAGCACCAAGGCGTTCACGAGCCAGGTGATCGCGCTGGCGCTGCTCACGCTCAAGCTGGCGCGGCTGCGCACGCTGTCGGTGGAAAAGGGGCGGGCGATCGCGCAGGCCATGGAGGCGCTGCCGGCGCAGGTGCAGGCGATCCTCGATCGGGCGCCGGAGATCGAGAA
>JAGWRB010000221.1 GCA_028876725.1 Gemmatimonadota bacterium
TGCACGTGATCACCGTGGCGTCGCTGGCGGCGGTGGGGGTGGCCACGCATGGCGGCGCGTTCTACTGGACCGGCGTCGCGCTGGCGGCGGCGATCCTGGCCTATGAGCATTCGCTGGTGAAGCCCAACGACCTGTCGCGGCTCGACGCGGCGTTCTTTTCGATGAACGGGATGCTGAGTCTGGCGTTCTTCTTCTTCGTGCTCGTGGAGCGGGCGCGTCCGCTCGTGATGATGGGCCTGGGCGGGGGGCGCTGAGATGGCGGCGCTGCGGCCGGTGGTGTTCGCGATCACGGGGGCGTCGGGGGCGCCGTACGCCGTGCGGCTGCTGGAGCAGCTCGTGGCGGCGCGGCGGCCGGTACAGCTCATCGTGTCGAGCCATGGCGAACGGCTGATCCGCACCGAGACCGAGTTCGCGGATTCGAGCGCCCTGCGGGCGCACATCGGCGCCAAGGCGTGGGACCGGTACGTGACGCGGTACGACGACACCGACCGGGGGGCGGCGCCGGCGTCGGGCTCGGCGCTCAACGCGGGGATGGTGATCTGCCCCTGCTCGATGGGCACGCTGTCAGCGGTGAGCGTGGGCGCGTCGCGGTCGCTGGTGGAGCGGGCCGCGGACGTGGCGCTCAAGGAGCGGCGGCCGCTCGTGCTGGTGACGCGGGAGACGCCGCTCAGCGCGATCCACCTGGAGAACATGCTGCGCCTCACGCGTGCCGGCGCGGTGGTGATGCCGGCGGCGCCGGGGTTCTACCACCGGCCGCGGGAGATCGGCGATCTCGTGGATTTCGTGGTGGCGCGTGTGCTCGACCATCTGCAGGTGCCGCACGGGCTGGTGAAGCGCTGGCAGGGCGAAGCGCCCGGGAAGGGCCCGCGCCGGTGACCGCGCGCGAGCACGCGATCGGATTGATTTCCGACACGCACGGCCTGGTGCGCCCCGAGGTGTTCCCGGCGCTGGCCGGGGTGGAGCTGATCCTGCACGCCGGCGACGTGGGCGAGGGGGTGCTCGAGGAGCTGGCGGCGATCGCGCCGGTGCGGGCAGTATATGGAAATACTGATGCTCCCGGCGATCCGCGCCTGGCGGCCGAGTTCACGGTGACGGTGGGCGAGGTGCGGGTGCACGTGAGCCACGGGCACGAACTGGGGGCGCCCACGCCCGCGAAGCTGCTGGCGGCCTACGATGCCGACGTGCTGGTGTACGGACACACGCACCGCCCGCTGCTCGTGAGAGCAGACGGGCGGTGGGTGGTGAATCCAGGTGCAGCTGGGCAGCGGCGGTTCGACATCGAGCCGAGCGTCGCCCGCATGCTAGTCTCAGGTCACGACATCCGCATCGCGCACGTACCCCTCATTCCCTGAATTCAGCCACCGTTACTTCTCCGTGATGTTGATCTTGCGGCCGTTCGCCTTGGCGCTCCGGGTCTTGGGAATGCCGACCGTGAGCACGCCGTTCTCGAACGACGCCTTGATCTTGTCCTGCTCCACCGCCGTCGGGAACGTGAACGAGCGCTCGAACGCGCCGTAGCTCCGCTCCCACACGTAGTACTTCTGGTCCTGCTCGGTCTTCGACTCGGCCTTCTCGCCCTTGAGCGTGAGCACGCCGTCTTCGAAATCGACGCTCACGTCCTTGGCGGTGAGCCCCGGGAGCTCCGCGGTGACCGTGAATTGCTCGGGGGTCTCCGCGACTTCCACCGCCGGGTTCCAGCCCACGGGCTGGACGAACGACGGAATCAGGGGTTCGAAGGCCGGGAGGTTGAACGCCCGGCGCAGCCGGTTCTGCATCTCGTCCAGGTCACGCGTGAGCGTCGAGACGAACGGGACCCGCGTTCCCGCGGCCCGCGACATCTGAGTGCTCGCCATGAGATTCTCCTCGCGCTTGCGATGGTGTGGTCCGCCGGACCGCGCCTGCCGGTCCGGATTGCCCCGGCGCGCGCTCATGCCCGCCCTGGCGCGGGATAGCGCGTGTGAGGCGCGAAAACGTAGGTGCGTTTCGTGAGCCGGTGGTCCGCCACCGCTCTCGCGATGTCCAGCGCGCTCACGATGCCGATGAGACGATCGCCGTCCAGCACGAGGAGCCGGTGGATCTCGGCCCGCCCCATGAAGTCGGCGGCCGCCTCGACGGTCGCATCGGGAGGAAGGGAAAACACGACGTGCGTCATCGCCTCGCCCACCGTGTGCTCGGAGAGCACATCCCATTCCCGGCGATCCACGTTGCGCATCCGCTCCACGACGTCGGCCACATCTCCTGCCGCGACGTCGGAGTAGAACGCGGCGACCGATTCCAGCCCGTCGTCGTCCCCCTCGATGTCGCGCGCCGCCTCGTCGGGCGGAAGGCCCGGCGTGTTGGCGATGAATTCCACGATGTCAAACAGCGTGAGCACGCCCACCACTGCGTTGCCGCTCACCACGGGCGCGCCCGAGATGTGGAGTCCGGCGAGACGCTCGGCGGCCTGTCGCAAAGTCAGATCGGGACCCAGCGTGATCGGGTCTTCGGTCATGATCTCGCGGACCTTGAGCATCCCCGCCTCCTCGATGCGCAAGAACGTAGAGCCGGCGGACTGAGGCGTCTGTCGGCGAATCAGCGCTGTTTTGTGGGGCGCGCGCCGACGCGCGCTGTGCGGGATTACCGGATGCGTGGCGCGCGTGTGTGGGTCAATTCCCCCGGATGCGCGCGAAACCAACTCGACAGCAGCATCAGCTCGTCGATCTCGTGCGTGGGCACGCGCGCCCCGCGCGGCTCGGCCGACGCGAATACGTGACGCGTCAACGACGTGAGCGCGCGCCGCTCGCTCCGCGTGCGCGGCGCCGCGCACTCACCGCGCACCCGGCCGCGGCGAATGAGATACACGCGGTCGTCCCCGTCCACGCCCGGCACGCGGTACACGAACGAGAGCGATTCGACCGCGAACCGCAGGCGGTCGAACTGCTCGCGCAGCGCCTCGAGGCGCGCGAGCTTGTCGCGCAGCGACGCCGCGCGCTCGAACTCCAGCCGATCCGCCGCTGCGTCCATTTCCGCGCGCAGCGTCTCCAACGGTCCGTCGCTCTCGCCGTCGAGAAACGCGCGCGCCAGCCGCACGCGCTCGGCGTACGCCGCCGCGGTGCACGCACCGGCGCACGGGCCCAGGCAACGCCCGATCTCCAGCCGGATGCACCCCGGCGTGCGCGCGGGGCCGGCGAACAGCTCCTCCTGATCCGCGTACACCACGCGCTGGGTGAGCCGGCAGTCGCGCAGCGCCAGCACGTCGCTCAGCTCGCGCAGCGACTCCTCGAGCCGGCGCGCGCCGTGGAACGGGCCGTAATACAGCGCGCTGTCATCGCCGCTGGGCCCGCGCACCGCGAGCAGCTTGGGCGCGGCGCCCGCGGTGAGCTTGATGAACGCGAAGTGCCGGGCGTCGCGCTTCATCGCCACGTTGAGCCGCGGACGGAATCGCTTGATCGCGCGCATCTCGGCGAGCAGCGCCGCGAATTCGCTGGGCACGTACTCCCACTCGATAGCCGACGCCTCGCGCACGATGCGCGCGCCCTTCTCCTCGGGGTACGACGCGCGGAAGTAGCTGAGCAGGCGCGTGCGCAGACGCTTGGACTTGCCCACGTACACCACCTCGCCGCCCTCTGCCACCATGCGGTAGATGCCCGGGCGATCGGCGGCGTTGGCGCGCACGTGCTCGCGCATCGCGCGAAGCTGGGCCGGCGTCGTGCGGCGCGGCTCGAGCGCTAGTGCTGGCAGTGCGCACACAGCACGGTGCTCCGGCCGTCGATGGCGTGCGTACCGATGAGCCGGGCGCCGCACCGCGGGCAGGGCTCGCCGGCGCGTCCGTAGACCGCGAGACGCTCGGCGAATCCGCCCGCTCGCCCGCTGGCGTCGCGGTAGTCGCGGAAGCTCGTGCCGCGCGCGTCGATCGATTCGCGCAGCACGGAGACGAGCGCGGTGTGCAACTGCGCCGTTTCGCCGGGACTCACGCCGCGCGCGGCGCGCGACGGATCGATGCCCGCGCGCCAGAGCGCCTCGTTGGCGTAGATGTTGCCGACTCCCGCAATCCGCCGCTGGTCCATGAGCACCTTTTTCACCGCCTGCCGGCTGGCCCGAAGAATTCCCGATAGTTCACCCGCACCGAACGCCGGGTCAAGAGGCTCGTGGCCCAACGCCGCCGAATACCGGTCAAAGCGCTCGGGTGCCATGAGCGTCACGGTGCCCAGGCGGCGAATGTCGCGGTAGACGATGGCCCGTCCGTCGGCGAGTTCGAACCGCACGGCGGCATAGGCGTGCTCGCGTTCGTCGAGCTGGCCGCGGTCGAGCAGCAGGGCGCCGGTGAAGCGCGGCTGCACCACGATCCGGTCGCCGGTGGAGAGATCGAGCACGATGAGCTTGGCGCGGCGCCAACCGCGGTCGATGCGCGCGCCGGTCACGCGGCGCCGCAGCGCCATGGGGGCGATCTCGCGAAGCACGTCGGGGCGGGGCACGCCCACGGCCGCAATCGTGGCGCCGGCGGCCAGCCGGTTCAGCTCCCGGGCGATGGTTTCGGTTTCGGGAAGCTCAGGCACCGCGCGCCCGTTCGCGCCAGCCGATGTCGTCGCGGAACTGCTTGCCCGCGAAGCGCACGTGCGATGCGGCGTCGGCGCTTGCGCGCTGGGCGCCGGCGAACGTGGCGCCCAGCCCGGTCACCGCGAGCACGCGTCCACCGGCGGTGCGCAGCACGCCGTCGTCGTCGCGCCGAGTGCCGGCATGAAACACCAGCGCGTCGGCGCGCGGCGCGGGCAACTCGATGGGATCGCCGGCGTGCGGTGTGCCCGGATAGCCCGCGGCCGCGAGCACGGTGGTCACGGCGTATCCCTGCGTGTGGCAGCGCGCGCCAGCGGGAATGCCCTCGCCCCGGGCGATGGCCAGCATCACCGTGGCGAGAGGCGGATCCATCTGTGCCACCGGGAGCACCGCCTGCGTCTCGGGGTCACCGAAGCGGCAGTTGAACTCCACGACCTTCGGCCCGTCGGCGGTTATCATGAGACCCGCATAGAGCAGACCCGTGAACGGGCGCCCCCGGTCGCGCATCGCACGCAGGGTGGGGAGCAGCACGCGCGTCTCCACTTCGCGGAGCAGCGCGGTGTTGTCGCGCGACACCTGTCCCAGCCGTGCGCCCAGCGACACCGGCGCGTACGCGCCCATGCCGCCCGTGTTGGGGCCGCGGTCGCCGGCGAGCAGGCGCTTGTGGTCCTGCGCCGGCACGAGCGACAGCACGCGCGTGCCGTCGGCGAGGGCGAGCACCGAGACCTCCTCGCCCTCCATGAACTCCTCCACCAGCACTTCGTGGCCGCTCTCGCCGAACGCGTTGCCCACGAGCATCGACTCGATGGCTTCGTCGGCCTGCGCCAGCGTTTCGCAGACGATCACGCCCTTGCCGGCGGCGAGCCCCGAGGCCTTGATCACCACCGGCGCCCCGAACTCCCGCGCGCACTCCTTGGCCTCGAGCACCGAGGTGAACACGCGCGCCTGCGCGGTGGGCACGCCGGCGTCGAGCATGAGCTGCTTGGCGAATGCCTTGGAGGTTTCGATTTCCGCGGCGGCCTGTGTGGGACCGAACGCGGGCACGCCGGCCTCGCGCAAGCGGTCCACGAGCCCCGCGGCGAGCGGCGCCTCGGGGCCCACGACCACGAGATCGACGCGGCGCTCGAGGGCCAGCTCGACGAGGCGGCCCACGTCGGTGGCCGTGACGGGCACGCACTCGGCCAGCTCGGCCATCCCGGGGTTTCCGGGCGCGGCGATCAGCGTGACCGCCGGGTCGTCGTGCTTGAACTTCCAGGCGAGGGCGTGCTCGCGCCCGCCCCCGCCCACCAGAAGCAGCTTCATTTCGGCGCGCCGCGCCACGCGTCGTTGAACGCGTCCCGCGCGCGGGACAGCACGTCGCCAAATTGCCGGACGGTGGACCGCGTCTGGTCGCCGTAGTACCCGGCGGCGTCGGCGTAATCGTCGCTCAGGGGGCGGTCGCGGTCGTCGCGGCGCTGATACGTGCCGCCCACGATGGCGTCATACGCGCCGCTCTTGTGCCACTTGAGCAGCTCCGACGCGCGCACGGTGTTGAACGGGTGATCGCGGAACGCCGTGTTCAGCACCTTGAACACCGTGTCCCACGCGTTGCCGCCCGTCTCGTACTCCTCCGCCTGGCGCATGAACTCCTCCAGACTGGATTCGTCGCCCGCGGGGGCGCTGCCGCCGGCGAGCTTCATGAACCCGCGCATCGCCACGTTCAGATCCTGCGTGCCGAGCAGTCCGGCGCGATCGGAGCTGAGCTCGCTCTTGCGGTACCACTCCAGGAGCGCGAGCTGGAAGGGAAGGAGCGCCACGCCCGCGAGGAAGGGCAGATTGTTGATGCCCACGGTGAGGATGATGATCGCGATGGTGCGGTACGTGGTGTGCCCGCTCATGATGTGGCCGAGCTCGTGGGCGAGGATGAACCGCTGCTCCTCGTCGTCGAGCATGGCGAGCGTGGCCGAGTTCATGACGACGAACGGATCGTCGAAGCCCACGGCGCCCGCGTTCACGAACGGCGTCTGCGTCACGTAGAGTTGCGGGCGCGTGGGCCAGTCGAGCGTTTCCAGCACTTCGGTCCACATCGCGTTGAGCTTGGGGCGCTGGTGCTCCGAGACGCGCACGGCGTTGGCCAGGAACAGTTGGCGCACGCCGCGTTCGCCGAAGAACGACGCGACCTTGCGCACGACCTCGTCGAAGCCGGGAATGGCGCGCAGCGTGTTCAGCGCGGCGCGGTCGGCCGGATGCTCCCAGGCGCGCGAGGAGATCTGGAGAAGCGGAGTGCGTGGCATAGGCGGGACACGGAAAAGGGAATGCCGAAGAGGGGGTGGCCCCCGTCCGGGGGCGCGCCCTCTCGCGAACCGTCTTCAGTCCCTACGGAGCGGGGGTCACGCGGGTGTCGCGGCGGCAGCGCGCAGCGGGCGCCCGGCCGCACGGCCCGCGTGCTCCGGAAGCCCCTGAAACGCCTGGTCGAGGTCGGCCAGCAGGTCGTTCACGTCTTCCACGCCGCACGAGAGCCGGATGAGCCCGTCGGTGATGCCGAGCGTGGCGCGCCGCGCCGCGTCGACCGACGCGTGCGTCATCGACGCCGGGTGGCTGATCAGCGACTCGACACCGCCGAGCGATTCGGCGAGCGCGAACAGCCGGACGCGGCCCAGCACGTGCGCCGCGCGCTCCCGCGTGCCCATCTCCACGCTCATCATGCCGCCGAACCCGGTCATCTGGCGCTTGGCCAGCTCATGCTGCGGATGCGTGGGGAGCCCGATGTAGTTCACCTGCTCGGGGCCCAGGCGCTCGGCCAGCCACTGCGCGATGGCGCGCCCGTTGGCGTCGTGCCGCGGCATGCGAAGGTGCAGCGTCTTGGTGCCGCGGAGCGCCAGCCAGCAGTCGAGCGGACCGGGCACCGCGCCGGCCGCGTTCTGGACGAAGTTCAGCCGGTCGGCCAGCGCGTCGTCGTTGCAGAGCGCGATGCCGCCCACCATGTCGCTGTGCCCGTTGAGGTACTTGGTGGTGGAGTGGAACACGATGTCCGCGCCGAGCTTGAACGGCTGCTGGAAGAAGGGCGAGGCAAACGTGTTGTCCACGATGAGCAGCGCCCCGGCCTTCTTGGCGATCTGCGAGACCGCGGCGAGATCGGTAAGGCGCATGAGCGGGTTCGTGGGTGTTTCGACCACGATGGCCCGTGTGGCGGGCGTCACGGCGTCGGCCACGCGCTGGGGATCGCGCGTGTCGACGTAGCTGAACTTGAGGCCCATCGGCTGGAGGATCTTGTCGAACAGCCGGAAGGTGCCGCCGTAGACGTTTTCGCCGCAGACGATGTGGTCGCCGGCCTTGAACAGCTTCATGATGGAGTCCACGCACCCCATGCCGCTGGAGAACGCGAATCCGTGGCGGGCCCCTTCCAGCGAAGCGACGTTGCGCTCCAGGGCTTCCCGGGTGGGGTTCTTGCCCCGGGCGTATTCGTACCCCTTATTCTCTCCCAGGGCTTCCTGGACGTAGGTCGAGGTGAGGTATACGGGCGTCATGATGGCGCCCGCCAGGGGTTCGGGGCGCTGGCCGGCGTGGATCGCCCGGGTGGCGAAGCCGGCCGCGAGATCGTCGTCGTAGGCGCGCGTCATGCCGAGACTCGTGGGCTGGGTGAAGGGTGAAAGATAACCGCGACGGCGGGCACCGGCGAGCGCCCGGTCCCGGCGGCGGATGGGAGAGGGAATGGAAGAGACCGGTCGTGCCTCCTGCCTGATCGTCGACGACGAGGCGCCGCTGCGCCAGGTGCTGATGCACCTGATGCGGGGCGACGGCTTCGCCTGCGCCGAGGCGGCCAACGGCCGCGACGCGCTCGACTATCTCGAGTCGCACCGGGTGACGCTGCTGATTTCCGACCTGCGCATGCCTCAGGTGGACGGCATCGAGCTGCTGCGCGAGGTGCGCACGCGCTACCCCGACACCGCCGTGGTGATGATCACCGCGGTGGCCGACGTGGACGTGGCGGTGAAGTGCCTGGCCATCGGCGCCATGGACTACCTCACCAAGCCGTTCCACCTGGAAGAGGTGCGGGCCCGCGTGGCGCAAGCGCTGGAACGCCGGCGGCTGGTGCTCGAGAACCGCGACTATCAGGAGCGCCTCGAGGAGCGCGTGCAGGCCCAGTCCCGGCGCCTCGAGGAGCTGTTCCTCACCGGCATCCAGTCGCTGGCCGAAGCGCTGGAAGTCAAGGACCCGTACACGCGCGGCCACTCCATTCGGGTGAGCCACTATGCGAGCGCCATCGCGCGCGCGCTCCGCCTGGACGACGAAATGATCTACCAGGTGGAGCTGGGCGGTCACGTGCACGATCTGGGCAAGATCGGGGTGCGCGAGGAGGTGCTGAACAAGCGCGGCCGCCTCACGCCCGAGGAATACGAACACATCATGATCCACCCCGTGGTGGGGTGGCGCATTCTGGCGCCGCTGCTGGGGGACGCGCCCATCGCGCTCAACATCGTGCGGTCGCACCACGAGCGCATGGACGGCCGCGGCGTGCCCGATCAGCTCCGCGGGCGCGCGATTCCGCTCGAAGCCCGCATCGCCGCCGCGGCCGACGCCATCGACGCGATGACGAGCGGACGCCCCTATCGCTCGGCGGAACTCACGCTCGAGGGCGCGGTGGAAGAACTGCGCAAGAATGCCGGGAACCAGTTCGATCCCGACGTCGTGGAAGCGGTCTCGCAGGCGGTGGGCTCTGGCGAGCTGGTGCTCATTCCCAAGGCCACGCCGCCCGGCGTCATCGCGAGCCGGTGACCACGATCTCGGCGGGCTGCTTGTAGGCCGCCAGCCGACGCTCGCACCACGCGCGCACCTGGTCGGCCGTCACCGCGCCCGTGACGTCGAGGCCCACGTCGTGCTCGCGCGACGGTTCGGGAATCGCGCGCACACGCACGTCCGTCACGCCGTCGAGTTCCAGTACGGCGCGCCGCAACTCTTCGGGATAGATGTTGAACCCGCTGCGCGTGAACATCCGCTTGAGCACGCCGGTGAAGGTCACCGTGCCGTCGGCGTTCATCACGCCGCCGTCGCCGGTGTACAGCCA
>JAGWRB010000222.1 GCA_028876725.1 Gemmatimonadota bacterium
CGGCGCCCAAGCTGCCACCGCTTCCGCCGCGCGCGGTGCCCGACGTGGCGGGACTCCCGCTCCGTGACGCCGTGCTGGCGCTGCACGACGCGGGCTTCCAGGTGCAGCTCGTGCGCGGGGCGCCGGTGGCCACGATTCCCGCCGCCGGCGCGATGGCGCCGGCGGGCGCCGTGGTCCGCCTGCGTTACGATTACTGATGCCGATCTCCGTTGAATCCATCGCCGCGGCGCTCCGCGACGCCGGCGTGCTCGCCGGCACGCGCGGACACCTGCCGGCGACCGTTCCCGCCGTCACCGATGACAGCCGGCGCATCGTGCACGGCGGATTGTTCATCGCGGTGCGCGGATCGCAGCGCGACGGCCACGACTTTCTCGACGCCGCCCGGGGCGCGGGCGCGGGGGCGGTGCTGGTGGAAGACGCGTCGCGCACCGAATTGCCGGCGCTGATCGTGCGCGAAGGCTCCGGGCGGCGCGCGGCCGCCATCGCCGCCGCCGCCGCGTACGACTGGCCGGCGCGAAGTCTCCGCGTGGCGGGAGTCACTGGCACCAACGGCAAGACGACCACGGTGCACATGCTTCGCCACCTGCTCGACCGCCCCGACGCGCGCAGCGCGTCGGTGGGCACGCTGGGCGTGCGGGTGGGGAGCGCGGGCGATCCCCTCGACGGCGGCTCGGGGCTCACCACGCCGGGCCCCGTGGAACTGCAGCGCGTGTTCCGCGCGCTGGTCGACGCCGGCGTGCGCACGGTGGCGATGGAAATGTCGTCGCACGCGCTCGATCAGCATCGCGCCGAAGGGGTGGAGTTCGACGCGGCCGTGTTCACCAATCTGACGCGCGACCACCTCGACTACCACGGCACGATGGACGCATACTTCCAGGCCAAGGCGCTCCTCGTGCAGCAGGTGTCGTCGCGGGGCGCCGTGGTGGTGAACGCCGACGATCCGGCGTGGAACGCGCTCCCCAGTCGGGGGCGCCTGATCCGGTTCACGGCCAGCGGAGCCCCGGCCGAGGTGGCCGCCGCCGGCGTCCAGGCCGGCCCGCAGGGGAGCGCGTTCACCCTCGTGATCGCGGGGGACCGGCATCGCGTCACGTTGCCGCTCATCGGCGACTTCAACGTCGCGAACGCGGCAGGCGCTGCCGCGGCGGCGTGGGCGCTGGACGAATCTCCGGCGCTGATCGCCGAGCGGCTCTCGACGATGCCGCAGGTGCCGGGCCGCCTGGAACTGCTCGCCGAGCGTCCCACCGTGCTGCGCGACTACAGCCACACGTCCGATTCGATCACGCGCGCGCTCGCGGCGTTGCGCCCGTTCACGCCGGGCCGGTTGATCTGCGTCTTTGGCGCCGGCGGCGACCGCGACCGCGGCAAGCGCCCGCTCATGGGGGCCGCGGCCGAACGCGGCGCCGACGTGGTGATCGTCACGAGCGACAACCCGCGCACCGAAGACCCGGAGCGGATCATCGACGAAGTCGTGGCCGGGTTCACGGGACGAGGCTACGTTCGCATGGCCGACCGGCGCGCGGCCATCGCGCACGCGCTGTCGGTGGCCCGGCCCGGCGACGTGGTGCTGTTGGCCGGCAAGGGGCATGAGACGTATCAGGTGATCGGCACGACCAACGTTCCGTTCGACGAGAAAGCCATCGTGCATGAACTGCTGGGGGCGGGGGCATGAGCATCGAAGTGCGGGCTCCCGAGCGGCGCGAGCCGGCGTCGCCGCTCGACGCCTTCTGGACGTGGGACCGCGTCGCCGCGGCACTCGGCGGAGGTCCCGCCGGCAGTGCGCGATTCGGCCGCGTGTGGACCGACACGCGGACCATCGCGCGCGGCGACCTGTTCGTCGCGCTCATCGGCGCCAACTTCGACGGCCACGACTTCTTGCGCGCCGCGGTCGACGCGGGAGCGGGGGGCGTCGTCGTCTCCGACGCCCGGCGCGCCGCGGGCCTCGGCGTGCCTGCATACGTCGTGCCCGAGACGACGCGCGCCCTGGGCGCCCTGGCGCGGTTCCGCCGGCGCGCGTGGAACGGCCCCGTGATCGGCGTCGTCGGCTCCAATGGCAAGACGAGCACCAAGGAACTGATCCGCGCCGCGGTCGAGTCGCGGCTCGAGGTGCACGCGTCGGCGGCCAATTTCAATAATCTCATCGGCGTGCCGGCCACGCTGCTCGCGCTCCCCGACCATGCCGACGTGGCGGTGGTGGAAATGGGCACCAACCAGCCCGGTGAAGTCGCCGCGCTGCGCGCCATCGCCGAGCCCGACGTCGTGGTCGTGACGTCGATCGCCGAAGAACATCTGGAAGGGCTGGGCGATCTGGCCGGCGTGATGCGCGAAGAACTGTCGGCGTGCGACGGGGTGAAGCTCGCGATCGCGCCGGCGTCCCAGCCCGAGGTCGCGGCCGCGGCTGCGGAGCGTGCCGCCCGCGTGGTGTCGGCGGGGCTCGACGCCGGGAATCTGCGCGCCGAGCGATGGGCACTGGATGGCGGCGGCTTCGGCACGGCCGTGGTGCACGGGGTGGAGGTCGCCCCGCCGGCCCGCGGTGCGCATCTCTTGCGGAATGCCATGCTGGCGCTCGCCGCGGCCGACGCGTGCGGGGTAACCGTGGCCGACGCCGCGCGCGGGATGCGCACGGCCCGGATGCCGGCCATGCGAGGATCCGTGGAGCCCCTGGGGCGGGCGCTGCTGGTGAACGATGCCTACAACGCCAATCCCGATTCCACCCGCGCGGCGCTCGAGTTGCTGGCCGCGGTGGGACAGGGGCGCCAACGCGTGGCCGTGCTCGGCACGATGCTGGAGATGGGGGAGCACACCGCCCGCGTGCACGACGCCGTTGTCCGTGCGGCGCTGGAGTCGCCGGTCGAGGTGTTCGTGGGCGTGGGCGAATTCGCCGACGCGTTCATGCGTGCCGCAGCGCCCCCCTCGCGCGTCATCTCTGCGTCGGATCTCGACGCGGCGTGGACGGCGCTGGCACCGCGGCTTCAGCCCGACGCGGCGATCCTGCTCAAGGGATCGCGCGGCGCGCGACTGGAGCGGCTCGTGCCGCTGCTCTCGGCGTGGAGTGAGCGCTAGTAACCGCCGCGTCGTCAGGTCACGTCCGCGCCACCCGTCCGTCGAGCCGTTTCGCTGCCCAACCGATTGTCCGTCCCTTTGACCGCCACCGCCAAAGCACGTGCTCTACCACTTCCTCGTTCCGCTCATCCACCGGTTCCGGGTGCTGAACCTGTTCACGTACATCACCTTCCGGGCGGCCGGGGCGGCCGTGACGGCACTGGTGTTGGCGTTCATCGTGGGGCCAATGATCATCCGGCGCTTGCGTGGGCGCGACGTGACGCAAATCGTGCGCGAGGGGACTCCGGACACGCACGCCGGCAAGGGGAACACTCCCACGATGGGCGGGCTGATCATCCTGTTCTCGAGTATCGGGTCCACGCTGCTCTGGGCGCGCCTCAGCAGCCGGTACATCTGGCTGGCG
This sequence comes from Gemmatimonadota bacterium, assembly GCA_028876725.1. Lineage (GTDB taxonomy): Bacteria > Gemmatimonadota > Gemmatimonadetes > Gemmatimonadales > Gemmatimonadaceae > JAGWRI01. Next base: position 3,464 of record JAGWRB010000222.1, read on the forward strand.
CTCGGCGTGACCGCGGCGATGGGTGCGATCGGACTGCTGGATGACGTGCTCAAGCTCCGGCAGAAGCGCGCGGGCCAGCGGAACCTGGGGCTGGTGGAGCGCTACAAGCTCGCCGGACAAATCACCATCGGGCTGCTGCTGGGGCTGACGGTGTGGCGGTTCCCGCTCTCGCCCGATCTGCCCGGCGCGTCGACGACGCTGCCGTTCTTCAAGTACGTGCTGGTGGTCCCGGTGTCGGCCGGCTTCGCGTGGCTCTACGTGGTGTTCACGACCTTCGTGCTCACGGGCACGAGCAACGCGGTGAACCTCACCGACGGTCTCGACGGGCTCGCGGCCGGTCTCTCGGCCATCGCCTTCGCCACGTTCGCCGTCTTCGCCTACGCCATCGGGCGCGTGGACTGGAGCCATTACCTCGGGCTGTTCTACCTTGCCGACTCGGGCGAGCTCACCGTGTTCTGCACCGCCATGGCGGGCGCGCTGCTGGCGTTCCTGTGGTTCAACACGCATCCCGCCGAGATCTTCATGGGCGATACCGGGTCGCTGGCGCTGGGGGGCGGACTTGGCGCGGTGGCCATTCTGCTCAAGTCCGAATTTCTGCTGGTATTCGTGGGCGGCGTGTTCATGTGCGAGACGCTCTCGGTCATGATCCAGCGCGGCGTGTTCAAGTACCGCCGGCGGCGGTACGGGCTCGAGTACGCGCAGAAGCACCGCGTGTTCCTGCGGGCGCCCATCCATCATCACTTCGAACTCAAGGGATGGCCCGAGACCCAGGTCGTGGTGCGGTTCTGGATTCTGGGGCTTTTGTGCACCTTTCTGGCTCTGGCCACACTGAAGGTGCGGTGACCGGCGTATGACGCGAATTTCCGAAGCGGCCATGGAACTGGGCTGGCTGCACGGCGAGATAGCGGTGATCGGCCTGGCCCGGAGCGGGGTGTCCGTGGGCACGCTGCTCGCGCGCACCGGCGCCGAGGTCTACGCGTCGGACGCCGGCTCGGGCGCGACACTCGCGCGGGCAGCCGAGGCGTTGCGCGCCGACGGCGCGTCGGTCGATGTGGGGCGCCATGATCTCGAACGGATCGCGCGGGCATCGCTCGTCGTGACGAGTCCCGGTGTGCCGCCCGACGCGCCGCCGCTGGCCACGGCCCGCGCCGAGGGCATCCCGATCGTGAGTGAAGTCGAGATCGGATTGCGGTTCCTGCCGGCGTTGCGCTACGTGGCCATCACCGGCACCAACGGCAAGACGACGACCACGGCGCTCACGGCGCACCTGCTGCGCGCGCTTGGGCTTCGGGCGGAAGCGGCGGGGAACATCGGCCGGCCCCTCAGTGAGGTGGCGCTTTCACCCGATCCGGCGCCGTGGGTGGCGCTGGAGGTGTCGTCGTTCCAACTCCACGACACGCCGGGAATCGCCCCCGATGTGGGCGTACTCACCAACCTCTCGGCCAACCATCTCGATCGGTATCCGAACGTCGAGGCGTACTACGGCGACAAGGCGCGGCTCTTCCGCAACGCGTCGGCGGCGTCGAACTGGGTCGTGAACGGCGATGACGCCGCGGCGCATGGGCTGGTGGCGGGCACTGCGGGTCTGCAGGTCGCATTCTCGACCAACGGGCGCGCCGACGCATGGTACGACCGGGACGGCGACCGGTTGATGGTGCTCGGCGAACCGCTGGTGGCGCGCACGGAGCTGCGCCTGGTGGGCGATCACAACGTGGCGAACGCACTGGCCGCGACGCTGGCGGTGATGCTTGCCGAGCCCGGGCACCGTACGCGGCTGTCGGTATCGCGTCTCGCGCGCGGGCTCCGAGAGTTTCGGTCGCTGGAACACCGCATCGAGCCCGTGGGCGAGGCCGGCGGCGTGGAGTGGATCAACGATTCCAAGTCCACGAACGTCGCGTCCACGCTGGTCGCGCTGCGCGGCATGAACCGCCCCACCGTGCTGCTGCTGGGCGGGCGGCACAAGGGCGATCCGTACACACCGCTGGCCGGTGAACTCCGCCGCACGGTGAAGCGCGTGATCGCGTACGGCGAGGCGGGGCCGATCGTGGAGCAGGATTTGAAATCCGTGGTGCCGGTGGAGCGGATGCCGGCCGGGGTGTCGTTCGAGCGGGTAATCGAGGCGGCGCGCGACGCGGCGGCGCCGGGCGACGTGGTGCTGCTGTCGCCCGCGTGCTCGAGCTACGACATGTTCGACAACTACGAGCACCGGGGCGCGGAGTTCAAGCGCCTGGCGCTGCGTCCATGACCGGCGCGCCGCAGGCGGACGCGCTGGGCGCGGGCTACGCCGGCGGCGACACGCCGCGCCGTGGCGCGGCGCTGACGGGCGCGGAGGTGCGCGAGCGCTGGCGCATGGGGCCCGAGGCCAAAGCGCTGGTGTTCATCACGGCGGCCGTGCTGGCGTTCGGTCTGGCGGTGTTGTACAGCGCGAGCGCCATCGTGGCCATGAACGCCGGTCATTCCAGCGCGTACTTCCTGATTCGCCAGATCGAGGGGGCGGCGGTGGGCGCGGTGGCATTCGCCATCGCCGCCAAGCTCGACGCCGAGAAGTGGGAGAAGTGGGCCTGGCCGCTGATGTGGCTCACGATTCTCACCATGACGCTGGCGCTGTTCTCGCCGCGCATCCACGGATCGCGGCGGTTCCTGTTGGGGCAATCGCTGCAGCCGTCGGAGCTGGGCAAGTTCGGCGTGATCGTCTGGGTGGCGATGCTCACGGTGAAGAAGGGCGATCAGCTCCGGCATCTCACCAAGGGACTGCTGCCGTTCCTCGTCATCATCGGTCTGCTCGACGTGCTGGCGGTGCTCGAGCCCGATCTGTCGGTGGCCATGCTGTACACGCTGCTCATGGCCGTGATTCTCTACGCCGGCGGGGCCCGCATCGGGCACTTCGTGGCGCTGGGCGCCATCGCCATGCCGCTGCTCTGGACCAAGGCCGAGAAGCTGCAGTATGCGATGCTGCGCCTCACGAGCTTCTTCGACCCCGGCTCGGCGCCCGCCACGGTGAGCTATCAGCTCCAGCAGTCGCTGGTGGCGGTGGGGTCGGGGCGCCTGTTCGGCGTGGGCTTCGGCGAAGGGCGGCAGCAGTACGGATTTCTTCCGTTTCCGTACAGCGACTTCATTGCCAGCAACATCGGCGAGGAGTGGGGGTTCGTGGGGCTGGCGGCCATCACGCTCGCCTTCGCGGCGTTCGGGCTGTTCGGATTCCGCATCGCGCGGCAGGCGCGATCGCCCTTTCTGCAGCTCGTGGCGGTGGGGCTCACGTTCGTAACCGTGCTCACCGCGCTGCTGCACGTGGGCGTGGTCGTGGGGCTGCTCCCCACCACGGGGCTCACGCTGCCGTTCGTGTCGTACGGGCGCTCGAATCTCATTCTCACCCTCTTCACGACGGGCGTGCTCGTGAACATCGGCAGCACCAAGGAACGGGTGTACGGCGCCAGCGCCACCAACCCGCTGGAGCGGTAGCGGTTCCATGCGCGTGATCTTCGCCGGCGGCGGCACGGGCGGGCACCTGTATCCGGGGCTCGCCATCGCGCGCGCGCTGGTGCGCCTGCGGCCGGACCTGCAGCCGTACTTCGTGGGCGCCGAACGCGGCATCGAGCGCCATGTGCTGCCGAATTGCGAGTTCCCATATAGGCTGCTGGACCTGCACCCGCTGCACCGGCGCTCCCCGTGGAAGAACTGGCGCACCATCGTGAGCGCGGTCTCCGTGTGGCGCGAGCTGGGCCGCCTCGTGAAGGCCGAGCGGCCGGCGCTCGTGGTCGGCACGGGCGGGTACGCGTCGGGGCTCATGCTGGAATACGCCCGCCGCCACCGGATCCCCATCGTGCAGCAGGTGGGCGACAGCTATCCCGGCATCACGGCGCGTCGCTATGCGCGCGACTGCGTCGAGATCTATCTCACGTTTCCCGAGGCGGCGCGCTTCCTGCGCGCGCGCGCTCCGCAGGCGCTGGTGGACACGGGCGCGCCCATCGATCCGCCGACGTCCATGGCGCTGTCGCGGGGCACGGCACGCGCCAAGTGGGGCTTTCCGCGCGAGGGCGGGCACGTCGTGCTCGTGTACGGCGGCAGCCAGGGCTCGCAGGCCATCAATCGCGCCGTCGCCGGGTGGATCAACCAGGGACTGCCGCCCGACCTGTATCTGATCTGGATGACGGGGAAGGCCACCTACGACGAATTCAAGTCGTACGATGGCGCGCAGGTGCGCGTGCGCGAGTATCTGTCACCCATCGCCGACGCGTACGCCGCCGCCGATCTCGCCGTCGCGCGCGCCGGCTCGATGACCACCAGCGAACTGTTCGCCTGGAAGATCCCGGCCATTCTCGTGCCGTTGCCGACGGCGGCGGCCCAGCACCAGACCACGAACGCCGCCACGCTCGAACACGCCGGCGCGGCCATTCATCTGCCGCAGCAGCAGCTCACGGGGCCCAAACTGCACGAACTCATCGGCGACCTGCTCGCGCATCCCGACGCGCTGGCCCGCATTGCCGACGGCGCCGCGCGCCGTGCCCGGCCGCACGCCGCCGAAACGATCGCGCAGCACATCATCGCCATCATCGACGGCAGGCGCGCGAAACCTTGAGTGCCGGGGCGCGCGGGCCGTATATTCCGCGCGCCTTCCATGTCGCTCCTCGATCGTCGTGACCCGCGTCCGGTCCACCTCGTGGGCATCGCCGGCGCCGGTATGCGCGCGCTGGCCGAGCTCCTCGCGCGTCGCGGCGTGCGCGTCACCGGATGCGACGCCGCCCCGGGCGAC
>JAGWRB010000223.1 GCA_028876725.1 Gemmatimonadota bacterium
CGCAGGGCGTCGCGCACGCGGCGGGCGTCGGCCAGGACGGCGGCGGCGCCGGCCGGCTGCTGGTGCGCGCGACGGCGCATGCCCAGCGCGCGGTCGGCGTCAATGACGCGTGCCATTTCGAGCCATGCGACGAGCGCGTCGAAGTCCCGCAGGGCGTCCTCGCCGCCGCGGCCGCTATCAGAGTTTACGAAATCGAGCCAGAGCCGCGCGCCGAGAAACGCGAACGGACCGGTGGCGGCCGGCGCGACGGAATGCGGGGCGGGAAGGGACACGAGGCGAGGGACCGGGGAGACCGCTGGGGCGATCAAACATGAGAGCGGCGGCCGGCGGGGGCAAGCGAAGGCGCCGGCGCGCTTGAACGGATGGCGCCGCGCACCGCAGATTGGGGCGCGCCCGCCGTTCCCGTCTCTCATCGGATCACGTCCATGACACTTGCCGCCGTTCGACGCGTCGTCGTCGGGTCCTCGAACCCCGTGAAGATCAATGCCGTGCGCGCCGTCCTTGCGCGCGTGGCGCCGGACGCCGTGGTCGAAGGTCACGCGGTGCCGTCATCGGTGCGCGACCAGCCGGTGGGCGACGACGAGACGATTCGGGGCGCGGAGGCGCGGGCCCGCGGCGCGCTCGCGCTCGGCGATGCCGACCTGGGCGTGGGCATCGAGGGCGGCGTGGTGGAGCAGGCCGACGGCGCGATGCGCACGTGCGCGTGGGCGGCCGTGGTGTCGCGCGACGGACGGCGCGGCGTGGGCGGCTCGCTGGCGATGCCGCTGCCGGCGGTGGTGGCCGAAGCGGTGCGCGGGGGGCTGGAACTGGGGCACGCGATGGACCGTCTGACCGGCGCGCACGACACGAAGCGGGGCGCGGGCGCGGTGGGGATTCTCACCGCGGGGCTGGTGGACCGGCAGCAGGCGTACGAGACGCTGGTGGCCTACGCGCTGGCCCCCTTTCTGACGCCCGAGCACTGGTAGCCGCGCGGGCGGCGGTCAGGCCTCGGTGACGGCGCGGTACGAGCCGCTGGCGGGGAGCCCGCTGGCGCGCGCGTACCGGCGCGCGAGGGCCTGGAGCCCGTCGTACGCGGCGTACTTGTACGCGTCGGCGAGCGACGGGTAGTTGAACACGCTCTGGATGAAGTAGTCGAGCGTGCCGTCGAAGCTCATGCAGGTCATGCCGACGTGGATGAGTTCGCAGGCGGAGTCGCCCACGATGCAGATGCCGAGCACGCGCTGGTCGTCGGGGTGGAAGAGGATCTTCACGAAGCCGTCGACGTCGCCGAGGATGAGGCCGCGCGGATTGAGGCGGTAGGAGGCGCGGCCGACTTCGTACGGAATTTCCTTGAGCTTGAGCGATTCCTCGCTCTCGCCCACGGTGGCGACTTCGGGGATGGTCCACACGCCGTATGGGAGGAGCGACGCGACGCGCTCCTTGTACTTGAGGTCGAACGCGTGGCAGACGGCGACCCGGGCCTGCTCCATCGACGTGGAGGCGAGGGCGGGGAATCCAATCACGTCTCCCACGGCGTAGACGTTGCCGACCCCCGTGCGGTACCGGTCGTCGACCTTGATGTACCCGCGAGCGTTGGTGCCCACGCCGATCGCGTCGAGGCCCAGCCCCTCGGTGTTGCCGTTGCGTCCGGCGCTGAACAGCGCGCAGTCGGCGGCGAGCCTGGTCCCGTCGTTCAGCGTGACGTCGGCGTAGTCGTCGTGCACGGCGATGCCGCTCACTTCGGCGTCGGCGTGGACGGCGATGCCGAGGCGCGCGGTCATCTGCTGGCGCAGCACTTCGCTGACCTCGGTGTCGAGGTGGGCGAGCAGCCGCGACCGGTTGTTGATGATCGTGACGCGCACGCCGAGGGCGGCGAAGGTGCAGGCGTATTCGCAGCCGATGACGCCGCCGCCGATGACGATCATGCGGGTGGGGATGCGCTGCACCGTGAGCAGGGAGTCGCTGTCGACGACGACCGAGCCGTCGACGTCGAAGCCGGTGGGACGCTGGGGGTGCGAGCCGGTGGCGATGAGGATGACGTCGCCGCTGATTTGGCGCGTGGGCTGGCCGTAGCGCTCGACCTCCACGGTGCGCGCGTTGACGAACCGGGCGGTGCCCTGCACGGCGTCGATGCCGTGGCGCTTGAGGTTCTCGTCGATCTGGTCCCACTCCGTTTCGACCACCGACCGCTCTCGCTGCATGAAGTCGGCGATGGTGATGTCGTGCTTCACGCGGAGATCGACGCCGTAGAGGCCGCGCTGGCGGATGCCGCTGAAGTAGAGGGCGGTCTCGCGGAGGGTCTTGGAGGGGATGGTGCCGGTGTTGACGGCGGCGCCGCCGGGCTTGGGGGCGCGCTCGATGACGCAGACTCGTTTGCCGAAGTAGGCCGCCTGGGCGGCGCCCTTCTCGCCGGCCGGGCCGGCGCCGATGACGACGAGATCGTAATGTTCGCTCATGCGTCGGGGCGGGGGCTGGGGGCGGAAGCGGCGGGGACGCGCCAAGATAGGCCCGATCCCCGCCGGTGCGCTAGATTTATTTGCATGGCGACGCCCGCTGACGCCCCGACCTACTTCCGCAAGGGATTCGGCCTCAAGACCGAAGTGCAGGCCGATCTGGCCTCCGACTACGACGGCCGGCTGGTCGATTTCCTGCGTGCCAACGACTACGAGCTCACCGCCGGCGACGTGACCATCAAGCTGGCCCGGGAGTTCGGATTCTGTTATGGCGTGGAGCGCGCCGTGGAGTACGCGTACCAGGCGCGCCGCAAGTTTCCCGACCGGCGCATCTTCCTGGTGGGGGAGATCATCCACAATCCCCACGTGAACGCGCGGTTGCGCGAGATGGGGATCGAGATCCTGATGCCCGGCGCCGAGGGGTTCGACTTCAGCGGGGTGCGGGCCGACGACGTGGTGATCATGCCCGCGTTCGGCGTGACGATCGGCGACTTCGAGGCGCTGCGGACGATCGGCTGCATTCTGGTGGACACGACGTGCGGCTCGGTGCTCAACGTCTGGAAGCGGGTGGAGAGCTACGCGCGCGACGGCTTCACGGCGCTCATCCATGGCAAGTATTACCACGAGGAGACGCGGGCGACCGCGTCGCAGGTGCGCAAGTATCCGGGCGGCCAGTACATCGTGGTGCGGAACATGGACGAGGCGAAGCTCGTGTGCGGGTACATCGAGGGCACGGTGTCGGCGGCCACGATCCTGGAGCGGTTCCGGGACGCGGTGTCGCCGGGATTCGATCCGGCGCAGCACCTGCAGCGCATCGGCGTGGCCAACCAGACCACGATGCTGGCGCGCGAGTCGCTGGCGATCGGCGAGGAGGTGGGGGCCACGATCGCGCGGGTGCGCGGCGACGCGGCGCGCGCCGCCGACTTCCGCACCTTCGACACGATCTGCAGCGCGACGCAGGAGCGGCAGGACGCGGTCACCGAGCTGCTGCGCGAGCCGCTGGACGTGATGGTGGTGATTGGCGGCTTCAATTCGAGCAATACGATTTCGCTGGCGGCGCTGTGCGGCGAGCGCGTGCCCACGTACCACATCGACTCGGCCACGGGGATCGACCCCGACGCGAAGACGGTGCACTTCCGGCGCGTGGGGATTCACCACGAAGAGGCGGACCGCGCCGGCTGGCTGCCCGACGGCCCCGTGCGCGTGGGGATCACCGCGGGGGCGAGCACGCCCAACAACAAGATCGGCGAGACGGTGGCGCGCATTCTCGCCACGCGCGGTGTCGTCGCCAACGTCTAACCGCCGGCGGCGCGCGAGGGCCTGACCGTGCACTTCGAGGAGTATCTCGCCTTCGGCGATTCGTTCTCCGGCGATCTCTATCCGGCGCTCGACGCCGGCGCCACCAGCGTGGCCGTGGCGCTGGAGCGCGCGCCCGGGGCGGGCGACCTGGCCCCGCTCGGCGCCGCCTCGCTGCTGCATCGCAACGACGACGCCCGCTGGCCCGCGTTCGCGGGCCGCGATCTGCATTCGACCTGTCCCGGCGCGGTGTTCCGGCGGCTGGTGGAAGAGGGCGCGACGATCGGCGACCTGTTCGGCGAGCAGCTCTCCACGGTCGAGGAGAGCGATGCCCGCGCGCTCGTGACCCTCACCTGCGGCGCCACGGAGCTGATGAGCCTGCTGGTGCGCCGGCCGCCGAGCGCCGTGGTCCGCCAGGCGGCGCACGACATCGCCGAGGCATACGAGTTTCTGGTAGACGCCCTCCGCCGCCTGCGCCCCAACGCCACGCTGGTGCTGGCCACGGTGTGCGACCCGTCGGACGGCACGGCGCTGCTCCCGGGCGTGGACGACGCGAAGAAGCCGGTGCCGCTGGAGGCGCTCGCCACGGTGAACGAGCGCATCCGCACGCTCGCGTCGGGCACGCCGAACACATTGCTGGCCGATCTGCACGCCCACTTCATGGGCCACGGCGTGAGCGCCGCCGAGAAGGACCGGTGGTACTGGCGGCGCTCGCCGCTGGAACCGAACGCCATGGGCGCGAGCGAGGTGCGCCGCGTGTGGCTCGACGCGCTGGAACTGCCCGGCGCATGACCGCCG
>JAGWRB010000224.1 GCA_028876725.1 Gemmatimonadota bacterium
GGCGCCACTGCCTCGGGCACCACCTCTTCGAGTCCGTCGAGCTTCAGCGCGCCCATCACCACCGTGCCCGTGGGGCCCATCTCCGCCGGCTCGGACGGCGCTGCGGCCGCCGGGGGTGGAGGCGGCGTTTCCGCACCCGACGACGCGAGGGTCGTGAGGAGGGCGGCGATTTCCTCGTTGCGGGGATCGGCGTCGAGCACGCGCTGGTACCAGGCCCGCGCGGTCGCGGCGTCCCCGAGGCCGCGCGCGATGTCTCCCAGCGAGCGGAGCGCGATCAGATTCTCGGGGTCCAGCGTGAGCGCGGTGTCGAACACCGTGCGCGCCTCGTCGAACTGCTGGGCGTCGAACAGCGCCTGGCCGTAGACGATATGCCCGCTCATGTGGCCCGGTTGCTGCGGCAGGAACTCGCGGCAGATGGCGATGGCCTGCTCGGGGTCACCCGCCTTCCGGTACTCGTTGGCGAGGGGGGCGAAGTAGCGACGCGGGTTCTCGTCGAACTTCTTCTTCAATTCGTCGATGCGAGCCGAATTCGCCATGATGGGGGTTGCAGCTGACTGCGGGCGGTAGGAAAGCGAACAATACACATCACAGACAGTCGGAGTCAATCAGAAGTCACACGCCGACTTGATTTTAGGCCCGCCGACCGGGTACCTTTTTCTGCTCTGCCTTTCCGTCGCAACCCTCGCCAGAATCAGGAGTAACGCCGCGTGCTGCAAACCATGCGGAGCTGGGCCAAGTACATCTGGATTTTCGTCATCGCGGCCCCCTTCATCATCGGCTTCCTGCTCTACCAGACCTCCGGCCTGGGCAACGCCGCCACGGTCACCCCGAGCACTCCGGTGGCCAAGGTCGACGGCCAGGAAATCCTGTACACCGACTACACCCAGCAGGTCGACAATCAGGTGCAGCAACAGCAGCAGCAGTCGGGCCGCTCGCTGACCCAGGACGAGATCCGGCAGATCCAGAATTCGGTGTTCGACCAGATGGTCACCCAGATTCTGCTCGATCGCGAATACAAGCGGCGCGGCATCTCGGTGACGGCCGACGAGATTCGCGAGTACGCCAAGTACGCGCCGCCGGCATGGATTCAGCAGAGCCCGGATCTGCAGACCGACGGCAAGTTCGACATGGCCAAGTACCAGCGCCTGCTCACCAGCTCGGTGGCGCGCGAGAGCGGCCTGCTGGTCCAACTCGAAGACTATTACCGCACCGAGATCCCCAAGCAGAAGCTGTTCGAGCAGCTCACCGCGGGCGTGTACGTGTCGGACGCCGACCTGTGGCGCGCCTATCGCGACGCGCACGACAGCGCCGAGGTGACGTTCGTGGCCTGGAGCGCGGCGCCCGACTCCACCGACTACGCGTCGGTGACCGACGCCGAGGTGCAGCAGTACTACGACGCGCACCATGACACCTTCACGCAGCCGGGACAGGCCCGGCTCTCGGTGGTCGTGATTCCGCGGCTCATCACCGCGTCGGACAGCGCGGCCGTGCGCGACCACCTGCTCAAGCTGCGCGCGGAAATCGAGGGCGGCGCCAAGTTCGCCGACGTCGCCAAGAGCGAATCGCAGGACTCGGCGTCGGCCGTCAACGGCGGCGAGCTCGGCATGAGCGCCAAGGGGCGGTTCGTGGACGAGTTCGACAAGGCGGCGTGGGCGCTCAAGCCCGGCCAGCTCTCGGGCCCGATTCTCACGCCGTTTGGCTATCACCTGCTCAAGGTGAACGCCAAGAAGGGCGACTCCATCGACGTGAGCCACATTCTGCTGCGCATTCAGCCCAGCGATTCGAACGAAGCGCGCATCGATCGCGAAGCCGACAGCCTGGCCAACATGGCGGCCAACGCCGAAGAGGGCTCGAAGCTCGACAGCGCGGCGGCTGCGCTGCACCTGACGATCTACAAGCTGACGGCGACCGAGAACCAGCCGGCGATGCTGAACGGCGCGCAGGTACCGAGCGTGAGCGCCTGGGCGTTCGGCGGCGCGCGCGCGGGCGACGTGAGCGATCTGTTCGACGGCGACAACGGCTACTACATGGCGCGGCTCGATACGCTCACCCCGGGTGGCCTGCGCGACCTGTCCGCGGTGCGCGATCAGATCCGGTCGATCATCGCCGCGCAGCATCACCTGGACCGGATGATGGACCCGGCCAAGGCGTTCGCGTCGGCGGCGGCGGCCACGAGCCTCGAGCAGGCGGCGCAGAAGCTCAACCTGCACGTCGAGCGCACCAAGACGTCGTTCACGCGCGGCGCGTTCGTGCCCGGCCTTGGCGGACAGTTCACCGCCGCCATCGGGGCCGCGTTCAGTCTTCCGCTGCACGCGGTGAGCGAGCCGATTCGGGACGAGACGCAGCTCACCGTGGAGCGCGTGGACCGCCGAGTGTCGGCCGACAGCGCCGAATGGCTCAAGCAGAAGGACGCGCAGAAGCAGCAGCGCATCAGCCAGCTCCAGCAGGCGCGCCTGCAGATGTTCCTGCAGGCGATGCACGATCACGCGAAGATCGACGACCGTCGCAAGCAGATCGACGCGGCCATTCGGCGCACGTCCAACTAACCCGCGCGGCGTCTCGCCGCCCCAACGCAAAACGGCGCCCCGGCCACAGTGGCCGGGGCGCCGTTTTCTCGTGCGCGTGAGGCGCGCGTCTAGATGAGCCGCTTGGGCTCGCGGGCGGGCTCCTCGTCCTGGCGCATCCGCGCCGCGGGCTCCCCGGCGCTCAGCCGCTCGGCGCGGGGCGCGTCGTCGGGCTCCGTGACCTGACGCTGCACGTCGTTCATGCTCTTCTTGAATTCACGAATGCCCTTGCCGAGTGACGCGCCGATCTCGGGCACGCGCTTCGCGCCGAACAGCACGAGCACGATGACGAGAACGATCGTCCACTCCATGATCCCCATGTTACCGAAATTCATACCGTCTCCTAGAAGAGCGACCGCGCGATGAGATATGCCACGAAAACGCCGACGAGGCTGAGTAACGAGACGTCCAGCGCCAGCGGGCCTACACTGAACTTGATGATGACGAGATCAATGGGCAACGGCCCCATGGAGGGCGTCACCCCGGTGGTCAGGAATTCCTTGACCGCGCCGGCGGGAAGCCAGCGGCGGGCGATTTCCGTGAACGCGCCCCCCACGATGAAGCCGATGGAGAGCACCAGGGCGTGAAAGCCCGGGCGGTGCTTGGCGGAACCGGTGGGCGGCATTACCAGCGCCGGTCGGTGACGTACCCGATGGCATCCACCAGCGCGGCGCGCGCGGGCGAATCGGGTACGGCGCGGAGGGCTGCCTCGGCCTCGTCGGCGTACTGCTCGCCGCGGCGGCGCGCGTAGTCGATGCCGCCGGCATCGGCGACGATGGCCATCACGTCCTGGATGGCGGCGTCGCTCGGCTCGTCGGAGGCGAAGAGCTCATCCACGCGGCGCCTGGCCGCGGCGGACATCGACGGCAGCGCGGCGATGAGCGGGAGCGTCACCTTGTGCTCGCGCAGGTCGTTGCCCGACGGCTTGCCGGTCACCGATTCGTCTTCGGTGTAGTCGAGGATGTCGTCCACGACCTGGAAGGCCATGCCCAGGCGGTCGCCGTAGCGCGCCATGGCGTCGCGGAACCGCGCCGCGCCGCAGAGCGCCCCGCTCTCGCATGCCGCCGAGATCAGGGACGCGGTCTTGGCGCGGATGAGGAGCTCGTATTCGGGCTCGCCGAAGTTGAGCGCGTCGATGGCCGCCAGCTGTCGCATCTCGCCCATGCTCAGTTCGTTGGACACGTCGGTGACGACGCGGAGCACGTCGAAGTCACGGATCGCGACCAGGGCGCGCAGGGCGCGCGAATACAGGTAGTCGCCCATGATGACCGACACCTGGTGGCTGAACATCGAGTTGACGGTGGGGAGCCCCCGCCGGGTGGCGGAGTGGTCCACGGAGTCGTCGTGCACGAGCGTGGCCAGGTGCATGAGCTCGATGACCGCGGCCAGCGAGATGGCGCGCGGCTCGGCCTGCCCTTCGAGGTCGCTGGACAGCAGGGTGAGCGTGGGGCGGAACATCTTGCCCCGCATTCCCAGCAGGTGGCGGCTCACCTCTTCGACCATCGGCAGCCCGGACGTCACGATGTCCTGCATCGCCGTCGTGACGTCTTCCAACCGCTCGCGCACCGGCGCCTGAATGGCGCGCAGCGCGTCGGTCATCTTCGAGCGGGGCCGCGCGATCACGCCGCTCACGTGGCCGCCCGCTCGATGGCGTTCATGCGCTCGCCGACGTCGCGGAACTGCACGTCGATCACGAACACGCGCTGGTAGAAGGTCATCGCGTCGGCCGGCTTGCCCAGGGCCTCGCAGGCGCGTCCCATGAGGTACAGCACGCCCACCGCCTTGTCGTCGCTCAGGCCCGGCTCGTGCAGGGCGCGCGACAGGAGCGTGCTGGCCATCTGGAACTGCTCCTTCTCCATGAAGCACTGCCCGATGGCCTCGTACGTGCGCGCGCGATTCTCCGCGCCGCGCAGGGCTTTCTGAAACTCTGATATCGCCTCGTCGAGCAGCCCCATCTCCTTGTACGCGACGCCGAGGTCGTAGTGGCTCTGATAATCCTCTTCCTCGACGTTGTCGGCCACGCCCTGCTTGAACTTCCGGAGCATGTCGGCGAAGTCGGCTTCCTCATCGCCGGTCGGCTCCTGCTCGGCGACCAC
>JAGWRB010000225.1 GCA_028876725.1 Gemmatimonadota bacterium
ACCCGTATTCCGATCAGCGGATCGGAATGGAGAGCGCCGTGATCCGGTGGCTGGAGGCGATCGGGAAGTGACCCGAGGTTGACGAGGCCCGGCGGAGATATACACTGATTCATAACACTCCGCGCTGGGGGTCGCATGATCCGTGCTTCGTTTGCATGTCTGGTGGTCGTCTGTGTCTCGGCCTGTGGCGTCGATGGACCGGGCTCGGGGTCCGGCCTCGCCGGGGCGTACGAGCTGTCGACGGTCGATGGCCGCGCGGTGCCGTGCTGCACGCGCACCGACAGCGTGACCGGCGTGAGCACTACCGCGCTGAGCGGCCGGCTGACCCTGAGCGCCGCGGCGCCTGAGACGTTCGTCAACACGCCGGCCGGCGTCGCATTGCCGTCGTCGTGCGTATATGAGGTTCCGAATGGAGCGCACATTCACGCGGATACCGTGTTCCGGCCGGACGGGAGCTGGTATCTCCTGACGCCGTGCGGGCGGGGCACGTATGCCCTGTCCCTCACCGAACGCGTGGATTCGGGCGGCCGGACCGACACGACGACGCTGGACTATTCGGGGCGATACTCGTGGAGCGACGGCGGCGACTCGGCCGTCGATCTCGTGGGAAGCTTTTCAGGGTCGTTCGCGCGCGGAAGCCGCGGCGTGTCGCTCACGCTTCAGACGCCGCACATCGGCATCTACCAGGGGCCGCCGGAGCCGACGTACGTATTCGTGAGCGGGCCGTAGCGGGCCTGGCGTTGGCGCCGCGGTTGCGCCGCCGCGCATTCTTGTGCAGGATGCACGCGCCCCTCCGCCCACGCCACTCCAGGAGACCGCCGTCATGAAGGCGCCCGTAGCCCTAGTCGCGATCGTGTTCGTCTGCGCCGCCGCCACCGCGCGCGCGCAGAATGCCAAGCCGCGTCCCGAAGACACCGAGGTCTGGAAGCCCGTGCCCGCGGTGGTCACGCCGGGGAAGACCGATCTCGACGCGCCGTCGGATGCGATCGTGCTCTTCGACGGGAAGGACGAGAGCCAGTGGGTGGACGTCGACACCCACACGCCGGCCAAATGGGACGTGCACGACGGCGTGCTCACGGTGAACAAGCACGCGGGCAACATCGAGACGAAGCAGTCGTTCACCAACTACCAGCTCCACCTCGAGTGGAAGGTGCCCGAGGGGATCACCGGCTCCGGGCAGGCGCGCGGGAACAGCGGGCTGTTCCTTGCGTCGACGGGCCCGGGCGACGACGGATACGAGATTCAGATTCTCGACTCGTACAACAACACCACGTACGTGAACGGGCAGGCGGCCGCGATCTACAAGCAGTATCCGCCGCTCGTGAACGCGATGCGTCCGCCCGGCCAGTGGAACGTGTACGACGTGATCTGGACCGCCCCGACGTTCAAGCCCGACGGGTCGCTGAACACGCCGGCGTACGTGACGGCGTTCCAGAACGGCGTGCTCGTGCAGAACCACGTCGCGCTGCTGGGGCCCACGCTGTACATCGGCAAGCCGCAGTACAAGGCGCACGGGCCGGAGCCGATCAAGCTGCAGGCGCACGGCGATCCGAGCGCGCCGATCAGCTTCCGCAACATCTGGGCGCGCCGGCTGCCCGACCAGCCGCAGGTCCACGTGCCGTAAGGGGCGGGGGGACGGCGGAGCCGTCGAATCGCCGACACCGAAATGCGGACGTGGTAGCGACCTTGCGGGCGTCTCTCGACCCCGTGAGGTCACGCCATGTTCGGTTTGCCGCTCCATCCGCTGGTGGTTCACTTCCCCATTGTGCTCGTCATGCTCCTGCCCATCGTCGCCGGGATCGCGCTCTGGGCCATTGGGCGGGGCGCATCAGCGCGCCGCGCCTGGCTCGCGCCCCTGGCGGTGGGCCTTGCCCTGACCGTGAGCGCATTCGTGGCGGTTCGCACCGGGTCGGCGCAGGAAGACCGCGTGGAGCACGTGGTGCCGAGCGGGTCGATCCACGTACACGAGGAGGCCGGTGAGCGGCTGCTCGTGCTCTCCGGCGTGCTCGTGCTCGTCGCGGCGGCGGGGCTCGCCGGGGGAACGGTGGGGCGCGCGAGCCGCCTGCTGACGACCGTTGGCGCGGTGGCGCTCGTGGCGGCCGGTGTGCAGGTAGGGCATTCCGGCGGGCGGCTCGTGTATCGCGACGGCGCCGCGAGTGCGTACGTGACCGGATCGGGGGCGTCTGGGCCCGGAGCGGTTGACCGTGGCGAGAAGGACGCCGGCGAGCGGTAGCTCGCACGGCGTCCGCGAAGTCCTGACCGGAACTTCGCCCACGCCGTGTGAGGTAAACGCTGATGCTGTTCGCGTGTGAAACGAGGTTCTCTCCATGACTGGAGGAACCTCCAATGCGACTGCTGAGCCAGACGTTCAAAGCCCTTTCCGACGAAGCGCGCCTCGAAATTCTCGCGCTGCTCTTCCGCCATGGCGAGCTGTGCGCGTGCGACGTCGATGCCACCCTCGACATGGATGAGGACCTCGCCAACCACCATCTGCGCTATCTGGTCGCCATGGGGCTGGTCGAGGCGCGGCGCGACGGCGCGTGGATGCGCTATCGCATCGCCGACCACACGGGACCCGAGCAGCAACTCGTCCTCGAGGCGGCGCGCGCGCTGCTCGCGGACGTGCTCGTGGCCGCTACCGAAAAGCGGTACGGCCAGTGGATGGTGCGAAAGGCCGGCGCGCCGCCTGTTTCGCTGACGCGCGGCCGGGGGTGACGGGCGAGCGCGGCGGCCAGCGTCGGACGCGTAAGTTGCGCCGATTGCCGGGCCGCCTTAGACTCATTCCTTAAGCGACACACGCGCCGAGCGCGTGGACATGTTCCGAGTACCTCAGGGGCCTGCCAACTTGCGAGCAGGCCCGTTTTGCGTTCGACCGCTTCCCATCCGCGATCGCGGAGGGCTCGAGGCGACGAGCATGGTCGTGTTTCCCACCGTATCGGTCCGTTCGGATCGCACTTCCCAACGCAGCAGACATTCATCAGGAGCAGCGCAATGCGCACGACTGGCACCGTGTTCGCGGATCCATCGGGTCTGGCGCCGGAGCACGGCTCGGCGGCGGACTGGCGCGAGGCCGTGGCCCCGTTCGTGGGCCCGAACGCTCGGCGCGCCTCGCTCCAGCTTGTCCTGACACTGGTGCCGCTGGCGCTTCTCATGTGGGGGAGTCACGCCGCGCTGGCGAAGTCCCCCTGGCTCGCCCTTCTCTTCGTCCTGCCGACGGCCGGGCTCCTCGTGCGCACGTTCATCTTCATGCACGACTGCGCGCACGGGTCGTTCTTCGCCTCACGGCGCCTGAACGACACCGTGGGATTCTTCACCGGCGTGCTCACGCTGACGCCCTTTGGGCAGTGGCGGCGCGATCACGCGCTGCATCACGCCTCCTCGGGCGATCTCGAGCGTCGCGGCCACGGCGACATCACGACGCTGACGGTGCGTGAGTACCTGGCGCTGACCCCCGGTGGCCGGCGCAAATACCGCATCATGCGCCACCCGCTCGTGCTCCTGCTCGGCGGACCGCTGCACCTGGCCATCAACCAGCGCGTGCGGGGCCGCAGCCTCGCGACGCGTTCGCCGCAAGTCGCCAGTGTGTGGCTCACGAACGCCGCGATTGCGGCGGGGCTGACGGTGGCGTTCTGGACGGTCGGCTGGAAGACCGTCGTGTTCGCGTTTGCGCTGCCGTACTACTTCGCCGCGATGGCCGGCGTGTGGCTGTTCTACGTGCAGCACCAGTTCGAGGACGCGTACTGGACGGCGCACTCCGATTGGGACTATGTCGACGCCGCGCTGCGGGGCAGCACGCATCTGCAACTCTCGCCGGTGCTGCGGTGGTTCACGGGGAGCATCGGGCTGCATCACGTGCACCACGTGGCGCCGAAGATCCCGAACTACCGGCTGCAGGCGTGCCATGATGCGAACGCGCTGTTCCATCGCTCGCCGGTGGTCACCGTGCGCTCGGGGGTCGGGGCGCTGCGCCTCGCCCTGTGGGACGAGGAGCAGCAGCGGTTGGTCCGATTTCGGGACGTGCCCGAGGCGTGAGGCGAGGATTGCACTCCTGAAGGCGGAAGCGCGGCGCGTGCGAGGCGTCGGCACCTCGAACTGAGGTTGGAGGGTCTTCGGCGCCGGCTGCACGGGCCGGCACCACGCCGAACTTCGGGGTCTCCCTACCGAATCGGGGCGATCCGCCGACTTCGTGTACCCGCGTACACGGGTTCTTTCCCGGCATGCCCGATGAAGCCGTGCAGCAGCTCAGCCGAACGTTCAAGGCGCTCTCCGATCCGACCCGACTCGAGATCGTCGCGCTCCTGCTCCGCCATGGCGAACTCTGCGTTTGCGATGCCGAGGCAATCCTGGGTGTGACGCAATCCAAGGCCTCGCGCCACCTGCGCTACCTGCACGCGGCGGGAATCGTCGAGGATCGCCGCGATGGACTCTGGGTGCACTACCGCCTGGCGGAGCGGGGCCGCGCCGCTGAACAGCGCCGGCTGCTGCGGGCCGTCGGCCGGCTGCTGCCGGATGCCCGCGTCGCGGGCCTCGAAGCGCGTTATCACGCGTGGATGGCGGCGAAGCAGGAGGCGCCGGGCGTGAGCTGCCGGGCGGCGCCGAGGCGCGCATGACGACGATAGCGCCTGACCGCCGCTGGGCGGCCGCGCACCCGAAGGCGTTTCTGGGACTGGCCGTGGTGGCGTGGCTCGCGGCGCTGTCTGCACTGGCGCCGCTCGCCGGCGCACTGGTGCGCGCGCTTCCCGTTGACCGCGCGAGCCGCCTGGGCGGCGCGCTGGAGTTCTTCTGCTTCGACGCGCCCAAGGTGCTCCTGCTCCTGCTCGGAGTCGTCTTCGCGATGGGGTTAGTGAACTCATATTTCACCCCCCGAGCGCACGCGGGCGTTGCTGGCCGGGCGGCGAGCCGGCACCGCCAACGTCCTGGCGGCGGGGCTGGGCATCGTAACGCCGTTCTGCTCCTGCTCGGCCGTGCCGCTGTTCATCGGCTTCGTGCAGGCCGGCGTGCCGCTTGGGGTGACGTTTTCGTTCCTGATCTCGGCCCCCATGGTGAACGAAGTCGCGCTCACACTGCTGTTCGGACTGTTCGGATGGCGGATCGCGCTGTTGTACCTCGGCCTCGGGTTGTCGGTAGCCATCTCGGCGGGGTGGGTGCTTGGCCGGCTCCGCCTCGAGCCGTGGCTCGAGGACTGGGTGCGCGAAATGCCGAAGGCGCAGGCGCAGTTCGTGGTAGCGCGCGTCACGATGGCCGATCGCCTGGACGCGGGATTCACGGCGGTGCGCGAGATCGTGGGGCGGGTCTGGCCCTATGTCGTGGTGGGTATCGCCATCGGCGCAGCGATTCACGGGTACGTGCCACAGGACTTCATGGCGTCGTTCATGGGGCGGGACGTGTGGTGGGCCGTGCCGGTGGCGGTGCTGGTGGGCGTGCCGATGTACTCGAATGCGGCCGGCGTGATCCCGATCGTGCAGGCGCTGCTGTCCAAGGGCGCGGCGCTGGGCACCGTGCTCGCGTTCATGATGAGCGTGATCGGGTTGTCGTTTCCGGAAACCGTGATCCTGCGCAAGGTGCTCAAGCTGCGGTTGATCGTGGTGTTCGTGTCCGTCGTGGCGGCGGGAATCCTGCTCGTCGGCTACGTGTTCAACGCGGTGCTGTGACTGTCGCGAAGGAGTCGGTGATGACGAACGTCAAGGTATTGGGAACGGGGTGTCCGAATTGTCGACGCACGATCGGGCTGATCGAGGCCGTGGCCCGGGAAGCGGGGGTGTCGATTGCGCTGGAGAAGGTGGAGGCCGTGCAGGACATCATGCGATACGGGGTGATGTCCACGCCGGGCGTGGTGATCGACGGGAAGGTGGTGCATGCCGGAGGGGTGCCGAGCCGCGCGAAGGTGGAAGGGTGGCTGACAGCGGTGGACCGGTGACGACGGAACCGGCGTCGACGATGACCTTCGATATCGGCGACTGTCGGTGCTGCACGAGAACGTGAAGCGCTACGGCACGGTGTTCAACACCGTGGCTCCCGGCACGGGGCTGAGCGGCGTGCTGCGTCGCGCGGAGCCGGCGCCGGTCTAGGTTTCGTCACGAGCGGCGCTGAGCAGCGGCGCGGCGATACACGATTCGGCCGCCAAGCACGGTCAGGACACTCGTGATGTGGGGGAGTTGGGTCATGGGCACGGTGAGCGGATTCGCCGAAAGCACGGCGAAGTCCGCCAGCTTGCCGGGAGTGAGGGTTCCGCGCTCGGCCTCGCGACCTTCCACGTACGCCCCGCCCCGCGTGTAGGCGAGGAGGGCCTGTTCGCGCGTGAGCGCCTGGTCGGGCCGGGCGGGGTCGCGGAGCGCGATCATCATGTTGAGCCACGGGTTCGCTTCGGGCCCGCCATCCATGTCGGAGCCCAGCGCCAGCGGAATCCCGGCGCGCAGCAGGTTGCGCAGCGGCTGAAACGTCGCCATCCGCTGGCGGCCAATGCGCACGACCAGGGAACTGTCCGCCGTGTGCAGCGGGTTCTGCGTCACGACGGCGCCGAGGCGCTTGACGATGGGCACGAGGTCGGGGGTCAGGCCGTCGCCGTGTTCGATGCGAACGCGCTTCGCGCGCCAGCGATCGGCGGGCGCCAGCTCCTGCATCGTATGCAGCACGAGCGCAGCGGTGGAGTCGCCGGAAATGTGCATGGCGATGGACACCTTGGTGTCGAGCACGTGCTGAAGGATGCGCCGAACGTCGTAGGGCGAGTAGTTGATGGCGCCGTACCAACCCGGGCGGTCTGAGTACGGAGCCCGCAGGGCCGCACGGCGATCCGGCGGCGCGCCGTCGAGAATCCACTTCATGCCCGCGACGCGAACGAGCGGCGACGTGGGCTGTGGCCACGGCTGGGTCCATGCTTCGCTGACGTCGTGCTGCGGAAGGTAGAGCCGGTAGACGGTCCAGCGCAGGGGTGCGTGGGAGGCATCGAGCGCCGAGATCAGCCGGTCGAAGAGCAGGGGCTCGCCCATCGTGTGCACCGAGGTGACGCCCCACGCGGACTCCTGCTCGGCGTACCGGCGCAGGGCGGCCACCGCCGAGTCCTGCGGCAGGTTCTGTCGCAGGCGCGTCGCGGCATTCCAGATTGCGTATTCGTACAGCCGGCCGTTGAGCCGGCCGGCGGCTTTGGTGCGGCCGTAGTGGCCCCCCGGCGGGTCGGCGACGCCGTCATGAAGGCCCGCCGCCCGCAGCCCCGCGGAGTTCATGATCACGCCATGTCCGGTGAAATACGCGAGCTCCACCGGGTTGCGCGGGGCGATGCGGTCGAGCCAGTCGCGATCGACCGACGAATCGTCCAACACGAGCGGTCCGATCGTACCGACGATCATCCCTCCCGGCGTGGCGCGGGCCACCGCGGCGCGCAGGGCGGCGGCCAGTTGTTGTGCGCTCGGCCCGGGGTCCGGCGGGCCCTGGGGCGTCAACTCGAGTGCGCCAGGAATGGGAATGGCGGGATGCACGTGCGCATCGGTGAGGCCCGGCACGACGAACCGCCCGCCGAGCGCGATCCGCCGGGTGTTCGGCCCGGCCAGTCGCGCGATCTGCGAGTCCGCGCCGACGGCGACGATGCGGTCGCCGCGAATCGCAATGGCCTGCGCCCAGGGTTGGGTGGAGTCGGCGGTGAAGACGTCCCCGCCGGTGAGCAGGAGGTCTGCCGGTTGCTGTGCCCGGGCCGCGCGAAGGGGGCAGAGCGCGCCGATGCACAGGGCGAAAGCGAGGGAGGGTGCCGCACGAGAAATCCGGGCCATCGGCCGCTCCTGATGGGTAGGAATGGTAGAAGGCGAATGTTACAACTTGTTGGATTGGCCGGGATTCGACAACCGTTGGGCGGCAGCGGCCGGCCGGCGCGCGGGAGGGGCAACGGCGCCGACCTCTCACGGCGAGGCGCTCTCTCGCCGTTCGCGGCACCACGCGGAGAAATTCTGCTGGCCCGCGAGCAATCCTTGCCATAGCTTGGACCGCCCCCCGAATGCCGCCGGTCCCATCCGTCCCGAGCCCGACGTGACCCAACAAACCGACCGTCTGAACACCGCGCTGGCCGGCCGCTACCGCATCGAGCGACACCTCGGCGAGGGGGGCATGGCCTCGGTGTACCTCTGCGAGGACCTGAAGCACGACCGCCGCGTGGCGCTCAAGCTGCTCAAGCCGGAGCTCTCGGCGGTGCTCGGCGGCGACCGGTTCGTGCAGGAAATCAAGACGACGGCGGCACTGCAGCATCCGCACATCCTGCCGCTCTTCGATTCGGGCGTGGCCGACGGCTTCCTGTTCTACGTCATGCCGTTCATCGACGGCGAAACGCTGCGCGACAAATTGAATCGCGAGACGCAGCTGAGCATCGACGAAGCGCTGCGCATCGCGCGCGAACTGCTCGACGCGCTGCAGTACGCGCACGAACACGGCATTGTGCACCGCGACGTGAAGCCGGAGAACATTCTGCTGCACGGCGGACATGCGATGATCGCCGACTTCGGCATCGCGCTGGCGGTGAGCGCGGCGGCGGGCGGCCGGATGACCGAGACGGGGCTCAGCCTCGGCACGCCGCACTATATGAGTCCCGAGCAGGCGACCGCGGAAAAGGAAATCACGGCGCGCAGCGACGTGTACTCGGTGGCGAGCGTGCTGTACGAGATGCTGGCCGGCCAGCCCCCGCACGTGGGCGGCCCCGCGCAGCAGGTGATCATGCGGATCATCACCGAGCGGGCGCGTCCGGTGAGCGAGCTCCGCAAGAACGTGCCGCCCAACGTGGTGGCGGCGATCGAGAAGGCGCTCGAGAAGCTGCCCGCCGACCGGTTCGACAGTGCGCGGGCGTTCAGCGAAGCGCTGGGGAATACGGGATTCACGACGGCGAGGGTGGGCGCCGCGGCGGCCGCCGGTGCGTCGGCGGGGGCGGGCATCTTCACCAAGCCGTTCATCGGCGCATCGGTGCTCGCCGCCCTGGCGATCGCCGCCGCGCTCTGGGGCTGGTCGCGTCCCACGCCGCAGCCCGTGGTGAGTCGCTACCGCACGATGCTGTGGAACGCGGCGCAGGTATTGTCCGGCCGGATTGCGAACGGCGTGGCGATTTCGCCGGACGGCAATACGACGGTCTTCGTGGACAGCGTCGGCTCGAGCCGCGAGCTGTTCGCCAAGCAGCGCGACCAACTCGAAGCCACTCCATTGACCGGCACGGACAATGTGTCCGGGGCACCGAGGTTCTCGCCCGATGGCGCGTGGATCGCGTTCATCACGCGCGATCACCAGCTGAAGAAGGTTCCGCGGGGCGGTGGCGCCTCGGTTGCCCTTGCCGACTCCGCGTCCACGTTTGCCGCCAATACCCTCGCCTGGCTCGACGGGGGCACGATCCTGTACATCGACCAGGGCTTCGGCCTGCGCGCCGTAGGACAGGATGGTGGCACGCCCCGTCAGGTCTGGAAGGTTGGGAACCTTTCCGACACCAGCTCGTTCGGAGTCGTCAGCGTGGCCGGGCTGCCGGGCGGGCAGAGTGCACTGGTCGGCGCGTGCACCAATCAGTGCCTCAAGAGCAACCTGGCCGTGCTGGATTTGCGGACGCTCAAGTCGAAGCCGCTCGTGTCGGATGTCCTCGCCGCGTGGTGGCTGCCCGGGGGCATCGTCGCCTTCGTCCGCAAGGATGGCAGCGTGCTCGCCGCACCGTTCGACGTCGGCAAGGCCCAATTCACGCGCGCCCCGGCGCCCGTCCTGGACGGAGTGCGCATCCCGAGTTGCTGCGCGGTGGATGCCGCCGTGTCGGCTGGTGGCTCACTGCTGTACGTCGTGGGCCTTGCAGCGGCCAAGACGGTGCCCTACCAACCCGTCTGGGTCAACCGGAGCGGCACGGCGATCCCGATCGACACCGGATGGACGCTTCCCGTCTCCGAGGATTGTACCTGCAGCGGAGACATCACGCTGTCGCCCGACGGCCGCCGGCTGGCGCTCGCCATCGAGCGGAAGGCGCTCTCCGGGGACGGCGACATCTTCGTCAAGCAACTCGACGCGGTTCCGTATGCGCTCATGCCCCTCACGTTTGCGGGTGACGGCTCGAGTCCCCGCTGGACGCCCGACGGCCGCTCCGTCATCTACGGCGAGGACAGGGGAGGCAACAACCCGGTGAGCTGGGTGGTCCGGCGGCGCGCGGACGGCACCGGCGGCGAGGATACCCTCCTGCCTCCGCGGGCCCGCAGCATCATCAAGGTGGTCCCGACCCCGGACTCCAACCGGTTCATTCTGCAGTACGACATCAACGGTCCGCAGCGCGACATCGTGCTGACGCACCGCGGCGATACCACGACCACGCCGCTGGTGGCGGACCCCAAGTTCGCCGAGATCTTCCCGGCGCTCTCGCCGGACGGGCGGTGGCTTGCCTACGCCTCCGACGAAACCGGGCGCCTCGAAGTGTACGTGCGGCCCTTCCCGGACGTGAATGCACGGCGCGTGCAGGTGTCGCAGTCCGGCGGCACCGAGCCGCGCTGGGGGCGCAACGGCCGGGAGTTGTTCTACCGCAACGGAAAGGGCGCGCTCGTGTCTGCGGCGGTCGTACCCGGCGCTGCGTTCACGCTGGGCACGCAGACCGTGTTGTTCGACGCCAGTCGCTTCTATTACGGCCCGTCGTCCCGGTCGTATGACGTGGCCCCGGGCGACCAGCGGTTCGTGTTCCTGCAGAAGGCCCAGGAGTTGAAACCAACCGGGTTGCCGCCCGACAAGCTGGTCGAGGTGGAGAACTGGGGCACGGAAGTGAAGGCGAAGCTTTCGGGGAAGGCGCCGCGGTAAACGCCGGGGAACGGTGCGCCGAACTGCCGTCCTGTCCGCGTGAGCCGTCGCCGACCTCGACGGTGGCGTTGCGCTTCAGCCCCGTCAATCTCGCCGACTTCATCGGCGAGCCCTTGAATGCGGCGAGGAATTCTTCTTCGCTCATGGCGCGGAACTCCGCCGCCAGGGTCTTCGCGTCCTTCTCCGCAATCACCGCCCGCGGCTCGAACCTCGGCTCCTTCACCGCCTGAGCGAACTTCACGTTCCAGGGGCAGCAAGCCTGGGAGATGTGCCGACAAAACTGTATTGCCATTCCGTTGGGGACCGGTGGACGAACTCTTTCGAAAGCAAACGCTTAGGCGGAACCGCGCGGCGCGCCAACCGGGTGGTCGCCAGGCTGTGTATGCTACTCTGACCGAAGCGTATCCACCGGGTCCACGCGCGCCGCGCGCAACGCCGGGGGGATTCCCGCGAGGACGGTCGCCGCAAACAACGCGACCATCGCGCCCGCCATGAAGTAGGGGGCCAGCCCGTCATACCCGAACAGATAGTGGGCGAGCAACCCCTCGGCCCAGTTCGCAAAGACGAGGCCGAGGGCGAGGCCGAGCAACGCGGTGGCGTTGCCGTCGCGCAGCACGATGCGGATGATGTCCCGGGCCTGCGCGCCGAGGGCGATGCGGATGCCGAACTCGCGGGCGCGTTGCTCGACGGCGTAGGCCGCCATGCCGTACACGCCGATCAGCGCCAGCAGGAGGCCGATGAAGGCGAAGGCGCCCACCAGCGCGCCCACGAAATCGTACAGGCTGGCGAGCGGGGCAAATCCGGTCACCTGATCCCACGTCTCAATGAACGGCGCCGTGTTCGGATAGTCGGTGGCGAGCTTGCGCTGGAGCCGCCCGGCGAAGGCCTTCGGATCGCCGGTGGTCCGTACCACGAACTGGGTCTCGAAGAATCGTCCAGGATACGCCGTCCCGGTCGCGATGAGGAACAGCGGCTCGGCGCATGGTCCCTCCACGCACGTCACGCCGTAGATGGGCTGTCCGACGATCCCGACCACACGCATCCATGGCAGTCGCGGGGAGAACTGGATAAGTCGGCCGAGCGGATCGGCGCCGGGCCAGAGCCAGTGTGCCGCGTACTGATTGATGATTACCGACGGGAGCAGGTCGTCTTCACTGGCGTGAAAGTCGCGACCGCGCAGTACCTTGATGCCGAGCACCCGGAGATACGACGGCTCGACGGTGATGACGCGCGACGCTTCGACACGTGAGAGCGGCTCCCCGCCGTCGGGATCGTCGATGCGGAGCGCGCCTCCCACGAACCACGGCCATTCTTCCGTCACGCCCGCCACGCCGGGCATGGCGCGCAGGCTCTGCATTTCCGCGTAGCGCCTCGCGATGACCGCCGCCGACGGCGGCCGGTTGTAGTCCAGGTGTCCGTGGCTGTCGGGCGTGACCTCCTGCACCGTCGCGCGGAGCAGGTGGCTGGCGTCGTAGCCGTAGTGCACCAACTCCACGCGTCCTACGACCGCGCCGAGCAGCGAGCCCGCGACGACCAGTGTGAGCGCCCCCGCCACCTCGAGGACCACGAGCAGGCGAAACCGCGCGCCGCCTACGGTCGTGCGCCGGTCGCCGTGCTTCATGAGCGCATGGACGTCCCCGCGCAGAAGCACGGCGGCGGGGGCGACGCCGAAGGCGACCGCGGCCACTACCGTCAGCCCGACTCCCGCCGCGAGCACACGCCACGAGAGTTGGGGCTGCACCAACCCCTGGTACTGCAGGTTCACGGGCAGGGCCGCGCGAACCGCGTGGATCGTCCACAGTGAGAGGAGTCCACCGAGGATGCCGCCGGCGATGGCTACCACCCCGCTCTCGACGAACAGGAGCCGGGCAACCTGCAGGCGGCTCGCCCCGAAGGCTAGGCGCGTCGCCAACTCCTGCCGCCGGGCCAGCCCCCGCGCCAGGAGCAGACTGGCAATGTTCGCGCAGGCGACGAGCAGGATCGCGAGCGTGCATGCGGCCAGCGCTGCGACGAGGTCGAGGTGCTGCGCGGGCGAAACGATAGCCGGCGAGAGGACAAAGTGCGCCCGCGGCGAGTGGAAAGGATCCAGCGCCGGGGCGCGGGCGTTCAGCTCGTCCAGCGCCTGTTGACGCGTGATGCCGGGGCGTAAGCGGAACAGCAGGTCGCCGCCGGCCCCGCCGCTGTTCGGCATGAAGACGTCGGCCCCGAGCGGCGGCGCGCCGTTCTCGGGCAGCACGCCGATCACCGTGAACGTCTCGCCCGCCAGCGCGTACTGCACCGCGAGGGTAAACGGCGCGAATGGACGGTGAGGGTCGCCCAGCCGTTCCCACAGCCGATCGCTGATGACGACCTCGTGCCGGGCGGTCGCCGTGGAGTCACGGAACAGCGCGCCATAGAGTGGACGCGCGCCGATCACATGGAAGAAGTCCGTGAGGACATAGACGAACTGCGCCTGGAGGTGCTGGGCGCCGACCTGGATCGACTGAAAGTC
>JAGWRB010000226.1 GCA_028876725.1 Gemmatimonadota bacterium
CGAGCGCCCCTTCCGCGAGCGCGTTCGCCTCCCGGTAGTCGTTGCTCGCGTCCATGTAGATGGAGTCGATGCCCGAGCCCGAGAGCAGATCGTGGAACTGGTTGAACAGTGTGGCGTGCCAGGCGCGCGTGAGCGCGTCGTGCGGATACGGCGCCGGCGCCACGGTCGCGGCCGCTTCGGCGGCGCCGAGGAGCCCTTCCATGTGGCGGTTCCACCACTTCATCTCGGTCTGCGTGGTGAACACGCCACGGTGGTACTCGAGGTAGAGTTCGTCGCGCACCACGGGCCCGTTCGCCGGGAAGGCGGCGCGCATCCGCGTGAGCGCGTCGGTGGGGCTGTCGTCGCGCAGCACCGGGAACGCCGGGATCCGCTTGAGATCGTGCGACCGCTCGAGCATCTGCATCGTGGGCCCGCCGCCGTGGTCCCCCACGCCGTACAGCGTGAGCATCCGGGGGACGGCGCTCGAATCCACCGTCGCGCGCTCCTGCGTGGCCAGCGCATGCGGATCGAGATCGCTGTCGTAGCCGTAGGGGATGTACGAAAAGACTTTCGAGCCGTCGGGGCCTTCCCACCAGAACTGATTGAGCCGCGCGGGCCACTTGTCGGTGTCGTTCCAGCGGAGCTTCTGGGTGACGAAGAAATCCATCCCGCTCTTGAGGAAGATCTGCGGCAGCGACCACGGATACCCGAACGTGTCGGGAATCCAGCCCACGTGCGCGGGATGGCCGAACAGCTTGATGAAGGTGCGCTGCCCGTACAGCCCTTGCCGGACCAGCGATTCCCCGGACGGCATGTTCACGTCGGGCTCGAGCCACCACCCGCCCACGAGGTTCCATCGCCCCTCGCGATTCAACTGCTGGATGCGCGCCAGCACGTCGGGGCGCTGCTCCGCGAGCGACTCATAATACACGGCCGCCGAGGCGGCGAAGTGCATGTCGGGGTACTTGGCCATCAGCTTGGTGGCGGTGGCCCAGGTGCGGTTGATGACGTCCTGCGTCTCGCGCCACCGCCAGAGCCAGGCGGCGTCGATGTGCGAATTCCCCACGACGTCGATCGTATCGCGGCGCACTCGGGCCACCGCCGGCGCCAGAAGCTGCGTCCAATGATCGACGATCGCGTGGTACTGCGTCTTGTCGGCGGAGAGCGCCGCGGCGGCCAGCGCGCTGGCCACCGAGTCGCCGGGCACGGCGAGCGTGCTGTCGCGAGTAAAGAACCGCGCCCACTGCGCGCCGTCGTGGATTTCGTGCCACCCCACGTCGGCCACGCGCAGCACGGGCGGATCCCACCAGGTGGCTCCGTTGGGATGCAGCACGAAGTCCACGCGGCCCCCCGCGGCGCATGGCGCGCAGAGCGTGATGCGCCCCAGCGAGTCGGCCTGTACGGCGTGCCCGTTCACCGCGAACGTGCCCTTCGGCTGGAATTCGCCGGCGAACAGCTGAAGCGTGAGCCCGCCCAGCTCGTCGGGCACGCGCATCGAGAAGCCGATGGCGGAGAGTCTGCGCCGCGCGGTCGAGTCGGCCAGCACGGTGTCGAGCGGGGCCCATCCCGTGGACGCCGGCGACGACGTCGTTTCCGCCGACGCCTGGCGCCAGATGCCTATCTGGATGGGGCGGGCGAGCATGTTCAGCAGATCGGCGGCGGAGACGGGCACGTCGGTCGTTCCGCGCCGGTCGGCCGGAGCGGCATCCACCGCGCCCACGGTGCCGGCGGGGAAGAGCGCCGCACGCACGTGAGCGCCGCCGTCCAGCGCGCCCTGCACGAGGTCGCGCCAGGGCGCGAGCAACGAAGCGGCCGGATGGGAGCCGCCCCCGGCGACGCTCGCCACGGTGCTCGTGGTGCCGATGGCGAACACGCCCGACGAGTCGGGCAGGGCGCCGCGCTCGGCGCAGACCAGCAGCGGCACGCCGAGCGTGGCGGTCGTGCCGGCGTTCTCGAGGCGGGCCATTTCGGGCACGGCCACCGGGCCCACGCGGAAGTGCGACGCCATGGCGCTACTGGGCACCGCCACGTCCGGGGACGCCGACGCCACGATATCGCCCACGGGGTCGGGGCTGTCGGACAGGAATCGCGCGCCCATGCCCATGCCGCCGCCGCGATTCACGATCTTATATACCAGCCGGTTCACACCCTTGTGCAGGTGCAGGGTGAGGGTGTCGGTGGCGGTGCCCACGCCGCGGGCCACGTCGCGGCGCTCGAGCCGCGCGCCGTTGAGCCACACGATCGCGTCGTCGTCGCTCTCCACGCCCAGCGTCACCGTGCGGTCGTCGGGGCTCGCCAGATACGTCTCGGCGTACGCCGCCGTGTTGTCGAGCGAGGTGGTGGGGAAGGCCTTGAAGAAGTCGAGCTGCCCGAGCCCGTCCATGGACACCGGCTGCCAGACGTGGCCGGCGGCGTGCTCGCCGGCGCGCGCCTGGAGCGTGGCCGGGTCGCCGACATCCTGCTTATCGAGGCGCAGCGCCCCCGTATCCACGGGGAAGGGGCCGATGAGCAGCCAGGGAACGATGGGGCGGTCGCAGATGCGGCCGGCGTCGGAGGGCTGCTGCGCGAGCAGCGAGGGCGCGGCGCCAAGGGCGGCCAGCGCGAGAAATGCCGCGGAGCGGCGAATCGTACGTTTTGGCATGCACGGAAGATGCTCCGCGCGCGCGGACGGGACCAGACGGCGCCTGGATTCGCGCCTCGCGGGAGCGGTGGGCCCTCCGCTAGATTTGGCGGCTGACCGCGTGCCGGCACCCCTGTCCCGCAGGCACCGGGCGCTGTTCCCCCTCCCGCTACCGTTCGATGCCCGGATCTTCCGTCGCGGCGCTCGCGCTCGCGCTTTCCGTCCTGCCACATCCCCGCGCCACGCCCCGACCATCGCCTGCGCCGCGCGCGGTCGACGCCGTGCATGCGTCGCACGCGCCGGTCATCGACGGAGCGCTCGACGATCCCGTGTGGGCAACCGCGCCGGCGGTGTCCGGCTTCGTGCAGGCCGAACCCCACGAGGGCGCGCCGGCGACCGAGCGCACCGAAGTGCGCGTGGCCTACGACGCCGACAATATCTACATCGCGGCCTATCTCCACGATCGCGATCCCTCGGGCGTGATCGTGAACGACATCCGCAAGGATTTCGACGAGACCGCCCAGGACGACTTCGAAGTGCTGCTCGACACGTTCGACGACCGTCGCAACGGCTACATCTTCATCACCAACGCCGAGGGCGCGAAGGCCGACCGGCAGGTGGCGAACGAGGGACGCGAAGTGAACACGAGCTGGGACGCCGTGTGGCGGGTGGCCACGCGTCGCGTGGCCGACGGATGGACCGCGGAGATCGCGATTCCGTTCACGGCGATCCGCTTCGCGGGCATCGGTCCGCAGCGCTGGGGGATCAACTTCAGCCGGCGCATCCGGCGCAAGAACGAGATCGACTTCTGGTCGCCGGTGCCGCGTTCGTACGGACTGACCCGCGTGTCGCTGGCCGGCGAGTTGGATGGCCTCTCCACGGCGCACGCCACGCGCGATCTGCGCGTGAAGCCCTACGTGTCGGCGCGCACCGTGCGCGAGACCGGCGGGCGCACGTTCGACCGCACCGGCGCCGCCGGCGTGGACCTGAAGTACGGCATCACCTCGCATCTGACCCTGGACGCGACCGTGAATCCCGACTTCGCGCAGGTTGAGGCCGACGAGCAGCAGGTGAACCTGACGCAGTTCAGCCAGTTCTTCCCCGAGAAGCGCGAGTTCTTTCTGGAGAACTCGGGCACCTTCTACGTGGGCGACGCCGCGCGCAACAACCGTGTGTCCACGCCCGTGACGTCGGACGAGGATCTGGTGCTGTTCTTCAGCCGCCGCATCGGGCTCACGGCCGACGGGCGCACGATCCAGGTGCCGGGCGGGCTGCGCCTCACCGGCTCGACGGGCGGGTTCGAGGTCGGCGCCCTGGCGATGACCACCGCGGCCACGGCGACGACGCCCGGCACGTCATACGGCGTGCTGCGGCTCCGGCGCGACCTGTACGAGGGGTCCGACGTGGGGCTCATCGTCATGAATCGCCAGTCGTCGGATTCCGCGCGGAGCTGGAATCGCGTGTTCGGTGGCGACGCCAACTTCCGGTTCTTCGGTGCGATGGACTGGAACTCGTACCTGATCGGCACCGCGACCCCCGGGGTGCATGGGGGGCAGTACGCCGCGCGGTCGACGCTGAACTACGACGGCGACTACGCGCACCTCAAGGCGGGCCTGATGCAGATCGGCGACGGATTCCGCGACGATCTGGGGTACTACCGGCGCACCGGCGACCGGAAGTGGATCCTCGAGACCGGGCTGCGCCCGCGCACGCGGTGGCTGCAGCAGCACGGCGTGCTCGAGATGCACCCGCACGTCACCTGGAGCTACTACCAGGATCTGCAGGGCGGAACCCTGGCCAAGGACCTGCACACGGGCTATACGTTTTTTCTAAACAATGGCGGGTACGTCGAGCTGTCGGCCACGCCGCGGTTCGAGCGGCTCGCGTCGGCGTTCACCCTCGATCCCACCGTGGCGCCGCTGCCCGCCGGGGGCTACGCGTGGACGGAGTGGCAGCTCAAGGGGCAGACCGATCCCAGCCGGACCGTCTCGGCCACGTTCAGCGGCGTCGCGGGGGGGCTCTGGAACGGGCATCAGCGCACCGTGAGCGGCACGGTGACGCTCCGGCCGTCGTACCGGTTCAAGCTGGCCGTGGGCGGCCAGCGCACCGACGCGCGCGTGGGAGTGCCGGGGCAGCAGCACTTCGTGGCCGATCTGGTCACCGTGCGCGGCAACTACTCGTTCTCGACCACGATGTTCCTGGATGCGCTGTCGCAGTACAACGCCGGCGCGCATCAGTTGAACGCGAACGTCCGGTTCAACGTGATCCACCACCCGCTGAGCGACCTGTTCATCGTGTTCAACGAGCAGCGGTTTCTCACGCCCGACGGGCGCGCCCCGGGCCCGTTTGCCACGGTGGACCCGGCGCTCAGCACCGGACTGCCGGGCGAGAGCCTGATCGTGAAGGTCACGCAGATGGTGGCGTTCTGACGGCCGGGCCGCCGGTGGCGCCGTCTACGCCGGCGGCGGTCCCTCGCGCCGCTCCTTTTCGAGCGTGGCGCGCCGCAGCGACGACGCGGCGATGAGGAACACGGTACAGATCGCCGTCACGGTCATCAGCTCGAACGGCCACAGATGATGCGCCGCCGGGTTCACTACCCCGGCAAAGTACGAGAACAG
This sequence comes from Gemmatimonadota bacterium, assembly GCA_028876725.1. GTDB lineage: Bacteria > Gemmatimonadota > Gemmatimonadetes > Gemmatimonadales > Gemmatimonadaceae > JAGWRI01. The sequence goes on from JAGWRB010000226.1 coordinate 5,218, forward strand.
GAGATCGCCCACGATTGCCACGAGCGGGAGGACGGCCGCCATGCGCCATCCTCCCGTCCACCGCACCGACAGCCGGATCGCGGTGATCACCACCGCGATCGGAAACGCGAGCAGGATGACCAGCCCGATCGTGTTGTCCATGCCTACGGCAGCTCCCGGATGCGGATGTTGCGCAGCGACAGCTCGCCGTCGTGGTCGCCCTGGATCCCGATATAGCCCCACGACGACTTTCCGTAGTCGGGCCACGCCGCGAACTTGCTCTTCTGCACGCGCGCGGTCCAATCGGGGCTTCCCAGTTCGTAGTCCACCATTTTCTGGCCATTGAGCCAGTGCTCCACGTGGCTGCCCTGCACCACGATGCGCATGGAGTTCCACTCACCGGCGGGCTTCACGATGCCGGCCGGCGACGGATAGAGCGCGTAGTCCGATCCGGCCGCGGTGATTCGGAGCTTGCCGTCGGGCGCGTTGGCGTCATCGAGAAGCTGGAATTCGGGCGCGCTCCAGTAGACGTGATCGTATTCCTCGGTGCCCCGGTAGAAGATGCCCGAGTTTCCGCCGGTGCTGAGCTTCCATTCGAGTTCGAGCTCGAAGTCGTGGTACGGGCGCCGGGTGATGAGATCCCCCGTGGGCTTCGACTTGGTCATCGTGCCGTCGACGATGTGCCACGCCGAGATGTCCTCGTCGCGATAGCCGCGCCACTGGTCCATCGACGTGCCGTCGAACAGCGAATGCCAGGCCG
>JAGWRB010000227.1 GCA_028876725.1 Gemmatimonadota bacterium
GCGGTGCTGCTCGAGGGCGCGCAGGGCTCGCTGCTCGACGTCGACCACGGCACGTATCCGTTCGTGACGTCGAGCAACACGACGTCCGGGGGCGCGGCGGTGGGCGCGGGCATCTCACCGATGTCCATCGACGCCGTGGTCGGGGTGGTGAAGGCGTACACGACGCGCGTGGGCAACGGTCCGCTTCCCACCGAACTCGACGCCGCCGACGCGGAGCGCATGCGCACCCTCGGCAACGAATTCGGCGCCACGACCGGCCGTCCGCGGCGCTGCGGATGGTTCGACGCCGTGGTCGTGCGCTACGCGTCGCGCATCAACGGCCTCACCGACCTGGCCGTCACGAAGCTCGACGTGCTCGACACGTTCGATCGCGTAGCGATCTGCACCGGCTACGAATTCGAGGGTGAATTGCACACGGAGTTCCCGGCCGACGTCGCGGCGCTCGATCGCATCACGCCGCGCTACGAGTGGCTCGACGGATGGCAGTCGTCGACGGCCGACGCGCGCCAGCTGGCCGAGTTGCCGGCGGCCGCGCGCCGCTACCTGGACCGCCTCGAGGAGTCGGTGGGCACGCCCGTCACCTTCGTGAGCGTCGGCACCCGGCGGGATCAGATCATCGGGCTGGAGTGAGCGGGCGTGGAGGCGCGTGACGCGGCGGAGGGGCTCGAGTACGACCTCGCGGTGATCGGCGGCGGCCCGTGCGGACTCGCGACGGCCATCTCGGCCCGTCAGGCGGGCCTCCGCGCGGTGGTGATCGAGGGCCACGTGGTGGCGAGCACCATCGCGCAGTACCCGACGTACGTGCGCTTCTTCTCCACGGCGGAGAAGCTGTCGCTGGGCGGGGTGCCGTTCGTCGTCGCCGACGAGAAGCCGAGCCGCCGCGACGCGCTGGCCTACTACCGCACGGTGGTGAAGCACTTTGCCCTGCAGGTGCGCCAGTACGAACAGGTGCGCGCCATCGAGGGGAAGCAGGGCGCGTTCCGGGTGCTCACGCGCACGCGCGCCGGCGAGGACCGCGTGGTTCGCGCGGGCGCGGTGGTGGTGGCCACCGGCTACTTCGGCTCGCCAAACAAGCTCGGCGTGCCGGGCGAGGATCTGCCGCACGTGACGCACGTGTACCGCGAGGGGCACGAGGCGTTCCAGCAGGACGCGGTGGTCGTGGGCGGCGGCAACTCGGCGGCCGAGGCGGCGCTGGACCTTTGGCGCTCGGGCGCCCGCGTCACGCTGGTGCACTTCGGGCCCACGTTCGACAAGCGCATCAAGCCCTGGGTGCTGCCCGATTTCGAAAATCGGGTGAAGGAGGGGAGCATTGCCGCGCAGTGGAACGCGCGCGTCCGGGCCATCGAGCCACGGGCGGTGGTGGTGGACGTACCGGAGGGCGAGCGTCGAATTCCCGCGTCGCTGGTGTACGTGATGACCGGGTTCGCGCCGAACCTGACCCTGCTGCGCGACGTGGGGGTTCCCATCGACCCGCAGACCGGCATTCCGGCCCACCATCCGGACACGCTGGAGACTAGCGTGCCGGGGGTGTTCATCGCGGGGGTCGTGGTGGCCGGCTTCGACGCCAACAAGGTGTTCATCGAGAACGGCCGGTATCATGGGGACCGGATCGTTGCGCGGCTGCAGGGGCGTCCGGCCCCGGCGCCGCCCAGGCTGAGCGCCGAACTGGATTCGTGACGAATTCACGAATTCAGGTTTAACTTCATTACAGCCAGTTGGCCGTGAGCGGTGGGCAGTTCGCGGTGGGCGGTGAGGAGTGGACGGCCCACTGCCAACCGCCAACTGCCAACGTCGTTCCCCGTACCAAACTCGATCTGATCGCCTTATGTCTCCCAGCACGTATCCCGATGTGATGGACAAGCTCGTGTCGCTGTGCAAGCGGCGCGGCTTCATCTTCCAGTCGTCCGAGATCTACGGCGGCACGGGATCGGTGTGGGATTACGGCCCCCTGGGGGTCGAGCTCAAGCGCAACATCAAGGATCGCTGGTGGAACGCGATGGTGCGCGCGCGCGACGACATCGAGGGGCTCGACGCGGCGATCCTGATGCACCCGCGGGTGTGGGAGGCGAGCGGGCACGTGGCCGGCTTCACTGACCCGCTCATCGACTGCCGGAACTGCAAGAAGCGCTTCCGCGCCGACGACCCGAAGATCAAGGGCACGCCCGGCACTCCCGACGCGCAGTGTCCGGCGTGCGGGATGAAGGGCACGCTGTCGGAACCGCGGATGTTCAACCTGATGTTCAAGACGTTCATGGGCCCGGTGGAGGACAGCGCGGCCGTGGTCTATCTGCGGCCCGAGACGGCCCAGGGGATCTATGTCAATTTCCTGAATGTCCAGCAGTCCACCCGGCAGAAGGTGCCGTTCGGCATCGCCCAGATCGGCAAGGCGTTCCGGAACGAGATCACGCCCGGGAACTTCATCTTCCGCACGCGCGAGTTCGAGCAGATGGAGATGCAGTTCTTCGTGGATCCCGAAGGCGACCACATGCAGTGGTTCGAATACTGGAAGGCGCAGCGCATGGCGTGGCACCGCGCGCTCGGCCTCGCCGAGTCGCGGCTGCTGTTCCACCAGCACACGAAGGAGGAGCTGGCGCACTACGCGCGCGCGGCGTTCGACATTCAGTTCGATTTCGGCGGCACGCTGGGCTTCCAGGAAATCGAGGGCGTGCACCATCGCGGTGATTTCGACCTCAGCCGGCACCAGGAGTACTCGGGCAAGAAGCTCGAGTATTTCGATCAGCCGAACAACCGCCGGTACGTGCCGTTCGTCGTCGAGACGTCGGTGGGCGCCGATCGCACCACGCTCGCCGTGCTCGTCAACGGCTACCGCGAGGAATCCGTGGAGGGCGAAGCGGAGGGGCGCACGGTGCTTGGCATCCACCCGTCGCTGGCGCCCATCAAGGCCGGCGTGTTCCCGCTGGTGAAGAAGGACGGCATGCCGGAGTTCGCCGAGAAGCTCTCGGCCGAACTGCGGAAGTCGTTCCCCGTGTTCTACGACGAGTCGGGGGCCATCGGCCGCCGCTACCGCCGGCAGGACGAGGTGGGCACGCCCTTCTGCATCACCGTGGACGGCCAGACGATGGAAGACGGGACGGTCACCGTGCGCGACCGCGACACGCTGGCGCAGGAACGCGTCGCCGCCGACCGCGTGGGCGGCATCATCGCGGAGCGCCTCCAGGCGTGAGCGCGCTCACGCTCGGCCGCTTGCGCCGCGACGGCCAGGCGTTCATGGAGGCAATCTCGCGCGAGGTGTACCTCGCGCAGTCCGGGCAGAAGGAAACGGCGGAGTTGCAGCCGCTCTACGAACGCTACGCGCACGCGATGGGCGAGGAGTCGCTCGCGCTGGTGCTCGACGCGTTCCGCGGCGCGGCGCCGGATGGCGAAGACTACCGCGGATTGCGCCAGCTCCTCGACTGGCAGGTGGAGTCGCAGTCGTCGCGCGAGCTGGCCGAGCTGGACGAGCGCGAGATCGCCTGGGAGAACCGGGCGATGGCGGTGCTGCCCGACGGGACCCGCGTGCCCTATCAGCGGGCGTCCATCGATATCGCCAACAGCACCGACCGCGCGGCGCGCATGGCGCTCGAGGCGGCACGCGCGCGGCTCGTGCAGGAGGAGTTGGCACCCCTCCGCCTGGAGCACTTCCAGCGCGAGCGCGACATCACCGAGCGGCTCGGGCTTGCCGCAGGCTACAACGCCGCGTTCGACCTCCTGGCCGGATTCTCGCTCCTCGACCTGCGCGCCGAGTGCGAGCAGTTCCTGCGCGATACGCAGGCGATGTGGGACGAAGTGTACGTGGAATTCGTGAAGCGCGAGCTGAAGCTGGCGCCCGACGAGGCCACGCGCGCCGACGCGCTCGCGCTCATGCGCGCCCGAGAGTTCGACGCGGGCTTCCCGTGGGCGCTCATGCAGGAGCGCATTCTGGGCCAGGTGCGCGAGATGGGCGTGGGCCCCGACGGCGACGGTCGCGTCATCTTCGATACGGGCGAACGCGAAGGCAAGCGGGCCCGCGCCTTCTGCGCCCCCGTGCGCGTCCCGGACGAGGTGTATCTCGTGCTGCGCCCGCACGGCGGCCAGAACGACTGGAATACCTTCCTGCACGAGCTGGGACACGCGCTGCACTTCGCGTACATGCGCCCCGACCTGCCATTCGAGTACCGGTGGCTGGGCGACAATTCGGTGACCGAAGGCTACGCCATGCTCTTCGATCACCGCATGCAGGATCCGCGGTGGCTGGCGCGCTACGCCGAGCTCGGCAAGGCCGACATCCCGCGCTTCCTGCGCAGCGCGGGGTTCGAGGAGCTCCAGTTCCTGCGCCGCTATTGCGCGAAGCTCATCTACGAAACGCATCTGTATCGCGGGGACGTGCCGTGGGGCGCGCTCCCCGACCTGTACGTGCAGCTGCTCACCGACGCGACCACCTTTCGCTACGGTCCGGCCGACGCGTTCGTGGACGTCGACGCCCGCTACTACGCGGCGCGCTATCTGCGCGCCTGGCAGTTGCAGGCCCTGCTCAACGAGACGCTCACCGACCGGTTCGACGAAGACTGGTGGCGCAACCCCCGCACCGGGCCGTGGATGGTGGGCGAGCTGTTCGGGGAGGGGCAGCGGGAGCTGGCGCACGAACAGGCCGCGCGCGTCGCCAATCGCCCGCTGAGCTTCGCGCCGCTCGTGCGGAGCGTGGAGCGGTTGCTGGGCTGATTCCGCGCGCCGTGCGCGCCTGGAGGAAACTGGTATGGCGAAACCCATCGCGCTCGTCACCGGCGCCTCGCGCGGCATCGGCCGCGCCATCGCCGGCCGGCTGGCCCCCGACTACGAGATCGTCGCCGCGGCGCGCTCGGCGCCGGACCTCGATCGCCTGGCGTCGGACATTCGCGCCGGGGGCGGGACCTGCACGCCGGTGCCGGTGGACCTCACCGACTCCACGGCCATTGCCCGGGCCCTCAACGGCCTCGAGGCCGACGTGCTCGTCAACAACGCCGGTGTCGGCGTCATGAAGCCGCTGCTCGAAATGACGCCCGAGGAATGGCACCGCCAGGTGGACCTGAACTTCAACGCCCTCTATCACGTGACCCGCGCCGTGCTTCCCGGCATGGTGTCCCGCCGCCGCGGACACGTGGTGATCGTGGGCTCGATCTCGGGCCGCAGCACGTACGCCGGAGGAACGGCGTACACCGGCACGAAGCACGCCGTGATGGCATTCGCCGAGTGCCTCCTGCTCGAGGTGCGCGACCAGGGCGTGAAGGTGTCGGTGGTGAATCCCGGGAGCGTGGCGACCGAGTTCGGCGGCAGCGACCCCGCGTCGAAGGGCGGCTGGGCGCTCAGGGCGGAGGACGTCGCGGAAACCGTTGCGTTCGCGCTTTCCACGCCGCCCAATGTGCTGGTCCATCGCGTGGAAGTCCGGGCGCTGTCCAAGGTGAAACCGGCGCCCGCCGGCGGACCGTGAGCCGCGGCCAGTGAACGGCCCACGGCCTACTGCCCACTGCCAACAGTCCCTCGTTATCTAGCCCCCCTCCGCCGCAACCCATACATTAGGCGCTCGTGACCCGGGCCCCAGCGACGTCAGGCGAAACCCGCCTGCGCACGCCCGCCGAGGGCGTCGATTTCGGACTCCGTGAACTGATGGCGGTTCGCGAGATCGTCCACGCCTTTCTCACGGCCGATCGCCCCGAAGACGTCTTCCAATTCGCGCTCGATCGGGTGAGCCCCGTGGTCGGCGCCACCTTCGCGTGCGTCTACCTCGTGGACGGGGCCTCGGAGCTCATGCGCCTCGCTGCCGCGTTCAACTGGCCTGAACGCTACACGCCGTTCCTCGGCGAGATGCGCGTGCGGCTCGGCTTCGGTCCCAGCGGCGAGGCGGCCAGCGAGCGGCGTGCGATCGAGGTGCCCGACATCTTCGCCGACCCGTCGCTCGAAGACTGGCAGGAGGTGGCCAACGAACTGGGCTTCCGCTCGCTGGCCGCCCTTCCGCTGCAAACCGGCTCGGGCGTCCTCGGCACGGTGACGTTCTACTTTGCGACCGCGGGCGGGTTGAGTGTCGAGACGCGGAGTCTGCTGCGCATGGTCGCCGACCAGATGGCCGCCACGGCGCAGAAGGCCCGGCTCATCGAGGACCTGCGGCGCACGAACTCGGCGCTTACCGACAGCAACGCCGAACTCGAGCGCCAGTACGCCGCTCTGCTCGAGGCCCGGCGCCTGCAGGACGAATTCCTGGCCAATCTGTCCACCGACCTGCGGGCGCCGCTTGCCGAGCTCGTCGGTTACATTTCGAGCATTCAAACGGGGGCCGCGGGGCCCCTCACCGACGCCGGGAGCGGCGCGCTGCTCGAGGTGAAGCGGTCGGGCGAGGGGTTGCTGGCGCGGATCGCCGATCTGTTGGAAATCTCGGAGCTGAAGCGGGGCGGGGTGGAGCCGGCGATTACGGCATTCGACCCGCGCGAGCCGATGCGCGAAGCGCTGACGCTCACGGGCGGGCGGCGCGACGGCGTCGCGCTGCAGACGGTCGAACCCGAATCGGCCCCGACGATGGCCAGCGATCGACGGCGCATCGTGCGGCTGCTTTCGGGGCTCATCGCCAACGCGTACGCGTTCACCGAGACAGGAACGGTGCGCACGGCGGTGGAAGTGCACGACGACCGCGTCGTGTACCGGGTGGAAGACACGGGGGTCGGCATCCCCGTGGACGCGCAGCGGTACGTGTTCGAGGAGTTTCGGCGCGCCGACGGCGGATCGTCGCCGGCCGGGCGTGGCGGCGCGGGCCTGGGGCTTGCGCTGGCGCGCCGGACGGCCCGGTTGCTGGGCGGCGACATCGTCCTGGTGAGCGCGCCGGGGGAGGGCACGACGCTGCGTGTGGAGTTGCCGTTGGTGTACGAGGGGCCCGCCGAGCGGGCGTCGGAGGCGCGGAGCGCGTCTCCGGGAACGCGAACGAAACCGGAAGGAACGCCATGAAGCCGTCAACCGAGACGTTGCAGGAATACTTCACTACGCTGGGCCCCGACGAGGTGCTGGCGCGGGCGCGCCAATTCTTCGCCACGCGGACGCCGCTGTACGCCGCATATCCCGACAAGCAGGGCGCGGGCTGGGCGAGCTTCCGCGGGCAGGGGGGCGAGGAGACCGTGGTCGCCGCGACCGCCGTGGACGGCGGGAGCCGCGTGACCGGCTCGTCGTACATGTTCACCTCTCAGCTGCGCCGCTTCCTCACCACCCTGCCGGCGCTCGAGCGCCGGACGGAGGTCGCATGACCGCCCCGTTCACGACCCAGCTGCGCGCGCGCCGCGGCACGATCCACCTCGGCGCCGAGGACGGCGCGGCGATCACGATCCGCGTGGAGATGCCGGCCGTGTGGGACACGGTGCGCGTCCGCACCTCGCCGGCCGAGCCGGTGGAGCCCCTGAAAAAGCGCGCGCTGGAGGCGCTCTTTCCGCAGGCGCAGTTTCATGAGGATTTTGTTATGAAGCTGGCCGGCTGGGAAATTCTCAACGAGCATGAGTCCCTGGCGGCGGCGGGGGTGAAGGACGGCTCCATCCTGCTGCTCCTGCACCGCCGGCGCCGGCCGCTCCGCTAGCCCGCAGCACGGGCGCGGAGCGCGGCCGGGCCGCCGATGCCGATCGCCTACCTCTCGCACTCCGACTGCGGCCGCCACGACACCGGGTGGAATCATCCGGAGCACGTGGGGCGGTTGCGCGCCATCCCGCGCGCCCTGCGGTACGACCCCGAACTGTTCCACGACCTGCTGCACGTCGAGGGACGCCACGCCACCGACGCCGAGCTGGCCCTCGCCCACGACCCGGCGTACATCGCGCGCGTCCATGACCTCGCGGCCGCCGGCGGCGGCGCGCTCGACCCCGACACGGTGGTGAGCGAGGGATCCTGGGACGCCGCCCGCGCCGCCGCCGGCTGCGTTCTCGACGCGATCGACATGGCCTTCGACGGACGGGCGGCGCGAGGCTTTGCCGCCGTGCGGCCCCCGGGGCACCACGCGCTGCGCGACCGCGGCATGGGATTCTGCCTGTTCGGCAACGTCGCCATCGGTGCCCACTACGCGCGGGCGCGGTACGGCGCCCGGCGCGTGCTCATCGCCGACTGGGACGTGCACCACGGCAACGGGACGCAGGCGCTGGTGGAGCACACGGCGGACATCCGTTTCGTGTCGATGCACCAGTCGCCGTGGTATCCCGGCACCGGGGCGGCCGACGACCGCGGCCCACTCGGCACGGTGTGGAACGTGCCCATGGCGCCCGGCCTGCCCGCCGAGCGTTACGTCACGGCGTTGCTGGGGGCGGTGGACGCGGCGACCGACGGCTTCACGCCCGATCTCGTGCTGATCTCGGCGGGCTTCGACTCGCTGGCCGGCGATCCCCTGGGTGGATTCACCCTCGAGATCGACCATGTGACGGCGCTGACGGAGGCCATGGTGGCGCGCGCCGAGCGGTGGTGCGGCGGCCGCCTGGTGAGCGCCCTGGAGGGTGGATACGCCCCCGAGCGGCTGGGCGCGGCGTGCGTGGCGCATCTGCGCGCGCTGCGCTGATGCAGGGGAGGCGCGCCCGTGCTAACTTGTGACCGCACCCCCGAGATCCCGCCACGGCGACCGAGCAAGCGGAGCGGATAGATGTTTTGCCCCGAGTGCGGCACCTGGAATCGCACCTCAGCCGACACCTGCACGCGGTGCAACACCGCGCTGCCGGAGATCGAGCGCGCGCCCGCGGAAAAGCCCAACGAGACGATCTCGGCGCTCCGCCAGGCCACGGGCAGCCGGTACCGGGTGCTCCAGCGGCTGGGCGGCGGCGGCATGGCCGACGTGTTCCTGGCCGACCACGCGCAGCTCGAGCGGCCGGTGGTCATCAAGGTGCTGCACGCGCATCTCGCCAAGGACGCCGAGATGACCGAGCGGTTCCGGCGCGAAGCGCAGGCGGCGGCGCGGCTGGTGCACCCGCACATCTGTCCGGTGATGGACGCGGGGCAGCACGGCACCACGGTGTACACGGTGATGCCCTACCTCTCGGGCGGGTCGCTCTCCGACCGCATCGCGAAGCGCAAGACGGTCGATCCCGGCGAGGCCGCGGCCGCGATCGCGCAGGTGGCCACGGCGCTCGATTACGCGCACCGGCGCGGCATCGTGCATCGCGATATCAAGCCCGACAACGTGCTGTTCGACGAAGACGGCAACGCCATCCTTACTGATTTTGGTATAGCCGAAGCGCGTCATCAGGGGCGGCTGACGGCGTCGGGGCGCGCCATGGGCACGCCGCACTACATGTCGCCCGAGCAGGCCATGGGGAAGCTCGTGGACGGCCGCAGCGACGTGTACGCGCTGGGCGTGGTGCTGTACGAGGCAGCGGTCGGGTTTCCGCCGTTCGACGGGCCCGACGCGTTCTCGGTGGGCTACAAGCAGGTGCACGAGCAGCCGGTGGCGCCCGATCAGATCGATTCGCGGGTGCCGGCCGCGTTCTCGGCGATCATCATGCGCTGCCTCTCCAAGGCACCGAGCGCCCGCTACGCCCGCGCCAACGATCTCGCCGACGCGCTCATCGCGTTCATCGCCACGCTGCCCGCCCGCGCCGACGAATTCCGCGCCGCCCGCGCCGCGCACCATTCCGTGCCCACGCCGCCCGCGTCATGAAGCTCGCCTGGGATCGCGTGGTGGTGCACACCGCCAACCCGTTCGTCATCGCCCGCGGGGGCGCGAGCGAGTACGTGCGCGTGCGTGTTCGCCTCACCGCATCCGACGGCGTCGAAGGGCTGGGCGAGGCCGCGCCGAGCGCGTTCTACGGCGAGACCGCCGACACCGTCGTCGCCGCGCTGGAGCAGCTGCGCCCCCTCATCGAGCGCGCCGACCCCTGGGCGCTCGAAGATCTGGAGCGCGACCTGGCCCGCGCCCTCCGCGGAAACGCCGCCGCGCGCATGGCGGTGAGCGCGGCCGCGCACGACATCGTGGGCCAGCGGCTCGGCGTTCCCCTCTATCGCCTGTGGGGGCTCACGCCGGGCAGCGCCCCGCCGTCGAGCTTCACCATCGCCATCGCGCCCACCGAAGCCGAGCTCGTGCAGCGCGTGGAGCAGGCCGCCGAGTACCCCGTGCTCAAGGTGAAGCTCGGCACCGACCGCGACGAAGACATCGTGCGCGCGGTGCGCGGCGCCGCGCCGGCCAAGACCATTCGCGTCGACGCCAACGCCGCGTGGACGCCCAAGCACGCCGTGGCCGTCATCGAACGGCTCGCCCGCTACGGCGTGGAGTTCGTCGAGCAGCCGCTCCCGCCCCACGACCTCGACGGCCTGCGCTTCGTGCGTGAGCGGTCGCCGCTTCCCATCGTCGCCGACGAATCGTGCGTGACCGCCGCCGACATTCCGCGCCTCGCCGGCGCGGTGGACGGCATCAACATCAAGCTCGCCAAGTGCGGCGGCCTGATCGAGGCGCGGCGCATGATCGCGGCCGCGCGCGCCCACGGCCTGCGCGTGATGATGGGGTGCATGATCGAGACCAGCCTCGGCATCACGGCGGCGGCGCACCTCGCGCCGCTGCTCGACGACGCCGATCTCGACGGTGCCGCCCTCCTGGCCGACGATCCCCACGAGGGCGCGACCATCGCCGGCGGCCGGATCGCGATTCCCGACGCGCCGGGGCTGGGCGCGCGCCTGCGCACGCGCTGAACCGGCGATCGCCGGCACGCCGCGCATGCTGATCTCGGTCGCGCTCCCGCTCCCCCTGTTCCGCGAATTCACGTACGCGGCGCCTGATCGCCTGGCGGCGCGCGCGGGCGTGGGCGCGCGCGTCGTGGTGCCGGTGCGGGGGCGGCGCGCGATCGGCATCGTCGTGGCCCACGCCGAGCCGCGCGACGACGTCACGCCCAAGGAAATCCTCGACGCGCCCGACGACGCGCCGGCGGTGAGCGCGCCGATGCTCGACCTCGCGCGGTGGATCTCGGAGTACTACGTGGCGCCGCTCGGGATGGTGCTTCGCACGATGCTTCCGGCGGCGCTGGGCGCGGTGCGTGCGCCGACGCCCGCGCGCAAGGAAGTGCGCGTGGCCCGCGTCGCGCGCGAGCTTCCGTCGCTGCTGGAGCGCGATCGCCTCTTCAAGCGCGCGCCCAAGCAGCGCGCCGCGTACGAGTTGCTCGA
>JAGWRB010000228.1 GCA_028876725.1 Gemmatimonadota bacterium
AACGAGTACGGCTCCTTCGACAAGGACAAGCAGTACCTGCAGTGGCAGCTCGACGCGTTGAAGCACGCGGGCTTTCACGACGTGCTCTTCTACACCGCCGACGGCGACGTGCAGCTTCCGAACGGCACCCTGCCCGAGCTCCCGGCCGTCGTGAACTTCGGCCCGGGCGAGGCCGACAGCGCATTCGCCCGACTGGCGCGGTTCAGGCCGGGTGAACCCCTCATGACCGGCGAATACTGGGCGGGGTGGTTCGATCAGTGGGGCCGGCCGCACAACACGACGCACGCCGAGCGGCAGGCCCGCGAACTGCGCTGGATGCTCGACCGTGGCTATTCAGTGAACTTATATATGTTCCACGGGGGCACCACGCCCGGCTTCATGAACGGCGCCAACATCGACGGCGGGCGCTACCACCCGCAGACGTCCAGCTACGACTACGACGCGGCGCTCGACGAATCGGGGCGCCCGACCCCCAAGTACTACATGTTCCGCGACGTCATCGCGCAGGCCACCGGCGTGACGCCGCCGCCCGTGCCCGCGACGCCCGCACCCGTCACCCTGGCCCCGTTCACGCTCACGCGCGTGGGGTCGTTCAGCGACTTTCTCCCGAATCCCGTGCACGTCGACCGGCCGCGCAACATGGAACACTTCGGCCAGTCGTACGGATACATCCTCTATCACACACGGATCACCCGCGCCGACAGCGGCGAGCTCGTGGTCCGCGACGTCCGCGACTACGCGCAGGTCTACGTCAACGGCGCGCTGATCGGCACGCTCGACCGGCGGCTCGCCGAGGACAGCATGCCCCTCTCGGTCCCTGCTGGCGCGTCGCTGGATCTCCTGGTGGAGAATTCCGGGCGCGTGAACTTCGCCAAGCCGTTGCGCACCGAGCAGAAGGGGATCACGCACTCCGTGTCGCTGGCCGGCCACGAACTCACCGGGTGGGACGTGTACACGCGTCCGATGGCGGGCGAGCCGTCGCCGACGATGCCCCCGGATTTCGCGGCGGCCGGCCACGCGCGCCCCGCGGTCGTCTCGCTCACGCCATCGCTGAACGGGGCCGCGTATTACGCCGGGTCGTTCACGCTCGACTCCACCGGCGACACCTTCCTCGACACGCGCGGGTGGGGCAAGGGCACGGTCTGGGTGAACGGACACCAGCTCGGGCGCTTCTGGGGCATCGGTCCCGAGCAAACCCTCTATGTGCCCGGCGCCTGGCTCCACAAGGGGCGGAACGACGTGTTCGTGTTCGACCTGCTTTCGCCCGAGCACCGCACCCTGCAGGGGCTCGACCACCCGATCCTCAACGACCTGCGGCCGAGCGACCGGTCGCACTGACCGGCGCGCGGGCTACCCGCCGCGCACCTCGAGCCCCGGCACCCGTCGCGCCAGCGCCGCCACGAACGCCGCGCGGTCGGTGGGCGAGACGAGGAGCCATCCCGCGGCGCCGTACGAGACCGCGAGCCGGCGCAGGGACAGCGCCGGCGAGGATATTGGATTACTAGTATACTCCACGCGCCGGATCTCGCCGTAGGGCACCCGCCAGCGCATCCCGGCACACCGCACGACCAGCGCGTCGGCGCCAAGCACGTACGTCGTGGACCGGTAGCTCCAGCGGAAGAGCAGCGGGACGGCGGCCGCCGCGAAACCGGCGATCACGGTGCCGGCCCCCGGTCCCAATCCGGCGCGCGTGTTCGGGTTCGCCATCGCTACCCCCAGGCCGCCCACGGCGATCACCAGCACCAGCACCACCAGCCACGCGTCGACGCGGGACCGGAAGACTTCATCGGGCGGTTGGCTGGTGAAGGAAGATCCCATGGCGGTTGGGCCGGAACGGTTTATTGTATCCTCCGCGCCATCATCCGCCACCCCACCCCATGCGCCTCTCCGCCGCCATCCTCGCCCTTTCTTCGGCCGCCGCAGCCCTCAGCGCCCAAAAGCCCGAAGCCCTCTGGTACTCCACGGGCGGCGACTCCAGCACCGTGCATTTCGTGGAGCACGCGTCGCAAATCGACGTCGTCGCCCCGCAGGTGTTCGCGCTCGAGGCCAACGGACGCATCCGGGGACACATCGATCCCCGCGTCATCGCCGCCGCGCACGAGCACCACGTCAAGCTCGTGCCGCTGGTCATGAACCCCGGGTTCAGCCAGCCGGCCATCCACCGGGTGCTCACCAACCGCGTCGCCTGGCGACGGGCCATGCGCTCGCTCGCCGCGCTCTGCCGCACTCAGCACCTCGATGGGATTCAGTTCGATCTCGAAAACGTGAACGTCGCCGACCGCAACCGGTTCACGGCGTTCTTGCGCGAAGCGGTGGACTCGGTGCACCATGCGGGCTGCACGCTCTCCGCCGCCGTGGTGCCCCGCCTCAACGACGACCCCGGCACCAACAGCTACGACCGCTGGATCTACCAGAACTGGCGTGGCGTGTACGACTACAAGGCCCTGGCCGACACCCTCGATTTCATTTCGTATATGACGTACGCCGAGCACACGGGCGGATCGCCGGCCGGCCCGGTGGCCGGCTACCCGTGGATGGAGGCCTGTCTCCAGCACGTGCTCGCGCTGGGCGTCCCGCCCTCCAAGATCTCGCTCGGCATCCCGTCGTACTCGGACTGGTGGTTCCCCTCGTACAGCAAGAAGGAGGGCTCGCGCATGACGGGACGCGACATCCCGTACGTCCGCGCCGAGAGCCTGCTCGCGGCCAACCGCGTCTCGGCGTCGTGGGACAGCACGCAGCGCTCACCGCGCGCCGAGTGGAGCGAGAACGGGGTCTTCCGCTATCTGTGGATCGAGAATACGCGCGCGTTCATGGACAAGCTGGCGCTCGTGTCGCGCTACCACCTGCGCGGATACTCGGTGTGGGTGCTGGGCACGGAGGACCCGTCGTTGTGGCAGGCGCTCGCGCGGTAGTTATACCACCGTTCCGAACAGCCGCCCCACACCGGCGGTGATGGCCATCGCGAGCGCGCCCCAGAATGTCACGCGTACGGCGCCTCCGACCACCGGGGCGCCGCCGGTGCGCGCCGCCACGGCTCCGAGGATCGCCAGGAACACCAGCGAGCCCCCGATCACCAGCGGAATCACGCGCGCCGGCGACGCCAACCAGACGGTGCCGAGTGGCATCACGGCGCCCACGGCGAAGCTCGCCGCCGACGCCAGCGCGGCCTGAATGGGATTGGTCTCCACCACTTCCGAAATGCCGAGTTCGTCACGGGCGTGCGCCCCAAGCGCGTCGTGCGCCATGAGCTGATCGGCCACCTGTCGCGCCAGCACGGGGTCGAGCCCTCGCCCTTCGTAGATCGACGCCAGCTCCACGTGCTCGGCTTCGGGATCGCCGGCGAGCTCGGCGCGCTCGCGCGCGAGATCGGCCTGCTCGGTTTCCGACTGCGATTTCACCGACACGTACTCGCCGGCGGCCATCGACATCGCGCCGGCCACGAGTCCCGCGATGCCGGCCACGAGAATCTCGCCATGGCCCGCGCTCGACGCCGCCACGCCCACCACGAGGCTGGCGGTGGACACGATGCCGTCGTTGGCGCCCAGCACGGCGGCGCGCAGCCAGCCGATGCGTTCGGTGCGATGCCGTTCGGTGTGGCGGCGCGGGGGATTCATAGGCGTGGCCTCGGGATTGGCGTCCCTTTCGAGATGCTGTACCACATGGTAATTCTCGTGAACCCGGGCCGTTCCCCGGCGCTCGACGGACCCACATCTGGAGTATCGATGCGTACACGCTTCTTCGCCACTCTTGCCGTCCTGGGCGCGTTCGCCGCGCTGCCCGCGGCCGGCCTCGCGCAGGGCAAATCGCCCTACCCCGCGCGCGCCATCCGCCACGAGATCCCGATGACGGATATGATCCAGCGCGCCTTTGCCGCGGGCACGCGCGACAGCACGGGACGGCCCGGCCGGAATTACTGGCAGCTCTGGACCGACTATACGATCAGCGCGCGCTTCGACCCCGCCACGGGACTCGTGATGGGTCACGAGCACGTCGTGGTGAACAACGACGGGCCGAACCCGATGCGCGAGATCGTGCTGCGCCTCGACCAGAACCTGTTCGCGCCCAACGTGCCGCGGGCGGAAGAAGTCACCGACATCACCGACGGCATGCAGGTGACGGCGCTGAAGGTGAACGGCCAGGACGTGGCCCTGAATCCCGGCGCGCCGCCGCGCCGCTTCTTCCCCGGCGGCCGCGGCGCCGCCCCGCCGCCGGTGCAGCTCGCCGCGTTCAACCTGTCGCAGACGGTGGCCGGCATCACGCTCCCCGAGCCGGTGCCCGCGCACGGCCAGGTCACGCTCGACGCCGACTGGCACTTCACCGTGCCGAAGGTGGTGGCCCCCACGCGCGGCATCCGCATGGGCGCGTGGGGCGACACGCTGTACCAGGTGGGCCAGTGGTATCCGCGCGTGACGGTGTTCGACGACCTCCGCGAGGGCGGCTGGGACACGGAGCCCTATCTGGGGCCATCTGAGTTTTACAATAATTTCGGCCACTTCGACGTGAAGCTCGACCTCCCGGCCGGGTGGCTCGTGGGGGCCACGGGCATTCTCCAGAACCCGGACGAGGTGCTGACGCCCGCCGAGCGCGCGGGGCTGGCCCGCGCCCTGGCCGCCGACTCCACGGTGCGCATCAACGGCCCCGAGAACTTCGGGCCGGGCCGCGAAACCGCGGGCGCCGCCGGCGACCGGCTGGTCTGGCACTTCGTGGCCGACACGGCCGCCGACGTCGCCTGGGCCACCTCCAACCAGTTCGTGTGGGACGGCTTCCACGCCGTCATCCCGGGCTCGAACGCGAACGTCCCGATCAACGTGATGTACCTGCCGGGCCACGAGCGGCAGTACGCCGACGCCGGCCCCACGGTGGCCCACGCGCTGCAGTTCTACTCCAAGCTCTGGCTGCCGTACGTCTTCCCCACGATGACGATGGTCGACGGGCCGGAGCTGGGCATGGAATATCCGATGTTCATCATGTCCAGCACGGGCGCCGCGGACCACGAAGTGGGACACGAGTGGTGGCCGATGACGCTCGGCACGAACGAGACCTGGTATCCGTTCATGGACGAGGGCTTCAATCAGTACATGAACATCCTCTCGGCGGCCGACCGCGCCGGCCACGCGCCCGATCTCGACGGACGCGGGCAGAGCTACGGCCGCACCAGCGGCAACGAGCGCGAGGCCCCGATGATGTGGGACGCCAACTACGGCGGCCCCATGTACTCCTTCCAGGCCTACAGCAAGGCGCCCATGATGCTCTCCATGCTCGGCGGCATCGTGGGCGACAGCGCCGTCTGGCACGCGATGAGCGAGTACGCGCACACCTGGCGGTTCAAGCACCCCTCGCCGTGGGATTACATGTTCTTCATGAACCACGCGCTGCATCAGGATCTGAGCTGGTTCTGGTACGACTGGCTGTTCACCACCGACGCGGTCGATGGCTCCATTCAGGGCATGAGCGCCATGCACGGGCGCACGACCGTGACCGTGCGACAGGACGGCGAGATGCCGTCGCCCGTGGTGCTCAACGTGCACTTCGCGCCGTCGGGACCCGCGCTTCGACGCGTGCCGAACGCCGTGATCGTGGACGACAGCACGGCCACGATCACGTATCCGGTGAGCGTGTGGTGGAACGGCAGCCGCACCTTCCAGGCCACGTTCGACTTCGGGCCGCGGACCATCGAGCGCGTAGTGCTCGACCCGCACTGCCGGTTCCCCGACAAGGACGTGGAAGACAACGCCTGGCCGCGTCAGCCGGCGCCCGCCGAGGCGCAGGGCCGCGGATTCGCCGGGCGCTTCGGACCGCCGGTGTGTCACGGATGAGCGCGCCCTGACC
>JAGWRB010000229.1 GCA_028876725.1 Gemmatimonadota bacterium
GATATGCGGCGCGCAGCGCGCGCCGGTAGAGCGACCGCACCGCGCGCGCCGACGGCGCCGGCCCCCGCTCGCGGCGCGCCGCCCACCGCGCGCTCGCCAGCCGGAAGAACCCCGGGAGGTACAGCCGCCCCACGGACGCCACCCAGCGGCGGACCTGCGCGTCGCTCACCGCGTTCCCCGACGCGAGCGCGTCGCCCAGCGGACCGCCCACCGTCTGCCACCGCTCGGCGAGGGCCTGGATCCACGTGATCTGCAGCTTGGAGCAGCGCAGCGCGGTGAGCGCCCCGGTGAGCCCGCCGCCGGCGCTCGGCACGTCGCTGAACAGCGCCGCCAGGCGATGGACCCGGCGGTTGGGCCGCTGCGCCAGCCCGGGCATGGCCAGGCAATCGAGCGCTTTTAGTGTTTCATCATGAACGCCGGTGAGCGCCGGCACGAGCGTGGCCATCGCGCCGGCCTCGCGCCAGCGCGCCAGGGCCACGCTCGGCCGCGCCACCTGCTCCATCGTCTTCTCCAGCTCCTGCTTCACGCGCTCCGGCGAGAGGCGTCCGAGGAACGGCGCGCTCGCCACCATGGCGTCCCACGTGGCAGGGTCGATGTCGAACTCGAACCGCGACGCGAAGCGGATGGCGCGCAGCACGCGCAGGCGGTCCTCGCGCATGCGCGCGTCGGGCTCGCCCACCGCGCGCACGAGGCGGCGGCGCAGGTCGTCGCGGCCGTTGAACGGATCGTGCAGGCGCTCGTGTCGCGGCGAGTACGCGATGGCGTTGATCGTGAAGTCGCGCCGCGCGAGGTCGTCGTCGAGCGAAACGCCGAACTCCACCTCCGCGTGCCGTCCGTCGGTGCGCACGTCGCGGCGGAAGGTCGTGACCTCGTGCAGGGTGCGCGCATCGTCGAGCACGCCCACGGTGCCGAATTCGATGCCTACGGGAATCGTGCGCCGGTGGCCGAACAGCGCGCGCACCTGGTCGGGCGTGGCGGCCGTGGCCAGGTCCCAGTCGAGGTGCGGGTGGCCGAGGAGCGCGTCGCGCACCGCGCCGCCCACGCACCAGGTCTCGAAGCCGGCCCGCTCCAGGCGATCGGCGATCTCGAGCACCGGCCGCGGCGGCCGGAGGAGCTTCAGCTCCTCGCGATCAGCCATCGAACACGGTCTTCACGTCCACGCCGGCGCCGAGCGCGAGCATCAGGTCGATGCGGGCCTGCTGCGGACGCCGGCTCCCCGCAAACAGCGCGCCCGCCTCGAACAGCCGTCGGCCGCCGCCGGGATACCCGTACGTGTGCCCCACGCGTCCGCGCAGGGCGCGCGACGCAATCACCACCGGCTTTCCGTCGGCGATCCACCGCTCGATCCCCTCGGCCATGAGCGGCGGCACGTTGCCCCGCCCCATCGCGGCGACCACCACGCCACGCGCCGTCGCGCGCGACGCGTCGAGCAGTCGCGCGTCCGCGCCCTCCCACGCGTACACGATGTCCACCGGCTGCGCCGGCGCCGCGGGAGCGAGCACCGGAAGGCCGAAGTGTGCGCTGCGCCGCACGATCACTCGGCCATCGTCCACCACGCCCAGCGGGCCAAGGCCGGGGCTCTCGAACGCGTCGGGCATGTGCGTGTGGACCTTCGTCACGTCGAGCGCGCTGAAGACGCGGTCGCCCATCACCACGAGCACGCCCAACCCGCGCGCGTCGTCGCTCGCCGCCGTGATGATCGACGCGGCGAGGTTCGCCGAGCCGTCCCATCCCAGATCGCTCGAGGTGCGCATGGCGCCGGTAAATACGATGGGCTTGTCAGTGTCCAGCGACCGCGCCATGAAGTAGGCGGTCTCCTCCATCGAGTCGGTGCCGTGGGTCAGCACGATGCCGTCGACCTCGGGGCGCGCCAGGTGCGCCGCAATGCGCCCGCGCAGGGCCCACACACGGTCGACCGTCATGTGCGGACCGGGGAACGCGCCGAAGTCGTCGACCTCGAGATCGGCGTAGCGGTCGATGCCCGGCGCCAGCGCCAGGATGTCGCGCCCCGTGAGTGCCGGCACGGCGCCCCCCGCCACGGGGTCGTGGCGCATCGAGATGGTGCCGCCGGTGAAGATGAGGACGATCATCCGCAGAGCACGCTGCCGCCGTTCACGTTCAGGATCTCGCCCGTAACGTGGCGGGCGAGCGAGGAGCACAGGAAGACGATCGGGCCCGCGATGTCCCGGGGATCGGCCACGCGCCCCAGCGGAATCGTGGCCGCGATGCGCTCGCGCCCGCCGTTGGCGTAGGGAATGGCGCACATCTCCGTGTCCACCCACCCCGGCGCCACGCTGTTGACGGTGATGTCGCGCGGCGCCAGCTCGGGCGCCAGCGACTTCACGAACGCGATCATCGCGCCCTTCGACGCGCCGTAATCCGAATGGAACGCTTCTCCGCGCTGGCCCGCGGTGCTCGCCACGAGCACGATGCGCCCGTGGTCGCGCAGCACGCGCGCCGCCGCGCGGGTCGTGTAGAACATCGAGTCGACGTTCTGGGCCATCGTGCGGCGCCAGCGCTCGTCGGACAGCACGGTGACGTCCTCCTCTTCCACCGGCCAGATGCCCGCGTTGCCCACGAAGAGGTCGAGCGCGCCCAGCGCGCGCACCGCCGCCGCCACGAGCGCGTCGGCCCCTTCGGCCGTCGCGATGTCGCTCGACACCGCCGCCGCGCGCACGCCGCGCTTCCGCGCCTCGTCCGCCACGTGCTCGGCGTCGTCGCGCCGCGAGTGGTACCCCAGCACCACGTCGGCGCCGCACTCGGCGAGCATCGCCACCGTCGCCGCGCCGATGCCGCGCGATCCGCCCGTGACCAGCGCGCACTTGCCCGAAAGATCGATCACAGGTCACGCTCCACGAGGTCACAGATGACGTGCTCGACGCACAGGTGCAGCTCCTGCGCGCGGTCGGTGCGGTCGGTGGGGATCACCACCGAATGGTCGGCCAGCGCCCGCAATTTCCCGCCGTCCCGCGCCGAGAACGCGAGCACCTTCACGCCCTTGGCGCGCGCCGCTTCGGCCGCGCGCAGCACGTTCGGCGAGTTGCCGCTGGTGGAGTGGATGATGAGCAGGTCGCCGGGGCGCGCCAGCGCCTCGACCTGCCGCGCGAAGACCTCGTCGAACCCGAGATCGTTGCCGGCGGCGGTGAGGAGCGAGGTGTCGGTGGTGAGCGCCACGGCGGGGTACGCGCGCCGATTGCGCATGTACCGCACCACGTATTCGGTGGCCATGTGCTGCGCGTCGGCGGCGCTGCCCCCGTTCCCGCAGAAGTACAGGGTGCCGCCGCCGCGCACGGTGTCGCGCACCAGCCCGAGCGCGACATCGAGCTCGCCCTGCATGGTGTCCGCAACCCGCGTCGCGGTGGCCGCGAGCGCGCGCAGCGCCTCGCCGAAGGTCCCGCCCGATTGCTGTGTCACGCCGTGCGCCTCCGCGCCGTGTGGTCAGTTGCGGTCCGCGCGCCCCGCCCGGCCGCGGCCGAGCACCATCTCCCGGAGCTGCGCGATCATTCCCTTCTTCACTTCCAGCGGCGGCACATCGCGCAGCGGCTCGTCGGCCAGCAGGCGCTGCGCGTTGTCGTGCGTGAGCAGGCGCGCCTGCTCCTCGGTGCCGTGCTCGAGCAGCCAATCGCGCACGGCCATTAGTGAACGCTCATCACCGTGATTGTCGCTGGCCACGACGTCGGCCAGCCCGTGCGCCAGCATCTCGCGCGCCAGCTCCGCCATGCGGTGGCTGCCGAGCAGCGCCGCACCGTCCATCTGGATCACCGCGCCCACGCGCCGCCACTCTTCCACGTGCCGCACCGTGCAGCCGGCGTACCGCTCCGGGTGCGCGAGCACCGGCACGACCCCGCTCATCCGCAGGCGGAACAGCTCGTCCGCCGAGTGCGGCGGGATGGTCATCCGCGGAAATTCCACGAGCACGGCCTTCGACCCGCCCAGCGCGAGCTGCGGATGGCGCAGGTCGGCCCCCGGGACGTCGAGCATGATCTCCCACCCGAACCGCAGCTCGGGCACCGCGGGCGCCGCCACGCGCAGTTCGTGCAGCACCAGCTGATACTGATTGTAGGGCGCGCTCGCCGCCTGCGACGCCATCAGGTGCGGCGTGCAGACGAGCACGGTCACGCCGCCATCGGCGAAGCGCTGCAGCACGGGCACCGAGACTTCGATCGACGGCGAGCCGTCGTCGACGCCGGGCAGCAGATGCGAGTGGATGTCGATCATCGCGCGGCGCCTCCGGCGCCCGGCCCGGCCGCGGCATACCGCGCGCCGAGCGCGGCGATGCGCGTCATCGCCGCCGCCGCCGCGCCATCGAGGTCGGCCGCCGACTCCGACGCATGCTCGAACGCGTATGTCACCAGCGCGTCGGCGGCGAGCAGATCGAGCGCCGTCTCCCGCCCCGTACGTCCCGCGGCCAGCAGCGCCGCAAGGATCTCCTCGGCCGCCGCCTCGCACGCAGCGCCGGCATCCGACGCATCGGCGGTCCATCGCGGGCCCAGCGCCTCGCGCACCCGCGCCGCGAGCGCGTCGGGCGCGGGGGGCGTCCGGTTCTCGAGCCAGGCGCCGACCGTCATTTCCCCTGCTCGAGCAGCGCCCGGGCGGTCGCCGGCGCCTGCGACAGCGCGGCGTCGAGCCGGCTGGCGTCGGGAATCCCCGCCTGCGCCATGTGCGGCTTGCCCCCGCCTCGCCCACCGGCCAGCGCGGCCAGCTCCTTGATGAGCGCCCCGGCGTTCACCCCGCGCTTCACGAGGTCGTCCGTGGCCACGGCGAGCATCGTCGTCTTGCCGTCGGCGAACGTCGCCGCGAGCACGCCGACGCCGGAGCCGAGCTGCTCCCGCAACGCGTCGCCCAGCGTCTGCAGCTCCTTGAGATCCGCCGCGGGCACCACACGCCCCACGAATCGCGCGCCCGTGCCATTGAGCGGCTCGGCCGCGGCCAGCCACTGCTGCATCTGGTCGCCGCCCCCGCGGAGCACCTCCTCCACGCGCTTCTCCAGCGCGCGCCGCTCATCGAGCAGCGCCTGCACCCGCTTCTCGACGCCGTCGAGCGGCACCTTGAGCGCCTCGGCCGCCCGCGCGAGCGACTCGGCACGCTCGTGGAGCAGCGCGTACGC
The DNA here is from genome assembly GCA_028876725.1 of Gemmatimonadota bacterium. Classification (GTDB taxonomy): domain Bacteria; phylum Gemmatimonadota; class Gemmatimonadetes; order Gemmatimonadales; family Gemmatimonadaceae; genus JAGWRI01. The sequence continues at coordinate 5,108 of JAGWRB010000229.1, forward strand.
GCCGGGACCCGTCACGGCCTCGATGCGGCGCACGCCCGACGCCACCCCCGTTTCGTGCACGATCTGGAACAGACCGATCTCCGCCGTGTTGCGCACGTGCGTGCCGCCGCACAGCTCCATCGAGAATCCCGGCACCGTCACCACCCGCACGACGTCGCCGTACTTCTCGCCGAACAGCGCCATCGCGCCCGCGGCGCGCGCGTCGGCGTATGCCATCTCACGCGTCGTCACCGGGATCGCCGCCCAGATGCGATCGTTGACGATTTCCTGAATGCGCGTGAGCTTGTCGGCGCTCACGGGGCCGTGGTGCGTGAAATCGAAGCGCAGACGCTCCGGCGCCACCAGCGAGCCGGCCTGATGCACCGCGTCGCCGAGCACCTCACGCAACGCGGCGTGCAGCAGGTGCGTGGCGGTGTGGTTCCGCTCGGTGTCCTTGCGGCGAAGGGTCGGCACGCGCGCCGTCACCCGGCCGAACGAGAACACCCCCTGCAGGCGTCCCACCGCCGCCGGCCGGCCGTCCACTTTCCGCACGTCTTCGACGTCCACGCGCCAGTCGGCGGCGATCACTTCGCCGTGGTCGGAGATCTGCCCGCCCGACTCCGCATAGAACGGCGTCTCGCGGAGCAGCAGCGCCACGCGTCCGTCGTCCAGCCGGCGCATCGCGGTGACCTGCGTCTCGATTTCCACCGCGTCGTAGCCCACGAACGCCACGTCCGACGCCGACGCGCCGGGCGCCACCGTCCACTCCGACACGTCGCCCAGGGCGTCGGCCTGCACGCTCAGCCGCCGCGACTTACGCTCCTCCTTCGACCGGCTGCGCTGCTCCTCGAGCGCGGCGTTGAACCCCGCGATGTCCACGGTGTATCCGCGCTCGCGCGCCATCAGCTCCGTGAGGTCGATGGGGAACCCGAACGTGTCGTACAGGCGGAACGCGTCCTCGCCGCTGATCGTTCCGCGGATCGCGTCGCCGAGATTGGTCCCGCTCTCCGGCGCCAGCTGCTCGAAGCGCGCGAGCCCGCCCTCGATCGTCGCCAGGAACGCTTCCTCCTCGACGCGCGTCGTCTTGAGCAGGTGCGCCGACCGCTGGCGCAGCTCGGGATACGCGTCGCCCATCGTCTCGATCACCGCGTCCACGACGCGCACGACCGTGGGCTCCGTGCGCCCGAGCAGCCAGGCGTGGCGCACGGCCCGCCGCAGGATGCGCCGCAGCACGTACCCGCGCCCGTCGTTCGACGGGAACACGCCGTCGGCGAGCAGGAACGCCACGGCCCGCGCGTGGTCGGCGATCACGCGGAACGACGCCGGATCGACCATCACGGTGCGTCCGCGCACGGTCATCGCGGCGGGCACGCGCTCGGTGCGGCCGCGGTACGGCAGCCCCACCGCCTCCTCCACCGCGCGGATGAGCGGCGCGAAGAGATCGGTGTGGTAGTTGTTGGTCACCCGCTGCAGCACGGCCGCGATGCGCTCCAGCCCCGCGCCCGTATCCACCGACGGCTTGGGCAGCGGCTCGAGCCGCCCGTCAGCCTGGCGGTCGAACTGCATGAATACGAGATTCCATATTTCCAGGAACCGCCCCGCCTCGGCGCCCTCCACGAACGCGTCGGTGGAGAACTCCTCGCGGTCGAGCTCGGTCCACTCCCCCGTCACGCCCTCGGGGAACTGCCAGTCGTCGGTCAGGTGCGCGAGGTCGACGTAGAGCTCGGAGCACGGGCCGCACGGGCCCGTGTCGGCCATCTGCCAGAAGTTGTCCTTCTCGCCCAGTCCGTAAATGCGCGCATCGGGCAGGCCGGCCACCTGCTTCCACAGCGCGCGGGCCTCGTCATCGTCCCGGAACACCGAGACGCGCACGTGCCGCGGATCCACGCCCAGGTTCCCGTCCTCGCGCTTCCCGGTCACGAACTCCCAGCCGAAGCGGATCGCGTCGGCCTTGAAATAATCGCCGAACGAGAAGTTCCCGAGCATCTCGAAGAACGTATGGTGCCGGGCGGTGTGCCCCACCTGCTCCAGGTCGTTGTGCTTCCCCCCGGCGCGCACGCACTTCTGCGACGTCGTCGCGCGGCGCTTCCCCTCGGGCGGCTCTTCCATGCCCAGGAAGACCTTCTTGAACTGCACCATCCCCGCGTTGGTGAACAGCAGCGTGGGATCGTCGGCGGGCACGAGCGACGAGCTGGGACGGCGAACGTGGCCCTGGCGCTCGAAATAGGCCAGGAACCGTTCGCGGATTTCGGCGGCGGAGAGGGGAAGGAAGCGAGGAGGCATACAGAAACAAAATATATCACGCCGCTGGAGACTGCGGACGGAGAAACTGCGCAACTGAGAACCTGCGCAGGACCGAACCCACGCAGGACCGAACCCACGCAGGACCGATACCACGCAGGACCGATACCACGTAACCGCGAACCCACGCAGGACCGAACCCACGCAGGACCGATACCACGTAACGGCGAACCTGCGGCACGGCCACGTAGGGCCTTCGGCCGCTTCAAACAGCGGATGGGGAACCCACCCCGCCCGCCCCACCCACCCCCCAAACAACGAACGGGCGCGGGCACGCCGCGCCCTGCCCATTCGCTGTTTTCGTCGTCCTTCCGCTCCACGCTGTTTTGTCGTGTCGCCGTCTCGGCCCTGCGTGGTTTCGGTACTGCGTCGGTTCGGCACTGCGTGGTTTCGGCCGTGCGCCGTCTCGCAGTTGCGCCGGTTCTCAGTCCGCAGTTTCTCCCTCGATCCGGGCGAGGATCTCCCGTATCTCCTCCCCCTCGAACCCGCGCCGAGCCAGATACCCGTACAACCGCCGGCGGCGCGTCGCCTCGTCGTACCGCGCGAGTGAACGCAGCTTCTTGCGCGCCAGGCGCTCCGCCGCGTCCAGCTCGCTCACCTCCTCTTCCGCGTAGACCTCGGCTATCGCCGGCTCGGCGATCGAGCGATCCACGCCGCGACGCGCCAACTCCTGCTGCAGCCGCCGGCGCGACATCCCGCCCCCGAGCGCCTTGGAGCGCGCGAATTGCCGAGCGAAGTCGGCGTCGTCCAGATACCCCGCCGCCTCGAGACGGTCCAGCGCGCGGTCCACCTGATCGGCCGGCTCCCCTTTGCGCAGCAGCAGGCGCCGCAGCTCCATGCGCGAACGGGCACGCGCGGCCAGCAACCCAGTGGCGCGATCCCAGGTGCCAAGGCGCGCGCGCTCCGCCTCGAACGCCGCCCGCACCGGCTCGAACGGCGCGCCCACGCGAAGCCCCAGCGACGCCAGCGCCTCCACCGGGACGGCGCCCATCGATTTGCCGTCGACCGCCACGTCCACCCGCCCAGGACGGCGCGGATCGGGCACGATCGCCGAGATTACCGCCATCACCGCCCCCCGAAGAAGTCGAGGAAAAAAGTGCCGGGGAGCCGCACTCTGTAGCGTTGGGAGTTTCCGGGTCCCGTCGCTGCCAGACTACGTCTCCCCGGCACTGGTGTTCCGCCGGCCGTCATCGAGGCCGCTATTCCTCCGACGCCTCCGCGGGCGCGTCGTCTTCGCCGGCACCGCCAACCGGCGAGACGCCAAGCACGCCCTTCACCTTCTCTTCGATCTCGGCCATCATCGCCGGGTTGTCCTTGAGGTACAGCTTCGCGTTCTCACGCCCCTGGCCGATCTTCTGGCCCTTGTAGCTGTACCAGGCGCCC
>JAGWRB010000230.1 GCA_028876725.1 Gemmatimonadota bacterium
CGAATGACCACCACGCGACGCTCGGCCATCATGGGTGGCGTCCCCAGCAGGACGCCCAGCGACTCGCCTTGAAGATCGGCGCCCTTGCGCTGATCGAGATTGAAGGCCTGGGTCGCGGGCTCGATGGCCGCGGCTACGAGCTGCCGGACGGCAGTTTCCTTCAGGAAATCGTCATCGCCGTACAGGTAGTACGCCGCGTCGAATTTTCGGTCTTTGAGCGCTGTCTTGAACGCTCGCTGGTCGGCCGCGTTCGCCATGCCGGGAATATACGCCTTCAACTCCCGCGTGGCCCGCGCAATCGCGCTAGCGGGCCGTGCTGTGGCTGACCGCCAACGGCCGGTGCGCCGCGCCGGGCTTCGACGACGTCGCGCGGCCACGCTGAGCGCCGGCCGCTGCCGCCAGTCCGCCGAGCGCGACGGCTGCCACGACGCCCGCGCGAATCGCCGTACGGCGCAGCGTGCGCGTGGGCTCCAGCGGCTCCGCGATCAGACTCCCGCTCCCGAGCGCCACGGCCAGGCGGCGCGCAAAGGCCGGCGATGGCTCGATGTCGGGAAGATTGCGCGCCACCAGCAGCGCGCGCCGAACGGTGTTGTCGAACCGCGCGCACCGCTCGCATTCCTCCAGGTGGCCGTACATCGCCGCCGAGCGGGAATTGCTCAGCGTTCCGTCCGTGAAGGCGAGGTGCGATTTGCGGAATTTGCGACAGTCCATGGTGCCCGCGGTGGCCAGGGGAGGTACTGCCTCGGATACCCGCCGCTCCGCACCCGGTTCCCAACCCCGGCGTACGACGGCAGGCGGTCCCGGAATCTCCGGGACCGCCTGCCGCATGCCTACTAGACCGCGCTAATCGTAACCGATAGTCGCTATAACGACGGTTACTTCTTCAGTCCACCCACGGCTCGATGATCGCCGCAAACGCGTTCCGCGCGCGGTTGAGGCGCGACTTCACCGTCCCGAGGTTGCAGTGAGTGATCTCAGCGATCTCCTCGTACGACTTCCCTTCGATCTCCCGCAACACGAACACCTGCCGATGGTGCTCCGGCAGCTGAGCGACCGTTTCTTCGACCAAGCCGCGCAGGTGGCGCTTCTGGAACAGGTCGTCGGGCCGGCTGGTGTAGTCCTCGAACTGAAGCGGCCGCTCGTTTTCTTCGTGGTTGCTGGTGATCGCCTGGAACAGGATCAGCGGGTTCCGCGAGCGATTCCGCAGTTCGTTTTTCGCCAGGTTCGACGCAATCGTATAGATCCACGTCGAGAACTTCTTCGAGGTATCGAACCGGTGGATGTGGCGGTAGACCCGGATGAATACCTCTTGAACCAGATCTTCCGCGCGCTCGCGGTCGCCGATCGTGCGATAGATGAAGTTCAGCAGCCGGGTCTGGTACCGCTCCACCAGTTCCTGGAACGCACGCTCTTCGCCGCCAAGAAAGGCTTGCACGACGTCCGTGTCGTCGGCCGCCCGGAGAACCTCACGGATCGACGGCTTGGCCTGTGCGGCCGAGTGCTTGAGGGCGAGTTCTGGCATGGTCGTGATCCTCCTCGATGGGTCGCGGACCTTCTGGGAGTGGCGAAACACCGCTGCCTCCCCGCGCCTCATCTAATTGCACGACCCGTGCCGCAGCCGACTTATAGCCTAACTCTATGTAAAACAATATCTTACAAAAACTCCCCGCCCATGCGCACCCCGGTTTCTTGTCCTGTTTTTAGGACAATCCCGGGACAAGTGACCACTCAGGGAAACAGCGCCTGCGCCGGTTAGTGCCCTCAGGCGCCGGCGCGCGCGCTCCCTGGGTTCAGCCCAAACGCGGCCGCGTAGAGGATGGCCAGCGCGGTCTTGGCGTCGCAGATCTCGCCGGTTTTGATCATCTCGAGCGCTTTGGAAAGCGGCGTTCGCACGATGCTCATGAACTCGTCCGGCTCGTGCGCCGTCTCGCCCACCGTCAGCTCACCGGCTCGAAAGACGTGGATCTTCTCGTCGGTGAACCCCGGCGTGGTGAACATCGTGTACAGGTAGTCCATGCGCCCGGCGCTGAATCCGGTCTCCTCCACGAGCTCCCGCTCCGCGCACTCGGCGGGCGACTCTCCGTCGTTCAGTCGTCCGGCGGGAATTTCGAACACGTACCCCGACGCGGCGTACCGATATTGCCGGATGAGCACCAGCTCCGGATCGGGCCCGTCGACGGCGCCGACGATCGGAACGATGGCGCTCGCACCCGGGTGGCGAATGATTTCCAGCTCGCCCACGCTTCCATCTGGAAAGCGAACCTGATCGATATCCAGGTTGAGCACGCGCCCTGTATGCACGCGGCGAGTGCCGACCTGTCCGGGCTGCACGGGCGGCTGTCCGCGGTCGCTCATGTGCCGGGCTCGATTTCTTCCGCCGGCGCGACGGCGATGGTACCGAGTTTCAGCCGCGCGAGCGGAGCTTCGATGACTGCGGGGTCTCCCACGGCGAGAATCAGCAGTTGTTCGGGGTGCAGGTGTTCGTTGGCCACCCGCAGAACGTCGCCCGACGATACGGCCGCGATCTTTCGGCGATACGTATCGAAGTAGTCCGCCGGTAAGTCGTACGTGACCAGCGCGGTCAGCGCGCTCGCGATCGCCGCCGTGGTTTCATAGCGGATCGGGAATATTCCTTCGAGGTAGCTCGTCGCGAGGCTCAGCTCTTCGTCGGTAATTGGCGCTTTTCGGAACGCTTCGATCTCGGCCACGACTTCGCGCGTCGCATCGGCGGTGACACCGCTCTCCACGGCGGTCGACACCACGAACGGACCCATGCCGCGGCGCCACTCGAACGCCGAGCGGGCGCCGTAGGCATACCCGTGCCGTTCCCGAAGATTCAGGTTGATGCGCGACGTGAAGAGCCCCCCCAGCACGGCGTTCATCACCACCAACGGGAAGTGGTCGGGGTGGCTCCTCGGCACCCCCACATGGCCGATGCGCAGCTCCGATTGCGGCGCGTCGGTCTTCGCCACGATCTGCACGCGCCGTTCGGGGGCCGCCGCGCGGGTGGGGGCCGCGGACGGCGCGCCCGGAGACCCGGCCCATCCGCCAAACGTCTCCTCCGCCATCGTCGCGCCGGCTTCGTGATCCAGGTCGCCGACGATGATGAGCGTCGTCCGCGCCGGCACGTAGTGCGCGTGGTAGAAGTTCAGCACGTCGTCGTGCGTCAGCGCGTTCACGGTGCGGGCGCTCCCGGCATCGGGCCGGGCGTATCGGGAGGTCGAGTCGTACAGAAAGCGCTCGAACGATTCGTCGGCCAGCTCGCGCGGCTCCGTACGCATCTGCATGCGCTGGGCCACGCGCTCCGCCTTGAGCCGCGCGAGATCCCGTTCGCGGAAGCCCGGGTCCCGCACCACCTCGCTCAGCAGGCGCATCGCCGCGTCCGCATTCCCGCGCAGCACCGTGAGATGGAGGGCCGCCGCGTCCCACCCGGCACTGACGTCTACGGTGGCGCCAAGGCGTTCGAAGGCGTCGGCCAGCGCGGCCCCGTCCCGTTCCCGGGTGCCCTCGAGCAGCATCTTCGCGGTCAGCACGGCCAGCCCTTCGCGGCCCGCCGGGTCTCGCATGGCGCCGGCGTCCACCAACGCCACCACCGATACGAGGGGCAGTTTGCGGACGGGCGCCGTGATCACGTCCAGCCCTCCGGCGATGCGCCGCCGGAGGAATTCTGGAAAGTGGTATGGCCGCGGAAGGCCCGCCGCCGGTCGCGCGATGTGTGTCGTGCTCATGACGCCGCCGCCTCCGTCTCGCCCATTTCCTCGACCCGCTCGCCATCCGGTCGCGGGATATAGAGCAGACTCGCGCGATTGTTTTCGCCGAGCCGCTCCCGGATGAATGCGTTCACGTCCGACGCGGTGATTTGTTGATATCGCACGAGCTGCTGGTTGAGCAGCTCCGGTTTTCCAAAGTACGTGGCGAACATCGAGAGCCGGTCCGCGCGATCGCCCGCCGACTGCAGCGCGGTCACGAGTTCGGTTTCGATCAGCGCTGCCGCGCGCGACACCTCCGCCTCGGTCACGCCCTCGGCCAGTACCGCGTCGACCTCTCCCGCAACCGCTTCGTGAAGCGCCTCGCCCGACACGCCGGGCCTGGCCGTGACGTCGAGCACGAGCAAGTCACTTCCTTCCGGCAGGTCGTACGTAAACGCCGCCGCTTCGGCGGCCACCTCTCGCTCGCGAACCAGCCGCCGGTACAGCCGGCTGCCGCTCCGCAACCCAAGAACCGCGCCACACACGCTTGCCGCGTAGTATCCGTCGCTTCCAAAGACCGGTGATCGAAACGCCAGAAAAAGGCGCGGAAGCGCCACGTCGTCGGGCACGACTTCTCGAAGCCAGGAACCGAACAACGGCGCCACGTTCATCGGCGGGCGGTTCGGCATTTCGCGTCCCCGAGGGATGGGACCGAAATACTGCGCCACCCATGCGCGGACCTCGCTGGGATCGACGTCGCCCGCGATGGAAAGCACGGCGTTGTCGGGCGTGTAGTACGTCCGGAAGAACGTCGCGATGTCGTCCAGGCTGGCCTGTGACAGATCTTCCATCGACCCGATGAGCGAATGGTGGAACGGATGCCCGTCGGGAAAACAGAGCGCCGGCAACCGCTCCCACCATGTGCCGTAGGGCTGGTTGTCCACCGACCACCGGCGTTCGTTCTTCACCACGTCACGCTGCGTATCCAGCTTTTCCTGCGTCATCGCGGGCAGCAGGTGCCCCATCCGGTTGGCCTCGAGCCAGAGCACGAGTTCAGTCTGGTTCGACGGGATGACCTCGTAGTAGTTCGTGCGATCCAGCCACGTCGACCCGTTGAGCGTGCCGCCGGCGCGCTGGATCAGCTCGAAATGTTCGTTCGACGCGACGTCCGCCGAGCCCTGAAACAGCATGTGCTCGAAGAGATGCGCGAACCCGGTGCGTCCGGGACGCTCGTTCGCCGATCCAACGTGATACCAGAGATTCACGCCGACGATAGGGGCGGTATGGTCCTCCGAAATGGTGACCAGCAGCCCGTTGTCGAGGCGGAAAGTTTCGATGGGGATTTGCATTCGTGTAAGTTGCACGACCGCGGGAACGGGGAGAACCCTTGGCGGTCCGGTGGCCACCCGTGCCGTCTCCAGTGATTATTTAGTATCTATCAGATACTAATGAACTCCCAACAGCGTCAGAGCGAGCACCGCCGGCACTTTCACCGATTCGCTCAGCCGGTACTCCCACCGTGGCCTCCAGCTTTCGGAAATCGGGCTCGAGGAGGTCGGCGACAGCAGCGGCACCAGCCCGAATCGCCGAGCCAGGATCCAGAGCCGGAGCATGTGAAACGGGTCGCTCACGAGCAGCACGGTATCCGAGCGTTGCGCGCGCATCATCGCTGCCACCGCGCGCATCGATTCCGTCGTCGTGCGCCCTTTTGCTTCCAGCAGAATCGCGGAATCCGGGACACCTGCCTGGACCACGAACCGCCGGCCCACCGCGGCTTCGCTCGTGGTGTCGCCCTCGCCGGTTCCGCCCGTCAGGATCATCCGCGGGGCCAGACCGCGCTTCCACAGCACGACGGCGTGCTCCAGCCGCGCGCGCAGCACCGGCGACGGGCGCCCCACGTATTGCGCGGCACCCAGCACCACGATGGCTCCGGCCGGCTTCGCGCTGTCCCGGTGCCCCCACGCGATCACTGCCGCAAGCGACACCGCCCAGATCGCGGCCAGAACGACCAGGGCCACACGCGCTGCACGATGCCAACGGGACGGTCGTTTCGGCCGCATGCGCCGCAAGCTAGCGGCTCACGCGCGGCCTCGGGAAGTCGCCGAGCGTTTCAGTCGGCCATCGACAACACAGCCAGCCACAGGGTTTCCAGCGCGCGGCGGCTTTCGTGCGGGGCGCGGCCGGGCTCCGAGGCCAGACCGACCGCCATGGTGCCGAACAGCTCCGAGACTAGCGCAATGGAAACGCGCGGCGATACGCCCAACGAGTCGAATACCGCGGCCACCTGCCTGGTCATGGCACGCCGGAAATCAGCAAGAGCGCCATCTGCGGCACGGTTGGTTGCGGCGGAGGACGTGTGCCGGAGCTGCAGCGCCAGGCGTACATCCTCGGCGACGAGTTCCGACTCAACCCATTCCGAAAACGCGTCGACGGGATGCTCACGTTCCATGGCGCGGGGTGCTTTCGCCGACCGTTCGCGAATCGCCTCTTGCGCCCCCAATGCGAGCGCGAGAAGCAGAGCGTGTTTGTCGCGAAAGTGGTAGTGCACCAGCGCCTTGCTCACGCCGACGCCCTCGGCGACCCGTCCCGACGTTGCCGCCTGCCAGCCCGCCACCAGAATTTCACGACGGGCCGAGGCCAGGATCGTCGCTCGTGCACCCCTGGTCTCGACGGGTGCCGCCTCTCCTGACGCTCCCATCAGACGATCACCGATTCGCCGCTGGCCGGACTCGTCGTCGCGTATCCCAGCTGGCGGAGGTGCGCGGTGAAGTCGTCCTGAACGTCGGCCTCCCCGTGAACCAGCGTCACGCGAGGCCGTCGTCGTGCCGCACGCGTCGTGGCGGCGAGCCAGCGCAACATCTCGTCGCGGTCGGCGTGCGCGCTGTATCCGTTGAGCACCTGCACTTCGGCGCGCAGCGGCACTTCGTCTCCAAGGATGCGAAGCGTGGGGCGGCGCTCGACGATCCTTCGCCCCAGCGTGTGTTCCGCCTGAAAGCCCACGATGAGGATGGTGTTCCGCGGCTCCGGCGCCCCGTACACCAGGTGGTGCAGGATCCGCCCCGATTCCGCCATGCCGGACGCCGCAATGATGATCGCGGGTGCCGTGAGCGTGTTGAGCGCCTTTGACTCCTGCACGTCTCGGGTGTAGCGGACGAGCGGGAAGTCGAACAGGTGCCCTCCCTGGCGCACCATGGGTTCGGTTTGGTCGAACACCTCGCGATGGGCGATGAACACACCGGTCACGTCGATCGCGAGCGGACTGTCCACATAGATCGGCAGCTCCGGAATTTCCTTTCGCTGCAGCAGCAGGTGCAGATCGTAGACGATTTCCTGCGTTCGGCCCACCGCAAACGCCGGGATGAGGACCCGGCCTCCGCGTCCTGCCGTCGCGCGAACGATCGCCGCAAGCTCCTTTCGCATATCCTCGGATTTCGGATGCGTCCGGTTGCCGTAGGTCGATTCGAGCATCACGTGATCGGCGCGTTCGGGAACTTGTGGGTCTCGAATGATCGGCTGGTTCGATCGACCCAGATCTCCGGTATAGACCAGGCGCCGTTTGGTCCGACCCTCTCGACAGTCGAGCACCATGATGGCAGAGCCCAGGATGTGCCCCGCATCCAGAAACGAGGCCTCAATCCCGGGCACCGGTTCGAAGGGCTGGCCATACGGAACGGTGTGAATCAGCTCGAGGGTCTTTTCGACGTCTGCCTGATCGTATAATGGCTCGATAAAGCCACGATGGTGTTTGGCGAGATACTCGGCGTCTTTCTGTTGAATGTGCGCCGAATCGGCGAGCATGAACGCACACAAATCCCGTGTCGCCGGCGTCGTCCAGATGCGGCGCTCGTATCCTCGCCTTATGAGATACGGGAGGCGTCCGGAGTGATCGATGTGCGCATGGGACAGTACGATCGCATCGATGTCCTCAATGGGAGCCGGAAGCTCGATATTCTTCCGATTGCTTTCGGCGCGGTGGCCTTGAAACAACCCGCAATCCAGCATCGCCACCTTCTGGCCGACCTCGAGCAGGTGGCACGATCCCGTGACTTCACGCGCGGCGCCACGGCACGTGACCTTCACGTCAGCTTTCTCGATCGCTCGGCCGCTGGAAGACGACGGTCAGGCGCTCGCCGTCCTGCGCCATCATCGCCAACTCCCACCCCGACCGGCTGCGTTCGTTCAACAGGTCCGTCAGGGTGTCTTCGTCGTCGCGCACGTGGCGGGTGAGCCGCACGATCACCGCCTGGTATTCTTTCATATCCGCGAAGATAGTACCTTCCGCGCCATGCACACCACCCCCGGTTTCCCTACACTCCGCATCGTCGATCACCCGCTGGTTCAGCATAAGCTGACGCTGCTTCGCGACCGCGCCACGCCGACCAAGATCTTCAAGGAATTGGTCGAGGAGATCGCCACGCTGATGGCCTACGAAGCCACGAGCGATCTCCCGCTCGAGTCGGCGCCGGTGGCAACACCGCTCGAAGAGACGATCGGGCGGCGTGTAATGGGAAAGAAGCTCACGCTGGTTCCGATTCTCCGCGCCGGGCTCGGAATGGTGGAGGGCATCTGTCGGCTCGTTCCATCGGCGCGCGTCGGTCACATCGGCCTGTACCGCGACCACGACACACTGCAGCCGGTGGACTATTACTTCAAGGTTCCGGGCGACGCGGCCGAGCGCGATTTCTTCGTGCTCGATCCGATGCTTGCCACCGGCGGGAGCGCCGCCGCGGCGGTCGCCTCGCTCAAGCGCGCCGGCGCCACGCGCATCCGCTTCCTCTGTCTCGTCGCGGCTCCCGAAGGCGTGCGACGCCTCGCCGGGGCCCACCCCGATGTGCAGGTTTTTTGCGCCGCGCTTGACCGCGAGTTGAACGAACACGGCTACATTCTGCCAGGCCTCGGAGACGCCGGCGACCGGTTGTTCGGCACGCGATAGCGATCAACGCACGAGGAGTGTGCGCTGCACTCTTGTTCACTTCGGGTCGCGCCTGTATGATTCCGCGTCCGCGAGTTCCCGGCATCGCCCTCTCCCGACCGGCTGAATGCTCATCAACCTGCTGCCAGATTTTTTCGCAGTTCTCGACAGCACGGATCCACTCGCCGCCTACCAGCGCTACCTCGCATCGCACCGCCGACTGCTCGACGGATACTGGAACAATTACGTCATTCCTCCCGACGGCCCGCACTTTCTCGACATCGTGCGCGGAGTGGTCTCGGCCGATCGGAGTGACTTGCGCTCGATGCTCGAGCGCACGGATGTCGTCACCCTCGCGCGGCAGGTCGAGGAGCGCTGCGCCCGCGCGTTCAAGGCCGACGTCGATTTTGACATCGTGCTCATGGTGGGGGTCGGTGGCGCCAATGCCGGCGAGCTGGTCGTGGACCATCGCGGCATCGCGTTCGTGTGCCTGGAGCACTTCACCGGCGTCGCCAATCCGGAGACGTTCGGCCTCGGCCTCGATCCCGAGCTCATCCCCCTCTGGCTCGCGCACGAAGTGGCCCATGTGGTCCGCTATACGTCGCCAACCAGCCGCGCCGAAATGCGCGGGGTCGTCGACGACGCCGGCTACTACTCCTACTGGGATACGGCCCGTGTCGTCCCGCTGCGCGAGTTGCTGGTCAACGAGGGCCTGGCCGTCCATGCCTCGCAGCTGGTCAGTCCTGGCCATGCCGTCTGGGAATATTTCGGCTACGTCCGCCGGCAATACGCTCGCGTGCGAGAGATGGAGCCGGTTATCAACCAGGCCATCGAGGCCGACCTCGATCGGTCGGCCCTCGGTCTTCGCCTTCGGTATCTCTCCGACGGCATGAGCGACGACGCGCGCATGAGCGGGCGGCACGTTCTCCCCGAGCGCAGCGGCTATTACGTCGGGGCGCGGATGGTGGCCGGCGCCGTGGAGCGCCGCGGATTACCGTGGGCGTTGCGGGCTTCGGCGTCGGAGATTCTCGCGCTCGCGAACGGGGCGGCCGCCAGCGCGTCCTGAGTCCCGGGGTTCGGCGCGCCGTACGTTACCCGGCCCAACGCCCGCGTCTACTTTCCGACGCAGAACGAGCCGAACACCCGTCCCAGAATCTCTTCTACGTCCACGGCTCCGATCAGCTCTTCCAGAAGCCGAACCGCTTCCCGCAGGTGCACGGCGCACACGGTCGCCGGCATGTTGCCGGCGTGGCGCGCGTCGGCAAACGCCACCATCTCACTGCGTGCCTGTGCCAGCACGTGGCGGTAGCGCTCGTGTGTGATCACGGGTGATTCGTCTTCCAGTCGACCGGCTTGCGCCGCGGCCAGCGCCGACACCCGCTGCACCAGTCCATCGAGTCCCTCGCCGGTGGACGCGCTTACGGCCAGCGTATCGCCCGCGGTATTGTCGCGCTGCGCAGGGACAAGATCTATTTTTGTGCGAACTGTTACTATTTGACCGCTCGCTGAATTTCTGGCGGTTTCCAGCGCCTGAGCGAGCGTGGAGTCTTCGTCGCCGCAGGCCAGTACGACGGCCGCTCGTTGCAGATAGTCGCGGCTCACCGCGACTCCGAGCTGCTCCACGGGGTCGGTCGTATCCCGGATCCCCGCAGTGTCCACCAGGCGAAGCGGAACCGGGCGCACGTCGAGCACGGCTTCCAGCGCGTCCCGGGTCGTGCCGGGGATGTCGGTGACGATCGCGCGTTGGCGGCCCAGCAGCGCGTTGAAGAGCGACGACTTCCCGACGTTGGGCGGACCGATGATCGCCACGATCGCGCCCTGCCGGATCAGTTCTCCCGCGGGCGCTGTCGCGATCAGCGCTGTGACCGATTCGATCGTGTCCCGTGCGGCGCGCTCGATGGTCCGGTCGTCGATCGGACCGTCGTCCTCTTCGGGAAAATCGATCTCGTAGGCGACAAGCGCCTCCAAGTCCAGCACTGCGTCCCGCAAGGCACGGATTCGACGCGAGAGCCCGCCGTCCAACTGCCGCAGCGCGGCGTCCGCGCCCGCGGACGATTGGGCCCGAATGAGATCGTTGACCGCTTCCGCCTGCACGAGGTCCAGTTTTCCGTTGAGCACGGCGCGGCGGGTAAACTCTCCGGGCGCAGCGGGTC
>JAGWRB010000231.1 GCA_028876725.1 Gemmatimonadota bacterium
CGACGCACGCGAAACACTCGCCCACCTGTCGGCGGTGATCGACGCCACCCCGCTTTCCTGCATGCTCTACAACAACCCGATCGCCTACGGCACCGACGTCACGCCGGTGCAGCTCGGGGAACTGGCGCGCCATGGAAATCTCCACGCGGTCAAGGAGTCGAGCGGTGACATCCGCCGCGTCACCGAGATCGTCGAGCGCCATGGCGACCGCTTCCGGGTGCTCGTCGGCTTGGACGACGTGATCGTCGAGGGGATTGCCGCCGGCGCGGTCGGCTGGATCGCGGGGCTGGTGAACGCGCTCCCCGCAGAGTCGGTGCGTCTCTTCGAGCTGGCCACCGCCGGACGGCGCGACGAAGCCCGCGCCCTCTACGAGTGGTTCCTGCCGCTGCTGCGGCTCGACACGGTGCCCAAGTTCGTGCAGCTCATCAAGCTCGTGCAGCAGGAAATCGGCAAGGGCAGCGAGCGAGTGCGCGCCCCGCGTCTCGAAATCACCGGCGCGGAGCGCGACGCCGCCATCGCGCTCATCCGCGATCACCTCGGCAAGATTCCATCCGCGCGCGCATGAGCACGGAAGCCCCTCTGCAAATCGACGTCGTCGATTCGCACACCGAAGGCGAGCCCACCCGCGTGGTGATCGCCGGGTGGCCGATGCCCGAAGGGGCGACGATGGCCGAGCGGCGCGATCAGATGCGGCGGCACGCCGACCATCTGCGACGCGGCGTGGTGCTCGAACCGCGCGGGCACGACGCCATCGTCGGCGCGCTGCTCACGCCGCCGGTGGAGCGGGGGTCCGCGGCCGGCGTCGTGTTCTTTAACGATGTGGGATACCTTGGCATGTGCGGGCACGGCACGATCGGCGTGGTGCGCACGCTCGAATTCCTCGGGCGCCTCTCGCCGGGACGCGTCGCGCTCGACACGCCCGTGGGCACGGTCAGCGCCGACCTCGACGCCGACGGCACGGTGACCATCACGAACGTGCCCGCCTACCGGCACGCCGCGGACGTCTCGGTGCACGTGCCCGGTCTTGGCACCGTTCGCGGCGACGTCGCGTGGGGCGGGAACTGGTTCTTTCTCGTGGACCACGGCGAGCCCGCGCTCACGGCCGACAATATTCCCGAACTGACGCGCCTCACGACGCGCATCCGCGACGCGCTGCACGCTCAGGGGATCACCGGTACCGACGGCGCCGAGATCGATCACATCGAACTGTTCGGTGCGCCCACGGTGCCGGGCGCCGACAGCCGCAACTTCGTGCTGTGCCCCGGCGCGGCGTACGACCGGTCGCCCTGCGGCACGGGCACGTCGGCCAAGCTCGCCGTGCTGCACGAGCGCGGCAAGCTCGCCCCCGGCCAGCACTGGACGCAGGAGAGCATCACCGGCAGCACGTTCACCGGGTGGCTGGAGCAGACGGGCGGACGGTTGGTGCCGCACATTCGCGGGCGCGCGTTCGTGACCGGGCGTTCGACGCTGCGCTTCGATCCCGCGGATCCCTTTCGCTTCGGCTGGCGGAACGCATGACCGCGGCGCCGCGCCCCGACGTCGTGATCGTCGGCGCCGGGATCGTGGGCGCCGCATGCGCGTACGCGCTGGCCCGCGAGCAGCTGCGCGTGCTGATCTGTGACGCGGGCTTTCCGGGCGGCGGCGCGACCGCCGCCGGGATGGGGCACATCGTGGTCATGGACGACTCCCCCGCGCAACTGGCGCTGTCCGCGCTGTCGCGCCGCCTGTGGGAGGAACTCGCCGCCACGCTCTCGCTGGCGTGCGAGGACGAACGCCCGGGGACGCTCTGGATCGCGGCCAGCGGCGAGGAGTTTTCGGCGCTCGACGAAAAGCGCGCGTTGTACGGGCGCGCCGGCGTGCGCGCCGAGATCCTCGACGAGCAGACCCTCGCGGCGGCCGAGCCGAACTTGCGGCGCGGGCTCGCGGGCGCCCTGTTCGTCCCCGACGATCGCGTGCTGTATCCGCCCAACGCCGCGCGGTGGCTGCTCGACGCGGCGATCGAGCGGGGCGCTGAACTGCGGATCGGATCGGCGGCCCGGGCCGTCGGCGCCGGCAGGCTCACGCTCGTCGGGCCGTCGGGCGCGGTGGAGACCGTGGAGGCCGGCGCGGTGGTGATCGCCGCCGGCATCGACACGCCGTCGCTGATCCCCGGAATCGCCATCGTGCCGCGCAAGGGACATCTGGTGATCACCGACCGGTATCCCGGACTGCTGCACAGCCAGCTCGTGGAACTGGGGTACCTGCACAGCGCGCACTCCATGTCCGGCGCGTCCACCGCGTTCAATCTGCAGCCGCGCAGCACGGGGCAGGTGCTGATCGGCTCGTCGCGCGAATTGGCGGGCCGTGACGCGTCGATCAATCCGGCGATCGTGCGCGACATGGTCGCGCGTGCGGTGGCGTTCATGCCCGCGCTGGCGGGATGCCTGGCGATCCGCACCTGGACGGGCTTCCGTCCCGCCACGCCCGATAAGCTTCCGCTCATAGGTCCCTGGCCCGACCTACCGGGCGTGTGGATCGCCGCGGGGCACGAGGGACTGGGCATCACGACCGCGACCGGAAGCGCGGCCTTGATCGCCGCCGGCATCGCCGGCCGCGCGGCGCCGATCGATGCGACGCCCTTTCTCCCGTCGCGCCCAATGCCGGCCATGGAGGCCGCGTGACGGACCCGCGCATCACCATTCGCATCGACGGCCACGAGCACCGGGTGCCCGCCGGCGCTTCGGTGGCCGTGGCGCTGCTCGACGCCGGCATCCCGCGCTTCCGGACGTCGGTGCAGGGTGAACCGCGCGGCCCGGTGTGCGGCATGGGCATCTGCTTCGAGTGCCGCGTGACGATCGACGGACACCGGCACCAGCGGGCCTGTCTCGTGCCGTGCGTTGACGGAATGGCCGTAGATACCAGGGACGGGGCCGATGTCTGACCACCACGCGGTGGATGTGGCCGTGGTCGGCGCCGGCCCCGCCGGACTCTCCGCCGCGGTGCACGCGGCGGAATCTGGAGCGCGCGTGACGGTCATCGACCAGACGTGGCACGCCGGCGGACAGATCTGGCGCCACCGCGACCGCGCCGAGTTACCCGACGAAGCGCGCGCGCTCATGGCGCGTTTCGAAGCGAGCGGGGCGCAGCACTTGGCCGGCACGTCGCTCTTCGACGCCCGCCCCGGACACCTCTCGGTGCTCGGCCCCAACGGGTCGCTCGAGCTGATCGCCGGCGCGGTGGTGCTCGCCACGGGCGCGCGCGAGCGTTTCCTGCCGTTTCCGGGGTGGACGTTGCCGAACGTCTTCGGCGTCGGCGGTCTTCAAGCGCTGGTCAAGGCCGGTCTCGAGGTGAACGGCAAACGCATCGTGCTGTCGGGCTCCGGACCGCTGCTCTTTCCCGTCGCGGCGACGCTCGCTCAGCATGGCGCTCAGCTGGCGGCGGTGTGCGAGCAGGCCCCGCGCGGTCGGGTGACGCGCTTCGCCGCGTCGCTCTGGCGGGAACCGGGCAAGCTGGCGCAGGCCGCCCGGTATCGCTCGACGTTCCGCCACGTGCCGTTTCGCATGGGGACCTGGATCGAGCGCGCGGAGGGCGAGGGCCGGGTGCAGCGCGCGATCCTCACCGATGGTACCCGGCGTTGGTCCGTGGACTGCGACATGGTCGGCGCGGCGTGCGGCCTCATCCCGAGCGTCGAAGTCGGAATGGCGATGGGGTGCGACATCGTCAACGGCGTCGTGGCCGTGGACGCGCGGCAGCAGACGTCCGTGGCCGGCGTGTACGCGGCCGGTGAGTGCACGGGGGTGGCGGGCGAGGACGCGGCGATCGTCGAAGGGGCCATCGCCGGCCTGAGCGCCGCGGGCCGGCCGGCGGAGGCGCTGTATGCGCGGCGCGACCGCGGCCGCGCGTTCGCCGCCCGCCTGGAGACCGCGTTCTCACCCCGTCCGGAGCTGCGAGACCGGGCCGACGCGACCACGATCGTGTGCCGATGCGAGGACGTACGCCTCGACGAACTCCGTGCGGAGTGGGGAGCGCGCCAGGGCAAGCTGGCCTCGCGCGCCGGCATGGGGGCGTGTCAGGGGCGCGTGTGCGGCGCCGCCCTCGCGCACCTGTTCGGCTGGGAAGCGCCCCGCGTACGGCCGCCCCTCGTGCCGGTGCCGGTGAGCGCGTTGCGGCCGGCGGAGCCGCTCC
Organism: Gemmatimonadota bacterium; assembly: GCA_028876725.1. Lineage (GTDB taxonomy): Bacteria > Gemmatimonadota > Gemmatimonadetes > Gemmatimonadales > Gemmatimonadaceae > JAGWRI01. The sequence goes on from JAGWRB010000231.1 coordinate 4,165, forward strand.
GGGACTGACCGGCGCGCCGCAGGCGGCGCCGCGTCGCGCTGAAACGGTTGCCCGGCGTCCCGCTCGCTCTGTAGGTTTCGCCACACGTACCGTTCCGCGCGATTCCGCGGTTTCACCGTTTACGACAGGCGCCCACCATGGCGACGTACAAATACGCGAAAGTCCCCGCCAACGGGGATCGGATCCAATATGAGAACGGGGAACTCACGGTCCCCGACCACCCCATCATCCCGTTCATCGAGGGCGACGGCACCGGCGCCGACATCTGGCGCGCGTCCGTGCGCGTCTTCGACGCCGCGGTCGCCCGCGCGTACGGCGGCAAGCGCAAGGTGGCGTGGATGGAAGTGTACGCCGGCGAGAAGGCGTTCACGCAGTTCAACGACTGGCTGCCCGACGAGACCATCGACGCGATGCGCGAATTCCGCGTCGCGATCAAGGGGCCCCTCACCACGCCCGTGGGCGGCGGCATTCGCTCCCTGAACGTCACCCTCCGCCAGGTGCTCGACCTGTACGCGTGCATCCGCCCGGTGCGCTACTTCGAGGGGGTCGGGAGCCCGATGAAGGAGCCGGGCCGGCTCAACATCGTGGTCTTCCGCGAGAACACCGAAGACGTCTACGCCGGCATCGAGTGGAAGGCGGGCTCGCCCGAGGCCGACAAGCTCCGCGCGTTCATCAAGAACGAGCTCGGCAAGGATCTCCGCGAGCACTCGGCCATCGGCATCAAGCCGATGTCGGAGTTCGGCTCCAAGCGCCTGGTGCGCATGGCCATCCAGTACGCGCTCAAGCACAACCTCCCGTCGGTGACCATGGTCCATAAGGGCAACATCATGAAGTTCACCGAAGGCGCGTTCCGCGACTGGGGCTACGAGGTGGCCAAGGCCGAGTTTGCCGACCAGACGGTCACCGAGGCCGACCTGGGCAAGGCGGGGAACGAGGCGCGCGCCGATGCGCTGGTCATGAAGGACCGCATCGCCGACTCCATGTTCCAGCAGCTGCTGCTGCGGCCCAATGAGTATTCCGTAATCGCCACGCCGAACCTCAATGGCGACTATCTCTCCGACGCCGCGGCCGCGCAGGTGGGCGGCCTGGGCATCGCGCCGGGCGGCAACGTGGGCGACGGCGTGGCGGTGTTCGAAGCCACGCACGGCACGGCCCCCAAGTACGCCAACCTCGACAAGATCAACCCGGGCAGCGTCATTCTCTCGGGCGTGATGATGTTCGAATACCTTGGCTGGGACGACGCCGCGGCGCTCATCGTGCGCGGCCTCGAAAACGCCATCGCGTCCAAGCACGTCACGTACGATCTGGCGCGGCAGATGCCGGGCGCCACGGAGATCTCCACCTCCGCGTTCGGCGACCAGATCATCAAGGGCATGGACGCGTAACCCACCGCTCTCGCACTCCGAACGACCATGACCATCGACCCCATGTTCATTCCGGTGACCGCCGCGGCGGCCGACTTCAAAACGCTCGACACGCCGCTGCTCGCGGTGGCGCTGGCCGCGGGCGCGACGCTCCCCCCGGAGCTCG
>JAGWRB010000232.1 GCA_028876725.1 Gemmatimonadota bacterium
AATCGCTGGGGTTCATGTGCCGGGCAGCTCCGCGAGCACCGTCACGCCCGCCTGGGTGTGCTGGCCCACACGCACCTTCACCTGGGCCGCGGGGGGCAGGAAGACGTCGACACGCGAGCCGAAGCGGATGAGCCCCATCCGTTCGCCCTGCACGGCCGCGTCCCCCGGCTTGCTGTAGGTCACGATCCGCCGGGCAATGAGGCCGGCGATCTGCCGCATCATCACGCGCGTGCCGCCGTGCGCGATGCCCACCGACATCTGCTCGTTCTCGAGGCTCGCCTTCTCCTCGGCGGCGTTGATGAACTTGCCGGGATTGTAGTGCACATACTCCACGGTGCCGCTCACCGGATAGCGATTCACGTGGACGTTGAAGACGTTCATGAAAATCGAGATGCGCAGGGCCCGCCCATGCAGGTACGACGGCTCGTCGACCTCGGTCACGTGCACGATCCGTCCGTCCGCCGGCGCGATGACCAGCGCGTCGCCGCGCGGTCCGCGGCGCTCCGGATCGCGGAAGAAGTACGCCACCCAGAGCGCGAGCAGCGTGAGCAGGAATGCCAGCAGCCAGAGCGGCCACGACCGGCGCCCGAGCGCCAGCGCGTAGGCCGCCGCGGCCAACACCACCGCCGTGCCGATGAACGGCAGTCCTTCACGCGCGAAGTTCACGCGAGCCCCTCCAGGGTGAGCGGAGCACCGGTGATGCGCTGGAACGCATCGAGGTAGCGCTCGCTGGTCGCCGTCACGACCTCGGGCGGCAGCGGCGGCGGCGGAGCGTCGCCATTCCACCGGCCCGCGCGGCGCTCGCCGTCCAGGTAATCGCGCAGCGGCTGCTTGTCGAAGCTGGGCTGCGTGTGTCCGGGCTCGTACCGGTCGGCCGGCCAGAAGCGCGAGCTGTCGGGCGTGAGCACCTCGTCGATGAGCGTGATGTTCCCGGCGGCGTCACGCCCGAATTCGAACTTCGTGTCGGCGATGATGATGCCGCGCTCGGCGGCCAGTGCGCTGCCCAGCTCGTACACGTGGCGACTCAGCCGCTCCAGCTCCGTCGCCACGCCGGCGCCCAGCCGCCGCGCCACCTCGGCGGGCGTGATGTTCTCGTCGTGCCCGGTTTCGGCTTTGGTGGCCGGGCTGAAGATCGGACGGAGGAACCGGTCGGCCTCGCGCATCCCGGCGGGGAGCGGCTCTCCGGCCAGCGTTCCGTGCGCCTGGTACTCCTTCCACGCCGACCCGGAGATGTACCCGCGGATCACGCATTCGACCGGGAAGACCTGCGTCTTGCGGCAGAGCATCGCGCGTCCGGCGAGCGTGGCCCGGTGCCCCGCGAGCGACGGCACGAGGCGCACGATTTCGTCGGCGTCGGCCGACACCATGTGGTGGCGCACCTCCGATTCGAAGTGCCGCAGCCACCAGGCGGTGATCTGCGTGAGCACCGCGCCCTTGTACGGGATCGCCTCCTTCATGACCACGTCGAACGCGCTCACCCGATCGGTGGCCACGAGCAGGAGATGGAGGGGATCCACCTCGTACACCTCGCGCACCTTGCCGCGCCGCACATGGCGCAGCGGCAGCGGGGCCATGGAAACGATGCTCATACCCGCACCTCCTCGCGTTCGGCGCCCGCGGCGCCGGCCAGCGCGGGCTCGACCACCTCGGCCAGGAATTCGTCGACCTGCTCCGGCGCGCGCCCGATGAACTGCCGCGGGTCGAGCAGCGCCTGCATCTCCGCGGCGGGCACCGGCCATGCGGGATCGGCGGCCAGCCGGTCGAGCATGTCGTTCGACGCGGCGCCGTCCTTCACGGCGCGCGCCGCCGCGATGCTCGCCCGGCGAATGTGCTCGTGCGCGTCCTGGCGATCCATGCCCGCCTGGACGGCGCGAATGATGAGCGCCTCGGTGGCCATGAACGGCAGCTCCTCGGTGAGCCGGCGGGCGATGCGCGCCGGGTGGACTTCGAGTCCGCTCACGACGTTCTCCATGATCACGAGGATCGCGTCGGCGGCGAGGAACGCTTCGGGGATGGCCAAGCGCCGGTTGGCGCTATCGTCGAGCGTCCGCTCGAAGAACTGCACGCTGTGCGTCTGATTGGCGTTGGGCTCGAGGCTCAGCACGAACCGCGCCAGCGACGCAATGCGCTCGCTGCGCATTGGATTGCGCTTATAGGCCATGGCCGACGAGCCGATCTGCTCTTCCTCGAACGGCTCCTCGATCTCGCCCAGGGCCTGCAGCATGCGCAGGTCGCCGCTGAACTTGGCCGCGCTGGCGGCGATGCCGGCCACGACGTCGAGCACCGCGGCGTCGAGCTTCCGCGTATACGTCTGCCCGGAGACGGGGATCGACGCCGAGAAGCCGATCGACGACGCGACCATGCGGTCGAGGTGGCGGACCTTCGAGTGGTCCCCGGCGAACAGTTCGAGGAACGAGGCCTGCGTGCCGGTGGTGCCCTTCACGCCGCGGCAGGGCAGGGTGGCGCGGCGGTGGTCGAGCTCGGCGAGGTCGAGGATCAGGTCCTGCATCCACAGCGTGGCGCGCTTGCCGACGGTGGTAGGCTGGGCCGCCTGCAGGTGCGTGGACCCCAGCGTGGGCAGATCGCGCCACCGGCGCGCGAACTCGCTCAGCGACCTGAGCACGGTGACCAGCTTGCCGCGCAGCAGATCGAGCCCGCGCCGCATGAGGATCAGGTCGGCGTTGTCGGTCACGAAGGCGCTGGTGGCGCCCAGGTGAATGAACTTGCGCGCCGCCGGCGCGACGTCGCCAAAGGCATGGACGTGCGCCATCACGTCGTGCCGGTACCGGCGTTCGTAGGCCGCCACCGCGTCGAAGTCGATGTCGTCGAGGTGCGCGCGCATCTGCGCGATCGCCTCGTCGGGAATGGGGACGCCCAGCGCGCGTTCCCCTTCGGCGAGGGCGAGCCACAGGCGGCGCCACATCCCGTAGCGCGTGGCGGGGCCCCAGAGTTCCAGCATGGCTCGCGACGCGTATCGTTCGGCGAGCGGGGAGGAATAGCGGTCGTGCGCGGTCATCGAATCTCGAAGTCGGTGACGTAGTAAGTGCCCGACCGCTCGAGGTACATGCGAATCGGGCCGCGGCCGGCGAAACGGTTCAGCGCCCGCGACGCGTCGTCGGCGGTGCGGATGTCCACATTGTTGATCCGCACGATGACGTCGCCGGTCTGAATGCCCAACTCGCCGGCCATCCGGTCGCTGACCTTGAACACCAGCGCGCCGGCGCGGCTCTGGAGCCCGCGCTCGGCGCGGATGGCCGGCGTGACGGTGACCAGCTCGAGCTGCTTGAGCACTTCGACCTTGGGCGCGTCCACCTCCGGCAGATTCACGGTGGTCACGGTGGTCTGGAACGTTCGGTCGCCGCGGCGCACGTCGAGCCGGACCGACTGGCCCACGCCCAGGTCGAGCAGCGCGCCCTCCCAGTCGTACATGTTGTGGATCGTGCGCCCGTTTTCACTCACGATCTCGTCGCCCACGCGCAGGCCGGCGCGCTCCGCCGGAGAGCCCGGCACCACGGTGGAGATCACCGCGCGCTGGGCGATCGCGTCGCGAATGTTGTCGGTGGTCGGCAGCTTGAGCTTCACGCCGATCCACGGGCGGCGCACCTCGCCGTGCGCCAGCAGGTCGTCGACGTCGTGCTTGACGCGGTTGATGGGGATGGCGAACCCGAGCCCCACCGAGCCGCCGCTCGGCGTGTAGATGGAGCTGTTCACGCCGATGACCTGGCCGTCGGCGTTCACCAGCGCGCCCCCCGAATTGCCGGGGTTGATGGCGGCGTCGGTCTGGATCATGTCGAAGTAGGCCTGCGGCCCGTTGGCGCCCGCCACCAGATTGCGTCCCTTGCCGCTGATCACGCCCACGGTGACGCTGGGCTCGGGATTGCCGAGCATGAACCCGTACGGATTGCCGATGGCAATGGCCCACTCGCCCACGAGGACATCGTCGGAGTTGCCGAGCTCGGCCACCGGGAGATTCGTCGCGTCGATCTTGATGACCGCCACGTCCTGCGTCTCGTCCACGCCAAGCACCTTGGCCGGGTAGACGTCGCCGCTGGGGAGCATTACGGAAATCTTATTGGCGTCGGCCACGACGTGGGCATTGGTGACGATCACGCCGTTGGGGCGGATGATGATGCCGGTGCCCAGCCCGGCTTCGGAGCGCGACCGCGGCCCCACGCCCCACATCCAGTCGAACAGGTCGGGCTGCACCTGCTGGACCTGCTCGGTCTGCACCGTCACGACCGCCGGCGACACCTTGGCGATGGCCCGCGTGATGGCCGTCTGGCGGCTGGCCGATACCGAGTCGGTGACCGCCGCCGGCACGGGCGCGCGCACGTCGGCGGTCTGCGCCGCCGAGGAATCGCGGGGGCCCGAGCAGCCCGCGTACACGAGCATCGCCGAGAGGATCGCGGAAAATCGGCTGACCGCCATCATTGCCCCCACCCCCCATGGTGCTTGGATACGTCGTTCAGGAATTGGTCGATGCCGCGGTCCGTGAGGGGGTGGAGCAGCAGCGACCGGAGCACGTCGGGCGCGATGGCCACGGCGTCGGCGCCGGCCAGCGCCGATTCGGAGAACTGCTGCGCCGTGGCCGGACGCACGGCGACGATGTCGCACTCGGTGCGCGAGGCGTCGAACACGCGACGCAGATCGCGCACGATCTCGCCGCCGCTGTGCCCCACGGCGTCGAGCTGGTCGAGCGGCGTCACCACGGTCGACGCGCCCGCCTTCGCGGCCAGCAGCGCCTGGGCGGCGTTGAACACGAGCATCGCCGCCGTGCGCACGCCGTCGGCGTGCAGCCGGTGCAGGGCGCCGAACGCCTCCTCCACCAGCGGCACCTGCACGATGATCTGATCGGAGAGCCGCGCGATCTCGCGCGCGTCGCGATAAATGTCGTCGCCGCTCACGGCGTGCACGGCCACGTACACCGGGGTCGGACTGAGTCCGCAGATCTCTTCCACGCGTTCGCGGTCATCGCCCACGCCCGCGGCTTGAAGAATGGCCGGCGTGGTGAGCACGCCGTCGAGCAGTCCGTTGGTCGCCGCCCACCGGATTTCGTCCAGGTCCGCGGTGGCGAGAAGGAGTTTCATGACAGGTACAGGTCGGAAGGGTAGGTCACGGCATCGAGGAACAGGCCGTGGGGGGCCGCGGGGGGCGAGACCTCCCGATTGTCGGTGGCGTTGAGCAGCAAGGGAAGATCGCCGGCCGGACGCCGCCCGGTGGCGATCTCGAGCATCGTGCCCACCAGGAATCTCACCATGTGATGGAGGAACCGGTTGGCTTCGATCTCGAACGCGAGCCCGCCGGCGCGGTCGACCCACCGCGCCACGCGCACGTTGCAGCGATGGTCATCGCCGGCGGGCGCGGTGCCCTGAACCGCGAACGCCCGAAACCCGTGCTCGCCCACGAGCAATCGCGCCGCGGCGTCGAGCGCGCCGCGATCCACCGGACGGTGTACGGCGATTTCGTATCGGCGGCGAAAGGGTGAGTCGGCTTGATCATCGGTTCCGACGTAATAGGTGTACCGGCGCGCCACCGCGCTGTACCGGGCGTGAAAGTCGGCGCGCATCGCGTGCGCAGCAGCAACCCAAACATCCGGTGGAAGCACCGCGTTGAGCGCCCGTCGTAGCGTGGACGGATCCCATTTCTCGGGAACCCGCACGCCGGCCGCCTGGCCTCGGGCGTGCACTCCCGCGTCGGTCCGTCCCGCGCCCAGCACCCCGATGGGTGTGCCGCAGAGGCGCTCGAGTGCTGCTTCCATGACACCTTGGACGGTGCGCTGGTCGGGTTGTCGTTGCCATCCGCTGAACCCCGAGCCGTCATAGTGCAACACGAGCTGCACAGTGCGCTCCGCCATTGCGAGAAACCTACCCGCAGACGGGGTGAAGTCAAGCAATGAGACACGTCCAACCGATTGACATTGTTCGACGTAGCGGGTCACATTTCGCCGGTTCGCGCCGCCGATGCAGACATCGCGACGGCGCGCCTCCACATGCCGCCGCGGACCCTCGCTTCTCTCGCCCACGCCCTCACGACCGCGCCCGATCTGGACGCGGCGCTCATGGCGCTCGCCGACGGACTCGCCGAGATCGACCGCCTGGCCCATCTCGCCCTGATCACCTACGACGCCCGCCGCACGCTCATGCGCGAACGGCGCCTCGCGCATCCCGACGGAATCGAGACCGTGGCGATCGACACCACGCTCGACCATCTGCCCAGCCGCGAACGCCAGGCCGTGATCACCGGCGCCACCTTCGTAGATTTCGGCGATGCGTCCGCGGAATTCGCGCGGCTCCTCGCGCTGCCCGACATCGCCGAAGGCGGCTACCTCGCGCTCAAGGGACTGATGTTCGAAGGCGGCCTTTCCGGCATCCTCGCGCTCTTCGAACCGCGCAAGATCTTCGGCACCCGCACGGTCGAGCGGTTCCAGCCCGCGGAGGCGCTGTTCGAACTCGCCTACGTGCGCTCGCTCGAAGCCGACGCACGCCGCGAAGCGGTGCAGACGCTGGAAGACGTAACCCAGCGGGTGCACGGCGAATACGAGCGCAAACTGGCCGACCTCGAGCAGCAGCTGCTGCGCGCCACCGGCGAGTTCAGCGCCACCGGCGCCCACGAGCGCACGGTGGCCATGGAGCGCGAGTTGGCGCAGACGCGCGAAGAGGCCCGGCGCTCGGCGCGCCGCGCTGAGGCCGTGGAGGCCACGATCGCGTCGGCCGTGGAGCAGCTCGAAAAGGCCCACGTCGAACTGCACCGCCGGAGCGAACAACTCCGCCAGAAGACGCGCACGCTCTATCTCATCGAGCGCGTGCTCTCGCTCGATGCGTCGACCGACAGCCCGCGCGAACTGGCCGACGGTTTGCTGGCCCTGGTGGGCGACGACATGAACGCGGAGCGGTGCTCGCTGCTCCTGTGCGCCCCCGGTGAGGACGTGCTCTACCTGGCCGCCGCCCGCGGCATCGCCCCGAACGTCTCCGAAGGGAAGCGGGTCTCGATCGGGACGGGCATTTCCGGGCGCGTCGCCGCCACCCGCGAGCCGCTGCTCGTGCAGGACGTGGCCGAGGCACGGGAACACGCGCTGCTGCAGGACGCTTACTACACCACCGGATCGTTTCTCAGCTTTCCCCTGCTGTACCACGACCAACTCATCGGCGTCGTGAACCTCACCAACCGGCGCATGTCGGGCGTGTTCGTCGAGGAAGACGTGGAGCGCACGCGGCTCCTGGCGCTGGTGATCGCGCTCGCGGCCGTCAACGCGCGGCTGCCCGAGCGCCTGGTGGAGACGCTGCGTGTCTAGCGCGGGGCCGGGGGGCGGGGCGGCCGATCCGCTTCGCCTGGTGGTGCAACGGCTGGCCATGCGGACGCCCCTGGCACCGGCCGAGCTCACCGCCGGCTTTCAGCGGATCATGTCGGGCGACGCCACCCCCGCGCAGGTGGCCGCCGTGCTCATCGGGCTGCGGGTCAAGGGCGAAACGGGCGCCGAGGTGGCCGCCGTGGTGCGCGCCCTGCAGAGCGTGATGGTGTCGCTCCCTGCCGATCGCCCCGACGAGCTCGTGGACACCTGCGGCACCGGCGGCGGCTCGGTGCCCACGTTCAACATCTCGACGGCCGCCGCGCTGCTGGCCGCGGGCGCGGGCGTTCGCATTGCCAAGCACGGCAACCGGTCGTTCACGACGCAGTGCGGCAGCGCCGACGTGCTCGAGGCCCTGGGGGTGAACATCGACGTGCCGGTTGCGGTGATGGAACGCGCCCTGCGCGAGGCCGGCCTCGTGTTCATGTTCGCGCCGATCATGCATCCCGCCATGCGCCACGTGGGGCCGGTGCGCCGTGAACTGGGCATTCCCACGGTCATGAACATCGTGGGTCCGCTGGCCAACCCGGCACGCGCGGGGCGCCAGGTGATCGGCGTGGGCGATGCCGACCGCGCACCGCTCCTGGCCGAGGCGATCTGCGAGTTGGGCACGCGCCACGCGCTGGTGGTGCACGGCGCGGGGATGGATGAGATTTCGCCGCTGGGCCCCACACACGTGCGCGAGGTGCGCGACGGCCGCATCACCGAGTGGACCATCGAGCCGGCGGCACTCGGCTTGGGGTTGGCAACGCCGGCGGAGCTCGCCGGAGGCCCGCCGCCGGAAAACGCGCATGCGGTGCTGAGCGTGCTGAGCGGGAAGGGAACGCCGGGCGCCACGGCCGCGGTGGTATTAAACGCGGCGGCCGCGCTCTACGTGGGAGGCGCGGCCGGATCGTTTGAGGAAGGCGTGGAGCGCGCAAAACGCGCCATCGCGTCGGGCGCCGGGCTGGATGCCCTGGAGCGCCTGCGCCGCGCGTTTGCCGATCCCGCTCAGTAGCGGCGCATGACGCCGACGACGACGCCCTGAATTCGGATGTCGTTTTCGTTCACGTAGATCGGCGCCATGGTTTCGTTGGCCGGCTGCAGCCGGACACGGCCATCCCGCTCGCGATAGAACTTCTTGACCGTGGCCGCCGAGCCGTCGATGAGCGCGATGACGGTTTCGCCGTTGTCCGCACGCGGACGCTCGTTGACCACCACGAAGTCGCCGTCGCAAATCTGCTCGTCGATCATCGAGTTTCCCCGGACACGCAGCACGTAGTGATTGCCGCTGCGCCGCACAAGCGTTTCGGGGACCGTGATGGTTTCGTCGTGATCGATGGCTTCGATGGGGAGGCCCGCGGCCACGGCGCCAAGCAGGGGCAGTTCGAGCGCTCGGCCCACCGCATCGGACGGCAGAATCTCGATGGCTCGGCTCTCGTTGTACGTCCGTTTGATGTAGCCCTTCCGCTCCAGATTGCTCAGGTGCTCGTGCACCGTGGCCAGCGAGCTGAAGTGGAACTGCTCCGCAATTTCCTCGAAGCTCGGCGCGTACCCGTGTTGTTCGGTATGCGCCGTGAGGTAGTTTAGTATTTCGCGCTGGCGTTTCGTGAGCGGCATGCGGCGAACTCCGTTGAAGCGGATGTACGAGACGGCCTGCGCCGTCTGTCCCGAAGACCCACCGAAGACAGCTTAACCGAACAGGAACCGAAGTGCAAGGAAATTCTTCCTGGGCCCCGCCAGGCGGCACCCTGGGGACAATCGTCGAACAGACGATGGAACGGGTGATTACGTTGCGCATCCACCGGCGGCAGCTCGAGGCCGAGGCGGAGGCACAGGACGGCGCGCCCCCGTTCGCCTCCGCGCTCCGCGGCGACACCGTCCGCGTGATTGCCGAGGTCAAGCGGCGCTCCCCGTCGAAGGGCGCGATCAACGAAGCGCTGAGCGCTCCGGACCAGGCAGCCGCCTACGCCGCGGGCGGCGCAGCGGCCATCTCCGTGCTCACGGAGCCCCTCCATTTCAACGGGAGCAACGCAGACCTCGAAAGCGTGCGAAGTCGCGTTCGTATTCCATTGTTGAAAAAGGACTTCCACGTCGACGACGTGCAGCTGTTCGAGGCGCGCGCCCTGGGGGCGTCCGCGGC
>JAGWRB010000233.1 GCA_028876725.1 Gemmatimonadota bacterium
CCCTCGTTGCCGCCGCGAGCCCGATAGCCGCGCAGCAGACCGTTGCCGCGCCCACCGCCCCCGAAGGCGGCAGCGCGGTCGTGCCGCCGCCGGTGATGCGCGAATTTCGCGGGGTGTGGGTGGCCACGGTGGGGAACATCGACTGGCCGTCAAAGCCCGGGCTGCCGACGGCCGAGCAGCAGCGTGAGCTCACCGCCATCCTCGACCGCGCGCAGTCGCTGCACCTCAACGCCGTGATCTTCCAGGTGCGCCCGTCGGCCGACGCCGTGTACGAGTCTCGTCTGGAGCCTTGGTCGGCGTGGCTCACGGGGCGCATGGGGCGCGCGCCCGAGCCGCGGTGGGATCCGCTGGCGTTTGCCGTGCGCGAAGCGCACGCGCGGGGGCTCGAGCTGCACGCCTGGTTCAACCCCTTTCGCGCGCGCTACCCCGGCGACACCGGGCCGGCCGCGCGCAGCCACGTGAGCCGCCGTGCGCCGTGGATGGTGCATCGATACGGGCGCTACGAGTGGATGGATCCGGGGAGCGCCACGGCCCGCGCCGCCGCCATTCGGGTGATCCTCGACGTCGTGAAACGCTACGACATCGACGGCGTGCACCTGGACGACACGTTCTATCCGTACCCGGTCGTGCGCGGCGGACGCGAGATTCCCTTCCCCGACGCCGCGACGTACCGCGCGTACCGCAAGCGCGGCGGACGTCTGGCCCGCGACGCATGGCGGCGGCACAACGTGGATCTGTTCGTGGAGCGGCTCTACCATGCGGTGAAGCGCGTGAAGCCGTGGGTGAAGGTGGGGATCAGTCCGTTCGGCATCTGGCGTCCCGGCAATCCGCCCAGTGTGCAGGGGCTGGACGCGTACGCCACGCTGTTCGCCGATTCGCGCAAGTGGCTGGCCAACGGGTGGGTGGACTACCTGGCGCCGCAACTCTACTGGCCCATCGATCAGCCGCAGCAGGCCTATCCCGATCTGCTGGCGTGGTGGGTGCGCCAGAACGACCGCGGGCGCCAGCTGTGGGTGGGGAACTACGCGGCGCGTGTGGCCGGCACGGTGGGGAACGGCGAGCGCTGGCCGGTGAGCGAGCTGCTGGATCAGATCCGTCTCACGCGCGAAGAGCCCGGCGCCACCGGCGACATCTTCTTCAGCATGGCATCGCTGATGAGCGACCCCGACAGTCTCGACGAGCGGCTGCTCGCGGGCCCGTACGCGATGCCGGCGCTGGTGCCCGCGTTCCCGTGGCTGGCGCGCGGGAAGCCGCGGCGTCCCACGGCCACGCTGGCGCGTGACCGCGGTACCGAGGCGCCGGAGGTGCGCTTTGCCCCGGCCGGCGGGCGTTCGCCCGCGCGGTGGGTGGTGCAGGCGCGCGTGGACGGCGCCTGGCACACGACGATTCTGCCCGGCGCGGCGCGCGTGCACGTATTGCGCGGCCCGGCGGGGAACGCCGACGCGGTGAGCGTGATTGCCGTAGACCGCGCGGGAAATGAGAGTCCGCCGGCGGTGCTCAGGCACGCCGCGGAGACCGACCGGTGAGCGCGATGCGCGTGCCGGCGGATGACGACACACACCAGGGAGAGCAGAGGCATGAGTGAGATCCAGCGTCCCGGCGCGGACGAGTTCGCGCCCTTCTACGCCAACTACGTGGCCGGCGTGCCCGATGGCGACGTCACCCAGGTGCTGGAGGCGCAGGCCCGCGATCTCGCGGCGCTCGTCGGCGGGCTGAACGAAGCGCGCGGTGACTATCGGTACGCCCCCGACAAGTGGACGGTGAAGGAAGTGCTGGGCCACATCACCGACACCGAGCGGATCTTCGCGTATCGTGCGCTGCGCATCTCGCGCGGCGACGCGACCCCACTGGCCGGGTTCGACCAGGACAGTTACGTAGCGAACGCCCACTTCGGCCACCGATCGCTGGCCGATCTGCTGGACGAGTTTCGCGCTGTGCGGGCCGCCACCGTGGCGCTGTTCCGCGCCATGACCGCCGAGGAATCGCGGCGCGCCGGATCGGCGAACTCGGTGCCGGTGTCGGCGCGGGCGCTGGCGTACATCGCCGCGGGGCACGAGCGGCATCACGCGCGCATTCTGCGGGAGCGGTACCTGAGCGCCTGACAAGCACTTAACCGGGGGGCCGGGGGCCGTGGCTCCGGGCGCGCCAAAGGTTCACGAAACCCGTACTTGCCCCGCCTCGTTGGGGAGTAATAGTCTACGAATACGCACAACCCCAGCGGAGACGGAGCGCGGGAGGGCCTATGATGCGCTTGTGGAAGACGTCGTACGCCGCACCTCCGGCGATCGGGTCGAGCGCGGTGCTGAGCACGGTCGCGCACGTGGCCATCATTGCGGCCGCGGTCGCGGTCACGGCGCAGGCGCCGCAGCGGCTCAGGGAAGCGATCGAGCAGCGGGTGGAGTTCCTGCCTCCCCCCGACCAGATCATCGCGCGCCCCGGCCCATCGGAAACGCTCCACTTCGTGGCCATGCCCGCCACGGGCGCCATGGGGTTCGATCCCACGCCGCTGAATCACAATCCGCATCCGGCCGCGGAGGTCCCGCGGCGCGGCGACGGCGACAAGCCGATCGCCGTGCCGGTGGAGAACGCCGTGCCCGGTTCCGACTCGGTGCTCTCGGTGCTCGAGGTGGACAGCGCCGTCTCACGGTACCTCGACAGCGCCGCACCCGCCTATCCCGCTGACCTGCTGGCGAAAGACGTCGAAGGTTCGGTGAGCACCGAGTACATTGTGGACACCACCGGATATGCCGACACGTCGTCGCTGGTGATTCTCCGCTCGACCCACCCCGAATTCACGCAGGCCGTGCGCGAGGCCCTGCCCTTCATGCGCTTCCATCCCGCCAAGGTCGGCGACCGAAAGGTGCGACAGCTCGTCGAGCAGCAGTTCACGTTCAAGATTCGTCGTCAGCCGCCGGAAACGGTGTACGTGAAGAAGGCGGGACAGGGGTGAGCGGGTCGACGCAGCGCCAGCCGGCGGCCGGCACGCGCCACGTGGTGCGGCTCGCCGGTGTGATCATCGGGTACTCCGATCTCGAAGACGCGCGGGCGGGCGAGGGGCGCGCGCGCGGCGTGTTCCGTCCCGGGATCGGTTACGAGCTGGTGGAGCCGGTGTTCCGGCTGTACACCGAGGCGGTGCCGGTGGCGCGGGGCCCCGTGGTCGACGAAGCGAAGCTCGACCGGTACCACCATTCGCGCGACGCGCTGGGGCTCACGCTGGAAGAGCCGGATGGCACCGTGGTCCGCACCTCGGGCATCCACATCGCCGACTACACGCCCGACGGCGCGCCCGAGCGCGAGCTGGAAGTGCTGATTTCCGACGACGGCTACTGGGAGCGGCGCGCGGCGCGCGACGGCGCGTAGCCGGGCCGCGTCACCCGCGCCTGCGCGGACATCTCCCGCGGCGCATCGTCGTCCCACGATCCATACGGTAATCCGTATTGCTCGCAGAGTGTGCGCACGCGCGCCTTGAGGCCGGCGCGGTAGCGTTCCGGTGCCGTGTGCGCGCGGGCGTACGTGGCGCGATACCGCGCGGCGAGCGCGGGAAACTCCTGCGCGATGAACGGCAGGTAGCGCTGGCGCGCCGTGGAGCGGAGCGCCAGCGACCCGGCAACGATCGCGTCGGCGCCCGCCGCCGCCACGCTCCGCACGAGCGCGTCGAGCTGCTCCGCGCCGTCGGTGATCCCCGGGAGCACCGGCATCGCGTTCACCCGCACGCGCACCCCGGCTTCGTGCAGCCGCCGCACCGCGCGCAGCCGCGCCTCCGGCGTCGGCGCGCGCGGCTCCAGCCGGCGGGCCAGTTCCCGGTCGACCGTGATCAGCGAGACGTGCACCTGGACCCGCGAATGCCGCGCCAGTCGCGCCAGCACGTCGACATCGCGCGTCACGAGCGGACTCTTGGTGATGATCACCACGCTGAGGTCGAGATGCTGAGCCAGCGCCTCGAGAATGCCGCGCGTGATCCGGAACCGACGCTCGGCGGGCTGATACGGATCGGTGGCCGTGCCAATCACGATCTGATCGCCCCGCGTGAGCGCGCGGAATCGCTCCGGTCCGTCACGCAGCGTGCGGGCCAGCACCTCGGGCGCGTTGCGCTTCACCACGATGGCCCGCTCGAACGCCAGCCAGGGCGGCAGCTCGCGCGCCATGCGTCCCAACTCCTCGTGCGCCGGATCGCCGGCGAGCGCGCGCTCGAGCGCGTACCGGTGCGCGTAGCGCGCGTAACAATACGCGCACCCGAACGCGCAGCCCACGTACGGATTCACCGACCAGAAGCCGTCGATGCCCGTGGTCCGCGGGTCGTTGAGCACGCCGCGGGCACGCGCGGCGAAGTAGCGAATGTCGCCCTGCTCCCCGAGCACGGGGAGCACGCGCTCGCGGGTCACGCGATCGGGAAAGAGCGAGAGCTGGCGGGCGGCGGGCGGCATTGGCAAGAGAACCAATACCGAAGAAAGACCGAAAACGCAAGGAAGGCATTCGGCGAACCCGGCGGGAGCGGCGTATCTTTGGCGCCGTGAGATTTCTCTTCGGCCTCAATCCCGAAGCCACCACGGTGTGGCGCAGCTCGCTCTTCACGGTGCGCCTGCTCTCGCTCGTCATGGCCAGCGTGGCGTTCGCGGGCGTGCTCTGGGTGACCGGCCCGCAGGGTCCCGGGCTCCAGACCTCGTCGGCGGCGTACCTTGGCGCGGCCGAATCGCTGGTGGATGGCCGGGGACTGCGCGCGCCGACCGCGCCGTGGGATTCCGCCGACAGCACCGCGCGACTCACGCACTACCCGCCGGGGTATCCCATCGCGATCGCCGTTCCGCAGGCGCTCGGGCTCCCGGGCACCGAGAGCGCACGGCTGGTGCAGGCGCTGGCCGCCTTCGTCACGGTGGCCGTGCTCGTGGCGGTTGTGGGCGACGCCGCCGGCGTGGGAACTGCCGCCGCGTTCGGCCTGGCGCTGCTCGTGATGCCGGTGATGGTGGACACCCATCTCTCGGTGCTGAGCGAGCCTCTCTTCTTCGCGCTTCTGGCGCTCACGCTCGGAGTCATGGTCGCGGCGCCCGAGGCCGCGTTCGCCGCCGGGCTCTGCGCGGCGGGAGCGCTGCTCGTGCGCTTCACGGGGGTGAGCGCGGCCATCGCCGTGGCCCTGTGGATGGTGGTGGGGCGGCCGTCGTGGCGTGCGGCGTGGCGGCGAGCCGCCGTCGCGCTTGCCCCAACGGCGGCGCTCGCCGCGGGCTGGCTCTGGATCGCCCGCGGATCGGCGTTGGGGGCCATGCACGGCCTGCGCCTGCACGACGGGCTTGCCCACGCCCTCGGCGACGGCGCCATGACGGTGGCGCAGTGGCTGGCGCCCGCGGCGCCCGGCACCTCGTGGTCCTGGCTCGCGGCCGTGCCGGTGGGCGCGGCGGTGCTGGCCGTGCTCGTGGCCGGCACGCGGCGTGTGCGCCGGCTGTGGCAACTGCTGCCCAAGGAGCTCCCGCTGCGCAGTTCGACCAACGTGCCGCAGCTGGTGGCGGCGCGCGTGCTCGGCGCGTGCGCGCTGCTCGCCGGCGCCTACGCGGCCGTGGTGGTCGGCGCCCGGCTGTTCGCCGCCGGCGATTTCACCTTCGACGCACGGATCATGTCGCCGCTGCTGCTGCTCGTCGCGGTGGCGTTCGCCGTGGCGGCGGCGGGGTGGTGGCGCTCGGCGCGTCGCGGGCTGCGCGCCGGGCTGATCGTGCTGCTCGTGGCGTGGGGCGCGGCCGCCTTCGTGGCGTCGCGGAACGAGGTGCGGCAGTCGCTTGGTCCGGGATTGGACCTGGCCAACGACGCGTGGAGCGAATCGCCGTTGCTGGAGTGGGTGCGCGGCGACGGGAATCGCCGGCCGCTCTACTCCAACTGGCCCGCGGTGCCCTATCTGTACCTGGGCCGCCCCGTGCGCGGCGTGCCATCGTCGTCCGATGCGGCCACGCTCCGCGCGTTTGGCGATAGTGTGCGCGCGCGAGGCGGCCTCGTGCTCGCGTTCACGGCCGCGGATCCGCCGGCCGTGCCCGTCGATTCGCTCGCCGTGGGGTCCGGACTGCAGGTGCTGGCGCGGTATCCCGGCGGCGTCGTGCTCGGCCCGGCGCGGTCGGTGCCCTGACGGTCAGCGCAGATCCACGCCCACGCGCAGGCCGCCGCGCGGGGCCGGATGCACGAAGAAGTCGGCGAAGCGTCCGTCGCGCTCGATGCGCACGATGTGCAGGGCGGCCACGCCGCCGTAGATGAGCGCGATCTGCGCGGACGAGAGTCCTGACGTGCGCCGCATGAACGCCACGTCGCTCACGCTCCCCGTGCGGCCCAGCGTGAGGTAGAAGGCCGTGGTAGCGATGCCGCCGAACAGCACGCCGCGCTGGAAGGAGCCGCCGCCGTGATGCGGGTCGTCGAGGATGGCTTCGTCGAGGAGCGTTTGCACGTTGAGGCCGGCGCTCGAGAACACGAACTGCCGGTGCGGGTGCAGTTCCGGGTCGATGCCCGAGTACACCGTGGGGCGACCGTGATCGAGGCCGAAGGTGGGGCGCGCGCCCTGCAGGAGCGCCGCGGCGAGGTGGCCCCCTTCGTGCGAGGCGATGCTGGTGACGAATCCCGCCCAGAACCGGCGCCACGATCCCGGCGCGACCTGCGCGCGAGGGGCCGTCGGCTGCTGCGCATGCGCGGCGGCGGGCGTGAATCCCAGGGCGAGCACGAACGCGGCGATGACGCCGCGCCGGAATCGGCGACGCCGGACGGCGGGCATTTCGCGCACGGCCAAAGCGTCGTAAAATGCGGAGTGCACCCGGGCGATCGGGACACGGCGCGGCCGTGACGCCGCGGGGAGGATCTGCATGGCGGCAAAGCTATCGGATGTCGAGATCCAGCGCGCGCTGGGCGTGCTGCGCGGGTGGTCGCGGCGGGGCGACGCGCTGACCAGGACGTACACGTTCGCGCGGTTCGCCGACGGCATCGCGTTCGTCGCGAAGGCGGCCGGGATGGCGGACGCCATGGACCACCATCCCGACATCGACATTCGCTACACCAAGGTGACGTTCACGCTGTCCACGCACTCGGCGGGCGGGATCACGCCGCTCGACCTGGAGCTCGCCGCCCAGCTCGAGCAGGCGTACGCCCCGCCGGCGTGAGCGTCAGCGGCGCCGATCGCCGCCGCCCACCAGGCTGAGGATGAACAGGAACAGGTTCAGCAGGTCGACGAAGATCGTGACCGCGGCGATCACGTAATCCTGATCGCCGAACTGCCCGCTGCGCGTGATGCGCCAGGTGTCGAACACGAGGAGCCCGCTGAACACGAGGACGCCCGCGGCCGAGTACCAGGTGAGCGCGGCGGCGCTGGGGAAGAACGCGAGCGCGAGGCCCGTGATCAGCAACACCACGAGGCCCACGAAGAAGAATCCGCCCCACGCGCTGAAGTCGCGGCGGCTGAAGGTGGCGTAGAGCGTCAGCCCGCCGAACGCGGCAAAGGTGAGCATCCCGGCCTGGCCGAGCGCGCCGGGGTCCATGCGCGCATACACCACGAGCATCGGCGCCAGCCACACGCCGGTGAGGAAGGTGTAGAGCAGGGTGAGGATGATGTTGCGCGGGAAGCTGCGCGCCTGCGTCTGCGCCATCCACAGCGGCACCATCGTCACGAAGAACGTGATGATCGGGTGCGCGGCCACGGCGCTGATGAGCGACGCCTGCGTGGCCGTGAACGCGGCGCCGAACAGCATCGCGACGATGCCCAGGAACACCAGTCCGTACGTGCGCCGCACCAGCGACGCGCGCTCGACGCCCGACAGGACGCGGGGCATCGCCCCCACCTGATATCGCGAGAAACCCATGATTCGATCGAGCTCCTGAATGTGAAAACCCTGCCTCCAATAGTACCCGGCCCGGGGGGCCGAGTGCCAGTGGAGGCAGGGTGGAAACGCGGGAACTGCAGGTGTTCTTAGTGTTTACGCAACTCCACGTTGCCGTTCACCGTGTGCATCGTGATGCGCGGTCCGCCCTTGCCCAGGGTGGCCCGCAGGTGGCGAGGATCGATGCGTCCGCTGAGCGTCACCGGAAAGTCGGTGGTGAAGCGGCCGTTCACGGTGCTCAGTTCGACGTCGGCGTCCACGTCGTTGGGCAGCTCCACCACCACCGAACCGTTCACGGTGTTGAACCGCATGTCCTGCGTGGGGTGGTAGCGCAGCATCGACGCGTGCACCGACCCGTTCACGCTGTTGGCCGACACCGGCCCGCCATCGGTCTCCACGTTCACGCGGCCGTTCACGGTGCCGGCGTGCACTTCGGACGTGACGCCGGCGATGGCGACGTCGGAGTTGACGCTGTGCACGGCGATCTTCACGCCAGCGGGCACGGCGACGTCGAACTCCACCGCGACCTGGTTGCGCCGGCCGCGCCCTTCGTCGTCGTTCGCGTCGTAGCTGGTGGGCGAGCACCGTGCGTCCGTGCCCCAGAGCGCGCAGAGGAGCACGTTCTGCTGGTCGTCGCCGTACTTCTGCACGTCGTAGCGGACGTAGGCGGGGTCGCCGCGGCGCACGTGCTTCACGGCGGTGACGACCACGCTGTCGCCCTCGGCGCGGTGGGCGGTGATGCGGCCATTGAGGCTGCGAAGGGTGAACCAGTCGCCGGCGGGCACCTTCCACGCCCAGCGCGTGGTGAGGTCGCCGGACTCCTGCGCGCGCGCCGCGGCGCCGGGAATCCCGGCGGCCAGCAGGGCGGCGATGGCGATCAGTCGGCGCATATGACGAATCCTACTCGAAGGGTACGGCGCTGTCACTTCACGGCGCGGAGACGGACGTCGCCGCTCACGGTGGACACGGACAGCTCGCGCCCGCCCTTGCCGATGCGGCCCTCGATGTTCCGGCGGCCCATCCGGCCGTTCAGGGTGAGCGGAAAGTCGGTGTCGAGATCGCCGCTCACGGTGGACATGCGGAAGTCGGCGTCGAAGCCGGCGGGCACGGCCACGGTCACGTCGCCGCTCACGCTGCGGAAGTTCAGCGGACCGTCGCCGGAGAGCCGGGCGATGCCCACCTGCACGTCGCCGCTCACCGAGGTCGCCTTCACCGACGTCGCGTCGAGGTGCTCCAGGCGCACGTCGCCGCTCACCGACGAGGCCCGCACGTCGCCGTGGGCGCCGTCGACGCGCACGTCGCCGCTCACCGAGCCGGCATCGGCGAGCATCGACGCCGGCAGCTTGACCGTCACGTCCATGCTCGACTCGCGGTCGTGGCGCCAGCCGCTGCGGTGCATATGGGCGCCGTCCTCGTCGCACGATTCGTCGGAATCCTTCCAGAGGACGCACACGTCCACGCGGCCGGAGGACTCGTGCACCACCGTATACACGTCGCCGTCGCCGTGGCGGACGGCGGTGACCTCCACCGTGTTGCCGCTCGCGGGGAGCATGGTCACGTCGCCGTTGATGTTGTGCACGGCCACGATGGTGCCCGCGGCCTCGGCCTTGGACCACTGGAAGTCGTTGGTCTGGGCGCCGGCGGTGGCGGCGGCGAGGGCGAGGGCGGAGAAACCGGTCAGGAGGCGCATATGAGAAATTGGATGATGGAGAGTGGGGGCGCGGCGCGTCAACGGGCGCCGCGGCGGTGGATCACGATGTCGCCGCCGAACGATTCGGCGGTGATGCGGGCCTCGCCGCCGCCGATGCTGAAGGTGAAGCGCTTGCTGGTGGCCACGCCGATGTCGTGCTCGCCGGGCTGGAGGGTGATCGGGAAATCGCTGTCGATCGACCCGCTCCACGTGGACACGGTGAGCTGGGCGCTGGCGCGCGCCGGAATGGTGAGCGACACGTCGCCGGAGTGCGTCGTGAACCCGTAGCGGCCGGCGGGGTCGATGGTCCCGTCGTACGTCACGTCGCCACTCGTGCTCTGTGCGTTCACCATCTGCGAGGTCACGTCGCGCAGGGTGAGGTCGCCGCTCACGGAGGCCGCGTCGATGCCGCCGTTGACGCCGGTCAGCGACACGTCGCCGCTCACGCTGTTGGCGGATACGCTGCCCTTGAGATCGCTGGCCGTGATGTCGCCGGCCAGCGTGCCCAGGTCCACGTGGCCCGCCGCGCGCTGCACGGTCACGTCGCCGTTCTGGGTGTGCGCCGAGACGTCGGCGCCGGTGCCGCGCACCGAGACGTCGCCGTTCATCGACTGCGCCGTGACGCGCACGCCGGCGGGCACGGTGACCTCGATGCGCCCGTCGCCGCCGGCGTCCGACGCGTCGACCGACACGCGGTCGCCGGTGGCATCGAAGCGCAGGCGCCCGCGGTCGGACGCGGCACGCACGGTCACGCTCGCGGCCGATCCGGTGCGCACGTCGATGCTCCCCTGGCGCGCGATGAGCGCCACGGTGCCGCCGGCGCGGATGGCCACGGTGGTGTCGATCCGGTCGCGGTCGCGGCGGCCGAACAGGCGGCCGTCATCGCGACGCGACTGGGCGGCCGCGGGCGTTGCCGCGATGACGGTGATCAGTAAACCGAACGAAGCAGCACGCATGGGCAGGGTCCTAGGTGGAAGACGGCAGCGCCGCCGTCATGCGCAGCAACTGCACCTTGGTATCGAGCGACTGGCTCAGCGACTGGATGAGGAACCGGCTGTTGGGATCCTTGGCCAGCGCCTGCTTGCACTGGGCGATGGCCGAGTCGATGACCGCGAGGTTCTTCTGGAGCACGGCCACGGTGGCCGAGTCGAGCGCGCCGTGCCGCTGGGCGATGATCGTCCGCAGGCCGGCGATCTCGCCGTCATATGACTTTTCTACTGCGGCCGGCGTGGCGGCGGCCGCCCGGTTGGCGGCCATCCGCGCCTCCGCGGTGCCCGCCGACGGCGCGGCGGCCGACGGCTGAGGCTCCAGGGCCGCGGGGGCGCTGTCCGCCGCGCCCGGCATCTGCGTCGCCACCCGCGCCGCGGGCTCGGCGCTCGG
>JAGWRB010000234.1 GCA_028876725.1 Gemmatimonadota bacterium
GTGCATGGGTTCGCGAGCGCGCGCGACTACTATCAGCGTTCCAGCTCCATCCGGTTTCTGCCGGACATCCGCGTACCGACGCTTCTCCTCAGCGCGTACGACGATCCGTTCCTTCCGCCCGATCGCCTTGCGGCAACGGCCGGCGTGGCTCGAGGAAACGCCGCGCTCGACGTTTGTTTTTCTCCTCACGGTGGCCATGTAGGGTTCGTGAGCGGCGCGGTGCCGGCCGTCCCGGTTTACTTCTCGGAACTGCGCATCGACGCGTTCTTCACCTCGCACTTGGAGAGCGGTGCCCCTCGGCATTACGATGATGCATAGATTTCCCGCATCGCCCGTGTCTCGCCGCTGGCCGTGAGTCCGCAAGCCAATTCATGCTGATCCTCTGGTCCTTCGCGATCGTCGCAGGGCTGCTCCTGCTCGTCCATGTCATGATTGCCGGCGTCCCGCACGCGCAATCCGAGCACGGCGCGCCAGTCGGCACGCCGAGAGCCGGCCGGCCGATGCTGGGCGCATTCCTCGCGGCCGCTGGTGTCGCCGGCTACGTAACCATGGGAAGCGTTCGCCTGCAGCCACCGGTCCGCGCCATCGCCATCGTGGTCGCCGGGATCGTCATGGCATTCGTCACTCGCTGGGTGGTCATCAAGGCCTTTACCGAACCGCCGCCCGACCCCGAGGATGATCCTCGCTATCGCTACCAGGGCCACGTCGGCCGGCTTTCGGCTGCCATCAGCGATGATCGGCCTGGGCGAGTCATTTTCGAGGCAGACGGCAAGCGCTTTGATCTCGCTGCTCGGTCCATCGACGCACAGCCCATCCCCGAAGGCGTCGAGGTGGTAATCGAGCGGATTGACGATGCCGTTGCCACCGTCGAGCCCTGGTCGACGGTGGAGCAACGGTTGTGACGCGGCTGCGTACGACGCGCGGGGAAGCCGCACGATGACGTATGCCATTTGGTTCGCCGTGGTGTTCGTCGGCTTCTTCGTTCTTCGCGCTGTCGTCGTCACGTGGGTGTTTCTCTTCCTGCTCCCACGAGGCGACCGGTGTCCTAATTGCGACGAGCCCACCTTGCGTGTGCAGTCCCGTGGGTGGAACCGGCTACTGCCCTGGTTTCGCACCAGCTGGTGCACCGGCTGTGGGTGGGAAGGCTTGCTCCGCGAGGGCCCGTCGAGCGTGCGTGCGGTCACCCCGGAATACAGCGAGCACCATTCGTGAGCTACCGTGCGGCGGCGAACAGCTGTAACCACTCGGGCCAGTTTCCACTGAGTTCGAAATAGTCATCGAAGTACCGCAAGCCGGCTGCATCCAATTCCTGGAAGAATTCGTCCAGCTCGATGCCATACAGCGGGCCGATGACGATCAGGTCCCCTTCCACGCGAAACTCCTCTGGTGTCAGGTTCAGACGGGTATCGAGTTCCGCTCGGCTCAGGCCACTCTTTTCGTAGGCCTCACGCCGGACGCAGAGGGTCGGGGCTTGTCCCGCGATGGGCAGTGCCATGAGTTCTCCCTAGATTGAAGCGTTCTAGGAAGCTAACGCGGCCCGCGAGGCCGTTCGCAGCCATGCCGATCGTTCGATGAATTCATGTGAAGCCGAGTTCGACGTCATCGTGGTTGGCGGGGGCCACGCCGGTGCTGAAGCGGCCGTGGCAGCCGCCAGAACCGGCGCGCGGGTGGCGCTCGTCACGACCGCCATCGAAACCATCGGGCAGATGTCCTGCAACCCCGCCATTGGCGGTGTCGCCAAGGGAACGGTGGTCCGCGAAGTAGACGCCCTTGGCGGGATCATGGGCCGCGCCACGGATTTGGCGAGCCTGCAGTTCCGCATGCTGAACCGCAGCAAAGGGCCGGCCGTCTGGGCGCCTCGCGCGCAGTGCGACCGCGGCCTCTATCGCCGCGCGGTGCGATCACTGCTCGAGCAACACGACCGCCTTGCCGTGCTCCAGGCGACCGTGGCGCGCCTGCTGATCGATGACGAAGGTGCGTCGGTCCGCGGTATCGAAACCGTGGAAGGGCGCCGGTTCGGCGCGCCAGCGGTCGTGATCACCACCGGCACGTTTTTGCGCGGGCGCATTCACATCGGAACCACGACGCAATTGTCGGGGGGACGCGCCGGGGAACGCGCCACGGTGTCGCTTGCGGAACAGCTCGAGGCGATGGGCCTTCAGGTCGCCCGATTCAAGACCGGCACACCACCTCGCATCGACGGCCGCACGGTGAACTTCGCCACCCTCGCGCGACAGGAGAGTGAGATCGAGGAATTCGACTTTTCCTGGTCGCATTTCTGGCCCGGGCCGCGACGGCGTGGCGCGAGTACGCGGCATCCGGATCAGCAGCCGTGCTGGATCACCTACACGTCGCCCGAGACCCACGCGGTGATCCAGGAGAATCTGTCGCGGTCGGCGATGTACGGCGGCGCCATTGGCAGCCGCGGCCCGCGCTACTGTCCGTCGGTTGAGGACAAGATCGTGCGGTTTCCCGATGCCTCGCGGCATCAGATCTTTCTCGAGCCCGAGGGGCTCGATACCGCGGAGTTGTACGTCAACGGACTTTCGACCTCGCTTCCGGCAGACGTGCAGATCGCGATGTTGCGCACGGTCCCGGGTCTCGAAACGGTGCGCATGACGCGTCCTGGCTATGCGATCGAGTACGACTATTGCCTGCCGACGCAGCTCGATGCCACGCTGCGGGTCCGCGCCGTCGCCGGACTCTATCTGGCTGGGCAGATCAATGGCACAACCGGCTACGAGGAGGCAGCCGGGCAGGGGGTCGTCGCCGGAATGAATGCCGGATTCGCCGCGCTGCGTCGTGCGCCGTTGGTACTGGGTCGCGAGAGCTCGTACATCGGCGTTCTCGTCGACGATCTTGTGCATCGGGGAGTGGACGAGCCGTATCGCCTTTTTACCTCGCGGTCGGAGTTTCGGTTGACGGTTCGTCAGGACAACGCAATCCGCCGATTGGGGCCGCTTGCGCGGGAGCACGGCCTGTTCTCAGCCGTCGAAGAGGATCTGCTGGCGGCGCGTCTCGCGATGGAGGATCGTGTGCTCGAGGTCTCGCGTGCATCGAGCCTTTCGCCGGAGCGTGCCGCGCCGGTGCTCGAAGATGCCGGGAGCGCCCCGCTCGCTCACGCACAGCGCATCGCAGAGCTGGCAAAGCGTCAGGGGGTGGCGCTGTGGGACCTTCTCGTGGCGGCTGGTGTTCACGAATCATGGACCCGCGAGTCGGTGACCGCGGTCGAGCTCGAGCTCAAGTATTCGGGCTATTTCGACCGGGAGCGGCTGCAGGCGGACCGTCTGCGCCGCATGGCGGACTTTGCGCTCGAGGACTCGTTGCCCTACGCGGAGATGCGGTCGCTGTCCACCGAGGCGCGTCAGAAGCTGACAGCGCGCCGACCCGCCACCATTGCTCAGGCATCCAGCATTCCGGGGATCAGCCCCACGGACCTGCAAAACCTGATGCTCGAAGCCGCTCGGTTTCGCCGGGAGCGCGCTGCTGGGTAGGTGCACAAGCGACGCAGGCGCGTGGCATGAAGGAGCGCACGAATAAGTAACACAGCGATATTAAAAGAACAAATATAGTACCATTGTGTAACCAATTCATACACGCGGCGACGGGACACGCAGAAGCCGCGGGGGGAGCGAAATGAGGGACGTGACGCGGTGGATGTTCGGAGTCGGGACGCTGCTGTCATTGGCCGCTCCGCTTTCGGCCCAGGGACCTCGGCCCGACAGCGCACAATCCGTTATCACGGTCTCGAGCCAGGGCGAGATACACGTCGTTCCTGATCGCGCTCGCATTCTGCTTAGCGTCGAGACCCGTGCCAGCACGGCTGCCACCGCCGCGAGTGACAATGCCGGCAAGCAGTCGGCTGTCATTGCCGCTTTGCGATCGCTTGGCATCCCGCCGGACAAGATTTCGACCCAGAATTACACGATCTATCCGGAGACCAGGAACGATAAGATCGACGGGACCCCGAGAGTCGTGAGCTACCGAGTCTCCAACTCGATCCTTGTCGAGCTCTCAAACCTCTCCTCCGTTGGCAGGGTCATTGACTCGGCGCTCGCCAGCGGCGCCAATCAGGTAGCGTCCGTCGATTTCTACGAGTCGAACGCCAGAGAGTTGTATCGAAAGGCGCTGGCGGAGGCCGTGACAAATGCTCGCTCAGAAGCCGAAGTCATCGCCACGGCGGCTGGTGGTCACCTTGGTCGAATGCTGGAGATGAACTCCGGCGGATTCGCTCGTCCAATGCCGGCCATGCGAGGCCTCCAAATGGACAAGTTCGCAGCCGCTGCCACTCCCATGATGCCAGGGGAAGACACTATCTCAGCATCCGTGAATGGTCGCTGGGTTTTCATCCCAGACCGTTAGCAGCCTGGCGGCATGTTCCACGTGGAACATGTCTGAGTTCAAAGGGCGCTTGGCTTAAATGGCCAGGCGCCCTTTATATTCCGTCTCTCCTCACATCCAGCCCAAGTGACCAGAATTATTGCAGTTGCCAACCAAAAGGGCGGCGTAGGCAAGACGACCACCGCGGTAAACCTCGCAGCGAGTCTCGCTGCCGCGGAGCAGCGAACCCTCTTGGTCGACGGGGATCCACAGGGTAACGCGACTAGCGGGATCGGAATCGAGACTAAACAAGTCGAGCGCTCTACCTACGATGTTCTGCTCGGTGACGCCGTAATTTCCGAGGCGGTCCTGAAGCATGTCCAGTTTCAGAACCTCGACGTGCTCCCAGCAACTCCTGACCTTGCGGCAGCAGAGGTGGAGCTCACAGGTCGACCGGAGCGCGAGCGCATCATGCGTCGTGCCCTCGAGTCTGTGCGGACTGATTACGACTTCATCATCGTCGATTGCCCACCATCGCTTGGGCTGATAACGCTCAACATGCTGGTCGCTGCCGACTCCCTGCTGATTCCTCTCCAGTGCGAGTATTTCGCCCTCGAGGGGCTCTCCCAGCTGTTGAACACCTTCCACCTCGTCCAGCACAACCTCAACGAAGCGCTCGTCATCGATGGTGTGCTGTTGACGATGTACGACTCGAGAATCAACCTCTCGCGCCAAGTAGCAGCCGACGCTAGAGAATACTTTGGCGAAAAAGTCTTCGAGACGATCGTTCCGAGAAACATACGTTTAGCAGAGGCCCCAAGCTTCGGCAAACCAATCATCCTCTACGACGTCGCTTCCGCCGGCGCTCAGGCGTACCTCAACGTCGCTGCCGAATTGCTCCGACGCCTTGGCATCACTCCCCGCTCCGTTCAGCCCGCAAGCTGAGCCTCTCCCCACCCATCCCTATGAGCCAGGACAAGCCACGGCGACTCGGCCGAGGTCTCGAGGCCCTCATCGGCTCCGTTTCGCCCACACGCGCCGAGGGTGCCGCACCAGCTCCCGCCGAACAGAACGAATTCCGACGCCTTCCCCTGGCCCGGATTCGCCCGAATCCGTTCCAACCGCGGCACGAATTTGCCGAAGAAGACCTCGCCGAGCTTCGTGCATCCCTGCAGGCGTCCGGACTGCTCCAACCCGTACTTGTGCGCGCGGTGGGCGATGCCTACGAGCTCGTTTCCGGAGAGCGCCGCTTTCGCGCCGCCACGCAACTTGGTTGGCGCGATATCCCCGCGATCGTCCGCCAGGCAGACGATCGCACGATGCTCACGCTCGCGCTCATTGAGAACCTGCAGCGCGCGGACCTCAACGTCATGGACGAGGCGCGTGGCTATCAGCGGCTGGCCGAAGAGTTCGCACTGACCCATCAGCAGATTTCCGAAGCCGTGGGCAAGGAGCGGTCCACGATCTCAAACCTGCTCCGCCTCCTGGCGCTGCCCCCCGACGTGCAACGCTTCCTGGAACAGGGCCAGCTGACCATGGGCCACGCCCGTGCCCTTCTGGCACTCACGAACGCAGGCGACGTTGCCAGGCTCGCCGCAATCGTTATCGCGCAGGGACTCAGTGTTCGCGAAACGGAACGGCGTGTCCGCGCTACCCAGTCACACCCCGAGGCCGCTGCCTCGAAGAAGAAATCCACGACCCGGGCCAGCACGCCCTCGGGGCTCGACGACGTCACCACGCGGAGGGTTCAGGACACGCTCCGCCGGCGCCTCCAAACCGATGTCGACATCCACATGGACGCAAACGGAAAGGGCGCCATTCGGATTTCCTTTTACTCCAAGGATGACCTGAGCCGCTTAGTGGAGTTGATCAACGGCGAACCGGAGATCGGGGACTGAGATAAATTCGTTTACTCGCCGATAATCCACCAGCATGTTGATATCATAACACGTTTTATATCAAGCACTTAAAGCAATAATATGCGCGCAAAACAAAGGTTTTCTACAGCTTTCAACATCGCGATTGCTCTCGCGCTCGCTGCCTGTTCCCATGGAAATTCGGATTCCGGTCGCTCGTCCGCTAGCGACTTCAAAGTCGCCCTGCTCACCCCGGGTCCCGTCTCCGATCAATCGTGGAATGCCGGCGCCTACCAAGGGCTTCTCCGGATTCGCGACTCCCTGGGCGCCAAAATCAGCAATATCGAAACCAAGACGCCAGCGGATTTCGAGGAGAGCTTCCGTCAGTACGGGGCCCAGCATTATTCCCTGGTCATCGGTCACGGATTTGAGTTCCAGGATGCCGCCAAGCGCGTTGCCCCCGATTATCCAAAGACCGTCTTCGTAACCACCTCCGGGAACACCGAAGGCCCAAACCTCGCCGGACTTCAGTTCGACTTCGCCAATCCTTCCTTCCTCGCCGGCATGCTCGCCGGCGGCGTGACCCATTCCGGCGTGGTCGGCGTCATTGGAGGCACCGAGTTGCCGCCCGTCCGGGAGAGCTTCGCTGCCTTCGCTCGCGGCGCACAGTTCGTCAATCCCAAGGTCCGCGTCCTCTCGTCGTACATCGGCAACTGGGACGACGTGAGCGCCGGTCGCGAGCAGGCGCTGGCGCAGATTGCCCAAAACGCGGATGTCATTTTTCAGAACGCCGACGCGGCCGGCCTCGGGGTAATTCAGGCGGCTCGCCAGAGCAAGAACGTCCTCGTCTTTGGCTCTAATTCCAACCAGAACGACGTCGCGCCCGATGTCGTCATCGCGAGCGTCGTCATCAACCTGCCCCACGCCTTTCTCCTCGTTGCCAACGAGGTCAAGGACAGTACGTTTCGCGGCCGTGTGATCTCCCTGGGCATGCGGGACGACGTGGTGCAGCTCGTGCTCAACCCCAAGTTGGCCTCCCGTATTCCGGCGCCGCTCGTCACCAGAATCGATTCAGTCCGCACCGCGATGTTGCACGGGTCTTTCCCGGGAGCCGATTCCGCGGCCTCTCCTGCCCGATGATTGCCCTCGCGGATTGTGTCGCACACCTCGACGCGCTCCTCGGCACCGCCCAGGTGCCGGATTACGACCGCGCGCTGAATGGGCTCCAGCTGAGCAACGACGGAACCGTAAGTCGAGTCGCGGTAGCCGTCGACTTCTCGCGCGCATCCGTGGCCCGTGCCGTGGACGCCGGCGCCGACCTCCTGCTGGTGCACCACGGGATGTTCTGGGGAGCGCCCCATCCCATTGTTGGCGTGCAGTACGACCGCCTCCGGCTCGCCATGGAGCACAATGTCGCGGTGTACTCCTCTCACCTGCCGCTCGATCTACACCCGAGCGTGGGAAACAACGCGCTGCTCGCCCAACAGCTCGGGCTGCTGCCCACGGCTTCATTCGGCCGATACAAGACCATCGAAATCGGCGTCCGCGGCCAAGCGGATCTCCACACCGAGGATCTGCTCGCGCGCGTGCGAGCGTTCGCTCAACCGCTCGGCACACACGTCGTGAGTACGCCGGTCCCAGCCGATCGGCGCACGCGCGCGTGGGCAATCATTACCGGCGCCGGCGCGTCGAGTGACACGATTCGCGAAGCGCAGGAACGCGCGATCGACACGCTGATCGTGGGAGAGGGTCCGCACCATTCCGCGGTCGATGCCGAGGAGCGACAGATCACCGTCATGTACGCCGGGCATTACGCCACCGAGACGCTCGGGGTCCAGGCGCTCGCCCGCGAGCTCGAGCGCACCTTCTCGCTCCCCTGGACATTCATCCACCTCCCAACCGGATTGTGAGCGACGCCGCGGCGATTGCGCTGATCGGCATTACCAAGCGGTTCGGGGCAGTCACCGCTCTCGATCGCGTCGATTTTGGTCTGCGCGCCGGCCGAATCCACGCGCTGCTGGGCGAGAATGGGGCAGGGAAGTCCACCCTGATGGGGGTGCTCTTCGGCTTGACGTCCCCCGACGCCGGCGTTCTTGAGCTGAACGGAGAGGCGGTGCGCTGGCAGTCCCCGCGCGATGCGATTCGCGCCGGGATTGGCATGGTTCAGCAACACTTCTCCCATGTGCCGGCGCTCACCGTTGCCGAGAATGTGGCGCTGGGCGGACGTGGACGGTTCGATGTGGCCCAGGCAGCCGCCGAGGTGACACGCGTCGGCACGAAGGCCGGTCTTGCAGTAGATCCGATGGCCCGTGTTGCCGATCTCAGTGTCGAGGCGCAGCAGCGGCTCGAGATCGTGCGAGCGCTGGCCCACGGTGCCCGCATGCTCATTCTCGACGAACCGACCGCTGTGTTGGCTCCCGGTGAGGCGACCAAGCTCCTTGCCTGGCTCCGCCGCTTCGCCGACGATGGGGGCGCGGCGGCGCTCGTCACGCATAAGGTGCGCGAGGCCCTGGCCATCGCCGACGACGTCACGGTGTTGCGAGCCGGTCGTCGGGTGGCAACGGGAGTCGTGAATGAGTTTACGGCGGAGTCTCTGGCCCGGGCAATGTTTCCGGAGGAGCGGGAAACCAGGGCGGCCCCGCGCGCAAACCCTCAGCCGGGTGCGATGATCGTCTCCGCGGAGCGGCTGGCGGTACGCGGAGCCCCGGGAGAGCCCGGCATCGTGGATGCGACGTTCGCATTGCACGCCGGCGAGATCGTCGGTGTGGCGGCGGTGGAGCGCTCGGGGCACACAGCGCTGCTTCGCGCGCTTGCGGGGCTCCAGACCCCCGGTTCAGGGCGCCTCGCGCTCCCGCCCGAAGTGTCGTTCATTCCTGGCGACCGGCACCGCGACGCGTTGGTGCTCGACTTCCCCCTCTACGAGAACCTTGCCCTGCGACATCTGGGCACGCGCCATGGCCTCATGCGATGGCCCGCCGTCCGGGCCAGGACTTCTCGGATTCTGGAACAGTTTCAGGTGCGGGCCGCTTCGGGATCCAGCCGCGCACGATCGTTATCCGGCGGCAATCAGCAACGCTTCGTACTCGCCCGAGAGCTGGACGCGCACCCGACGCTTCTCGTAGCGGAGAATCCCACTCGAGGGCTCGATCTCGCGGCGGCCGCCACGATCCACGCCCGGTTGCTCGACGCAGCACACGCCGGCGCGGCGGTGGTCGTGTACTCCAGTGACGTGGACGAAGTATTGGAGCTCGCGCACCGCATCCTGGTCGTGCACAACGGTGTGGTGCGTGAGGTACCTGTGACACGCGAACTCGTGGCCCGAGCCATGGTGGGTGCCGCATGATGTCGGCGTTGTACGCGCTGTGGGCCGGATCGTTTGGCTCGTGGTATGCGTTCACGTCTGGAACGCTCGTGCGCGCCGTGCCGCTCATGCTCACTGGCCTGGGGGTCGCGGTTGCGTTCCGCGCTGGCGTGTTCAACATCGGCGCAGAAGGGCAGTTGTTGGCCGGAGCGGTCGCCGCTACGGCCGTCGGACTTCACGGCAGCGGGATGCTGGGCCCGGCCACTCTTCCCGTCGCGTTGGTGGCCGGCGCGTTGGCGGGAGCTGCGTGGGCGGGCATCGCGGCCGTATTGCGGGTCCGTTTTGGCGTGCTCGAGGTGATCAGCACGCTCATGCTGAACTTCGTTGCCGCCGATCTCGTGTCGTATCTCGTGCGTGGCCCGCTCCAGGAGCCGCTGCACATCTATCCGCAGTCGTCGAGCATTCCGGCAATCGCGCGCCTCCCGCAGTTCGGACCTGCGACCCGCTTGCATTGGGGAATCGTCATCGCCGTGGTGCTCGTGTTTGTGGTCGCATGGGAACTGGCGCATACGGCGGCTGGATTTCGCGTTCGGGCCGTGGGCGCCAACCCGTCGGCCGCGTGGGCAACCGGACGCGTTCCGGTTTCGCGGGTGACTACGCGCGCCTTTCTGTTCAGCGGACTTCTGGCGGGGCTGGCCGGCGCAATAGAAGTGACGGGTGTGACGTACGCGCTCTATGAGAATCTGTCGCCGGGATATGGGTTCACCGCCATCGCAGTGGCAATTCTCGCCGGCCTGCAGCCGCTCGGCGTGTTGCCCAGCGCCCTGGTGTTCGCCGGGCTCGAGAGCGGCGCGACGGCGATGCAGCGTGACGCGGGCGTTCCTGCCGCATGGGCATCCGTAGTGGAAGCCGGCTTGATTCTGGCCGTCGTGGGAGTGATCGCCCTCCGCGCCCGCGCGCGAAGCGCCGCGGCGAATGGAGGTCCGCCTTGAGCGCGCTGGAGTCCGTGCTCGCGGCCATGATCCGAACCGCCACGCCGCTGCTCTTGGCGGGACTTGGCGAACTCGTCACGGAACGCGCAGGAGTCATCAACATCGGACTGGAAGGGGCCGTGATCTGTGGGGCCTTGGCCGCGACGGTGGCGGCGCCGCCCCTCGGCGTCGCAGGGGGGTATTTGTCGGCACTCGTGGCTGGCGCGGCGGTCGGGGTTCTCATGGCCACATTCGTCGTCGTGTTGCGAGCCGACCAAATCATCAGCGGAACCGCCGTGGCACTGCTCGGACTGGGGCTCACGGGAGCGCTGTACCACGATATCTACGGCGCTGGTGGTGTAGCGCTCACCGTTCCGACGTCCCGGTCCTTCGATATTCCCGTGCTGAGCGGCGTTCCCGTGCTCGGGCCCGCACTTTTTCAGCAACCGCTCATGAGCTACATGGCGTTCCTGCTCGCACCCGCGCTCGCGTGGTTCCTCTATCGAACACACGCCGGCCTCTCCCTCCGGGCCGTTGGCGAAGCGCCGCATGCCGCGCGCGCCGCCGGGGTCGCGGTCGATCGCTTCCGCGTGGGAGCCATCATTTTCGGGTCGGCTCTTGGTGGTGCGGCCGGCGGCGTCCTCGTGCTGGCGCAGTCGGGGACCTTCGCCGAGGGGATGTCGGCTGGGCGCGGGTTCATCGCCATCGCTATTGTCGCACTGGGCCGCTGGACACCGACCGGCGTTTTGGTCGCGTCCCTGGTTTTCGGATTCGCCACCGCCATGCAGTATGTGGTGCAGGCCCTGGGCTGGCCGCTGCGTTATGAATTGGTGTTGACGCTCCCCTACGTACTCACCCTGGTGGCCCTGGTACTCGCGCCTCGCGGCGCTGCCCCTGCGTATCTCGCCAGAACCGATTAGCATTGGTCGCGGTGGCCACCCCCTTGGTCGCGCGTCGCCCCCTTGTTGGTCGCCTGCCCACCTCGTGCTTCGCCCTCGCCATCATGCCGCGCTCGTCAACTGAATCGCCGCGCCGCGCGTCCTCGCTCGAGCAGTGGAGCTGGGCGTCGTACGATTTCGCCAATACGATTTTCTCGATGAACGTCGCCACTCTGTATTTCTCGGTGTGGCTCGTGAGCGATTTGGGGGCGTCGAGTACGCTGTACGCCGGCGCGAGTTCGCTCGCGGCACTGCTCGTGGTACTGGCGATTCCGGTGCTCGGCGCGGTTTCCGACGCGCGGCGCCGCCGGAAGCCGTGGGTCGTGTGGTTCACGATCGCGTGTTGCGCCGCGTGTGCCGCGATCGGAATTCTCGGCCAGCGAACGCTCCCACTCGTGGGCGCCGAGGTGATCGGCCCGCAGACGCCGCCCGTCGGTTGGCGCCCAGGATTTCAGGAGCTCAAGTGGGTGCTGCTCGCCTTCGTCGTGGCGAACGCA
>JAGWRB010000235.1 GCA_028876725.1 Gemmatimonadota bacterium
ATGTCGGCCTTGTGCGCCGGGTCGGTGCTCACGCTGGGGATCGACGCGAACTCCACGAGTTCGCCCAGGATGCGATCGTGATTCCTCTTCAGATACTCCAGCACGCGCTCGCTCATCGTCACTTCCCGCCATCTATGGAAAGAACCTGCCCGGTGATCCACCCCGCCTCGTCGGACGCGAAGAAGAGCACGCCGTTGGCGATGTCGTCGGCGGTGCCGAGGCGCTTGAGCGCGATGCGGTCCACCAGCGCGCGCTGCCCCTCCTCGCCGTACGACTCCCACTGGCGCTCGGTGGAAGGATTCGACCGCACGAACCCCGGCGCGATGTTGTTCACGGTGATTCCCCAAGGGCCCAGCTCGTGCGCGAGCTGGCGGGTGAGGCCGATCTGCGCGGCCTTGGCCGACGCGTAGGCCTGGATGCCGGTGAGACTCACGCCGAGTCCGGCGCCGCTGGAGATGTTGACGATGCGCCCCCACTTCGCCGCCTTCATGCCGGGAGCCACCGCCTGCGCAAAGTAGAACACGGCGTCGACGTTCACCTCGAAGATCGACTTCCAGTCTTCCGCCGACACCGCTTCGAGGGGACGCCCCACCTGGCCGAGCACGCCGCCGGCGTTGTTCACCAGAATGTCCACGCGTCCCGACGCGGCGCACGCCTCAGCCGCGAACGCCTCGACGTCTGCCTTGCGGCGCACGTCCGCGGCGTGCGCCTGGCACTCGCCCCGGGCTTCGCGAACGAGGCGTTGGGTCTCGGCCAGCTCGGCGGCGAGCACGTCGCAGGCCCACACGCGCGCGCCGCGCGCCGCGAGGGCGAGCGTGATGGCGCGTCCGAATCCGTGGGCGGCGCCGGTGACGATCGCGGTGCGACCGGTGAAATCGCGGTTCATCGATGGTTCATGGGAGCGGCCGAAGCGGCGAGCAGGGCCAGGGTGTCGAGCGACTGCGGGCGTGCGCCGCGCTCGATGTCGTGAATGAGCTGCACCAGCAGCGCGGTGAGCGGCGTGGGCACCCCCGCCGCGGCGCCCAACTCCACGACGATGCCGAGCTGCGCGTCGACCTCCGTGGGGCGCTTGCGCACGGCCAGGTCGCGCCAGATGCCGCTGTGGCTCTTGGCGGAACGGCGGTTGTGGGCCACGAGCGCGTCGAGCGAGCGTTCGGCGGCGCCGGCGGGCGCCGAGGGGAGGTATGCGTTGGGATCGAAGCCGTCGAACGCCTCGGGGGTCACGCCGCGCGCCGCGGCGACGGCGAGTGCTTCGCGCGCGAGGGCAACATAGAGCGCGCGGTGTTCGGGGCGCGCGAGAGCGTCGGCGATGGAGTCGTTGGTGAGCGCGGTGGCGAAGAGCATGGCGCCGTACGCCTCCTTGCCCCAGAGATAGCCCCAGATGTTGGGCGTCACGATGGCGCGGTCGTCGAAGTCGAGCCAAGCGGCGCGGATGGCGTTCACACGCGGCGTGACGGTGCCGTCGATCTCGCCTACCACCACCGCGCCGCGACCGCCGTAGTGGATCACGCCGGGTTCGAGATAATCGGCGCCGAAGTTCACGAACGCGCCCACCGTGCGCTCGGCGCCGACCGCCGCCGCGATGGCCAGCTCGTTGAGTCCGTTCTGCGTGGAGACCACGCACCCGTGTTCCGAGAGGTGCGGGGCGAGCATCCGGGCGGCGCCCTCGGTGTGCTGGGCCTTGGTGGCCAGCATGATCGTGTCCCACTCGCCACGGAGCGTGTTGGGCACGAACGCGGGGGCATGTGCCGTGAACTCGGCGATCGGTCCCGTGATGCGCAGGCCGTGGCGGTTAATGGCGGCGACGTGCTCCTCGACCGTGTCCACGAACGTCACGTCGTGGCCGGCGCGCGCGAGGTACGCCCCCATCGTGCCGCCGATGGCGCCGGCGCCCCATATAAGAAATTTCATAACTGTGCCGATCAGCCCGGCTCGCCCCACGAGCCGGTGAGCAGGGCCCGCGTCTCGTCGACGGCCACCTGCCAGATGTCGAGCATGTCCTGGTCGGGCCGCTGGTAGAGGCCGCCGTAGTTCCCGTCGCCCAGGTAGCGGCGCAGGGAGGTGGGATCCAGGGCGCGCACCGTGGCGAGGTCGACCATCCGCTTCTGTTCGGCGGGGACGTTCACGCCGGGGAGGCGTGTCCACGGAAAGTTCTCCATCCAGCTCGCGTGCGACGCCACCGGGTCGACGGCCTGCACCTTGGCCCACGTGCGCGGGGCGTTCCACCAGTTGTGGAACAGCACGCGGCAGTCGGGATGGTCGGCGGTCCACTCGGCGGCGTACTGCTGCACCGCGCTGTTGCCCCCGTGTCCGTTCACGATGAGGATGCGACGGAACCCGCTGTGCGCCATGCTGTCGAGGATGTCGCGGATCACGGCGAGGTGCGTGTCGACGCGGAGCGAGATCGAGCCCGGGAAGTCGCGGAAGTACGGGGTCACGCCGTAGGCCACCACCGGAAAGACGGGGATGCCCAGCGGCTCGGCGGCCTCGACGCCCACGCGTTCGGGGAGGACGCAGTCCACGGTGAGGCGCAGGTAGCCGTGCTGCTCGGTGCTGCCGAGTGGCAGGACGGCGCGGTCGTCGTTCTGCAGGTAGTGCTCCACCTGCATCCAGTTCATGTCGCTGATGCGCACGGCGGATTGGCTCCGGAGATCGATACGCGCTGAACTTACGGCACGGAACGGCCGGCGGGTATCCTGCGCCCTTGCCTGGCCGGCGCGTGCAGTGCAACGTCCACGGCGCGCCGGGCGGGAACGGTCTCGCCCCGGCATTCACCGCCACTATCAATCCGTCATGAAGCGATTCATCGTGCTCGCGGCGTGCGCCCTGTTCGCCGCGTGCGGCACCAAGGAACCGAAGCCCGCCGCCTCGAAGGCGGCGGCTCCCGCCACCGCCCCCGACTCGTTCCAGGTACAGTTCCAGACCAGCGCCGGCGCGTTCATCGTGCAGGTCAACCGGGCGCTGGCACCGATTGGCGTCGACCGCTTCTATAAGCTGGTGACCAGCGGCTACTTCAACGACGAGCGATTCTTTCGCGTGGTGCCGGGGTTCGTGGTGCAGTTCGGCATGAACGGCGACCCCAAGCTCAACGACCGCTGGCAGAAGGACACGATCCCCGACGAGCCGGTCAAGGAGACGAACGCGCGCGGCACGATCGTGTTCGCCAACCGCGGCCCGAACACGCGGGCCAACCAGCTCTTCATCAACCTCGGCGACAATCCGAATCTCGATAAGATGGGATTCGCGCCCTTCGGCCGGGTGATCTCGGGGATGAACGTGGTCGACGCCATCTACTCGGGCTACGGCCAGATGCCTGACCAGAGCATGATCGCCGCCGAGGGGAACAAGTATCTGGAGCGCGCGTTCCCGAACCTCGACTACATCAAGAGCGCGACGCTCGTGAGCGGCGATTCGGCGAAGACGCCGTAGTACGCGCCGCGCCCGACACGCACGCCGGCCCCCGCATGTGCAGGGGCCGGCGTGTTGGGTTACCAGTCCTGCGCCAACTGCCGCGTGCTGTGGTTCAGGCGGTTGAACAAGTTGGTGAGCGCAATCGACACCACCAGCGTCGCGAGCTGGCGCTCATCATAGTACTCGGCGGCCAGGTTCCAGACTTCGTCAGGCACCGGATCCTCGCGGTCGGCCATGCGCGTCACCGCTTCGGTCAGCTCCAGCGCCGCGCGCTCGGCGGCGGTGAAGTGCGGGGAGTCGCGCCACGCGGCCACGGTCACCATGCGCAGCTCCGACTCGCCGATCTTGAGGCCGTGGCGGAATCCGCTCTCCAGGCAGGCGCTGCATCCGTTGATGTGGCTGGCGCGCTGGTGCGAGAGCTCCAGCGTCTTCGCGGAAACGCCTCCTTTGCGGAGCGCTCCAAGGATCTGCTGGATCCCTTCCCAGAGGCCGGGGAGCATTTCGGGGGAAAAGTGTATCCGGGGATTCACGGGCACCGGGGCGTCGCGGTCGGCGGCCGGCGTCGCGGGCGACTTCAGAGCTATCGGCATTGCATGGTCCTCGTCACATCGGGTGGATTACCTTCGTCAAAGCGATGACGGAACCCAACGAGGAAGTGTGACGGATGCCGGACCACGAGCTGCTGGCCGCACAATTCGAGCGCAACCGCGACCGCCTGCGCGGGGTCGCGTTCCGGATGCTCGGCTCTTCATTAGAAGCCGACGACGCCGTGCAGGAGGCCTGGCTGCGGGTGACGCGCGCCGACGCGAACGCGATCGACAACCTTCCGGGCTGGCTCACCACGGTGGTGGCTCGTGTGTGTCTCGACATGCTGCGTACGCGCCGAGCGCGCGGCGAGGAATCGCTGGGCGCTCACGAGCCGGCTCCCGGCGACGGTCGGCGCCACGAGCGCACGCCGGAGCAGGATGCGCTGCTGGCTGACGCCGTGGGCACGGCACTGCTCGTGGTGCTCGACACGCTGGCGCCGGCGGAGCGGGTGGCGTTCGTGCTGCACGATATGTTCGACCTGTCGTTCGACGAGATCGCGCCGATCGTCGACCGATCGCCGGTGGCGGCGCGGCAGCTCGCCAGCCGCGCGCGCCGCCGCGTGCGCGGCGCGCCGGCGCCGACCGCCGACCGGTTGCGCCAGCGGCAGCTCGTCGACGCGTTCATCGCCGCCTCGAAGGCCGGCGACTTCGAAGCGCTCGTGTCGGTGCTGGCCCCCGATGTGGAATTCCGCTGTGACGCAAAGGCGCGGAAGATGGGCGGTCCGGCGGATATGCGGGGCGCCGTGGCGGTGGCGAAGACCTTCGCCGGGCGGGCGCAGGTGGCCAAGCCGGGTCTCGTCAACGGCGAGCCGGCGATCATCGTGGACCCCAAGGGGCGGTTGCTGCTGGTCATCAACCTCAGGTTCGACGGCGATCGCATCGTCGAGATGGAGGCCGTGGCCGGGCGCGACACCCTCGGCGAGCTGGACATCGAGCTGCTCTGAGCGGGGGCGCGGGGCGGCTCTGTCGCGCGCGGCGTCCGGCGAACATGTTTTGAGCTGGTTCCGCAACAGGAGATCCAGCCATGCTTCGTTCGTCGCGGCTCTCGGGCCGCATCGCGCCGGCCGCGCTGGCGCTTGCCGTGCTCGCGTCGCCCGCCGTTGCGCAGGGCACCAACACCCTGCCCCCCGATCTGGCGGCACGCGTGCAGGCGGCCGTTACCGACGTCATCGCGAAGACGCACGTGCCGAGCGCCGAGGTGGGGATCGTGCGCGACGGGAAGATCGTGTACGTGCAGGCGTTCGGCGACGCGACGCTGTCGCCGAAGACGCCGGCCACCCCCGACATGCACTATGCCATCGGGTCGATCAGCAAGCAGTTCACCGTGGCCGCGGTGATGCTGCTGCAGCAGGAGGGGAAGCTGTCGATCGACGATCCGGTGTCGAAGTGGTTCCCTGAGCTGACGCGCGCCAACGAGGTGACGCTGCGGAACCTGATGTCGCATACGTCCGGGTACGAGGACTACGCGCCGCAGGACTACACGATCCCCGAGTGGACGCATCCGTCGTCGGCGGAGCAGATCGTGCACACCTGGGCCACCAAGCCGCTGGACTTCGATCCGGGCACGCAGTACCAGTATTCCAATACTAATTTTAATATAGTCGGCCTCATCGTGCAGAAGGCGGCTGGGGAGCCGTTCTGGCAGTTCCTCACGGCGCGGGTGCTCGACCCGGTTGGCCTCTCGCGCACGATCGACCTCGACACGCAGCGGAGCCAGCTCGAGCCCACCGGCTACTTCCGCCACGCGCTGGGGCCGCTGCGTCCCGCGATCATGGAGGCGCCGGGCTGGTACTTTGCCGACGGCGAGATGGCGATGCCGGTGGGCGACCTGCTGAAGTGGGACATCTCCGTGATGAACGAGTC
>JAGWRB010000236.1 GCA_028876725.1 Gemmatimonadota bacterium
GCCCGGGACGAGGGCGAGGGCCGGGGGCAG
Source organism: Gemmatimonadota bacterium (assembly GCA_028876725.1). Lineage (GTDB taxonomy): Bacteria > Gemmatimonadota > Gemmatimonadetes > Gemmatimonadales > Gemmatimonadaceae > JAGWRI01. The sequence continues at coordinate 31 of JAGWRB010000236.1, forward strand.
GGCGGCCCGGGGCGCGGCGGGCCGAACGGGCGCGAGGACGGGGGGCATATGGGTCTCCGAATGAGGCGGGCGATGTACCACAACTTCCCATTTGTGCCCCAGTCTACCGGGAAATCGCCAACCCCTCGCCACGCCGCGCCCCCCGGTCGAACGGGCGGCCAGAGGTTTCCAACTCTCGCTCCTCGGCGATCAGCGATGCGACCGCGGAGCGCAGCGTGCCGAGCTTCGTCTCCGCGTCGAGGCCTCGGGTAAGCAACGGCGCGTCCTGCCACGGGTTGTTCATGAGAATCGCTCCTGCCAGTGCGTCACAGCTGGCCCGGGGCTGCCGAAATGCCCATGTGTGCTCGAAGCGGTCCGTAACACCGAAGTGCTCCCGGACGATGAAGTCCTGCCAGTTCGCGACCACGTCCGATCGGCCCCGGACGTCAACAAGTTCGATTTGGGCGAGATCGCGCGTCGCATTCCTGGACCACGCCCGCTGCAATAGCTCGCGCGCGGCGGCGTCTGATGCCGGCGCACTATACCCGAAGATCGTCAGCATGAACGCGTGTTCGAGGTACTCGTCGAGGGCGTCCCACTGACTCCCGAGAAACGGGTCCGCCCGGTAGTCCTTTTGGGTAACCGGGAAGAGCAACGGCGACGGCGTCAGCGGCCTGCCACACGTTCCACACGTGCCGCCGATCAATCCGGCAACGCGATCAGTCGCGCAGTAGCCGACTCCGACATTGCCGTGGAGGAAGAGGATCTTCGGAGTTCGTCCGAGGTCCGCCACCCGCTGGTATGCCTGCAGCAAGAGCGGGTCCCAGTTGAAGGTTGCCACCACATCCTTCTCCCGGAGGGAGAGCAGCAACGCGTCGTAGACCGTGGCGTGATCCGGTAACTCGAGCCTCACGAAGTACTCCCTCACGCGCGATTCCATATCCCGGACGAGATCGGCGGTGGAAGCGTCGCCTGCCAGGCCAGAATAGATCTGTTCGAAGTTGCCGGAGCTCAGATCCAGGCCAGCGCGCTCCAAATCACTTCGCAGATCGAGCGTGTCGATGAGCGTTCGCATCACGGGAAGCGGACGCCCGTGACGATCGCCGGTCGGACAGGCGGCAACGCTCGCCCCGGCGCCGAGGATCACGACGTGCGGCGAATGGTTCGCGTTGGTCTCCGTATCGATCGCGGGCAATCGCGGCATGCGTGGATTCTAGCTACGCGGTGCAGCGCGGGACGGACCTCGGTTTACGACTCGGCCAATTCGCCGACGCCCGCCCCGATGCCACGCTCAGCCAAGCCCCCAGAGGGGGAGCCCGCGGGCCGTCACCGCGTCCAGGGCTAGGTGCGAGGCATAGCCCGCGAAGAATCCTGCAATGAATCCCGCGAGGAAGCTCCATCCAAACGCTGCAAACTCGGCGTCTGCCCGTTCCCGAGTTCCGGCCGCGCAGCTAAGTGCCGTTTGCGTCGCGGTCGCCCCCCGGCGCCGGCACATGTCCTGCCATTCGGCGACCTTGGCGAGCGAAATGGCACCGGCGGTGGCCACGCTGTGCGCCAATTTCCGATGATTGGGAGAAATCGCCGGTTCCAGGACGTCTGGCGCGATGCCGCCAATCGCCCCTCCTGCCAGTCCGCCGAGCGCCTCGACTAGGCAACACATGTCTGGTTGTGCAGCGGCGCGAGCGAGGGCCGTAAGGCCACCGACGGCGATGCCCGTGCGTATGTGCGTTCGATGATTGGGCATGTCAGCGGCACTCCGGCAGGGAAAGTAGGTTGTCAGTCCGCGTGTGATCTGGGCGCGTCCGCACGTACTTCGTGCCGCGTGGAGAGACCTCGGGGATGAGCGCCGCCCGAGCGGTCGCGGTCTGCACGTACGCTTCGCCGCCTCCCTTCACGAAGTCATACATGGCGAGCCGCGTGCTTCGGCCGGACTCATTCGTGCGATCGTTGACCCAGTTCAGGTGGTTGATCGCGACGTACGGATTCTCATGATGTCCGGCGTCTTTGTTGATGCAGGTGATGCGAATTCCCATGGTGGCCGTCCCTGTCCCACGTGGGGCTCTGAGGAAAGGTCGCGGGCGAGCCGAGAGCAAAGCTCGTTCGCGGCGGTAAGTGGTAAGTGAACGATTAACACATAAGCCGCGAAGTCGCAAGGGGCGGCCGCGCACTCACAGCAGCGGCTCATCCTCCACGGCATACCCACGCTGTTCAAGGGCGATCGCCATGGCCTCAACAGACAGGCCGAAGGTGTCGGCGAGCGAAGGGAGGCCTGCAAACTCCTGTCCGGCTAGGCGGCGGGCGTGTTCCCGTAGGCTAACAGCGCCTGCTCGTCCGTCGTGTTGGCGTCGCGAAATCGACGGCGTCGCGAAACGCTCGCCGAATTCGGCACGCAGGAGGTCCGGGGCGATCAGAAGGTCGATCGCAAACTGATTCGCCTGCCACTCCTCGCGGCGCACGGGGCCACCCTTTGCGCCTGGAAAGACATCGCGATGGAGAGTCAGGAGTCCCTCCTCGCTAGTCCGCCCCTCGAACAGATCGAGGGTCGCCGCCTCGGCAAGAAAGAGCGATCGGTGCAGCACCCAATGGCCGATCTCGTGTCCCACCGTGAAGCGGTACCGGCCCGGGTCGTTCGCATGTTTGAGGGCAGCCGCGATCTCGATCTTCCCGGCCAACGGCAGCATACGCCCCAGAATCGCCTCGCCACCCTGCTGACCGAGCTCGGCTTCGTCGTTGAAGGAAAGGCCGTCGTGTTCGCAGATACAGTCGAAGACCAAGACGTCGAGGTCGAGACGTGGCACATCGGGATGCTCTGCTCCGAGCGCACGTAACCTTGTCGCGCGGGCAGCCTGTTCGATCTCCCGAGCATCCAGCCACGGGTATCTCACCCCTTCTGTCCCCGAGGCTTCTTCTGCTTCAGCATCTCCAAGTAGCGCTCCTGATCTTTCGCGCTCATGGCTTTCATCCGGCGGAACAGGGCGACTTCAACCGCCGTCTGCGGAGCGAGCGCCTTCGGTAGCTTGTTGGCACGCGCGAACAACTCGTCGACGTTTACTGCCAGTTCCTTGGCGATGGCTGTGAGCGTCTCCTCCGAGGCCGGTGGCGGCATGTCGTCGCGCTCCAACTGCGTGAGGAATGGTGCCGACTTCCCGATCCGGCGGGCGAGTTCTCGGAGGCCGAGGCCCGCCGCTGTTCGCCGTTCCCGGATGAATGAGCCCAGTTCTGAAGGCATGCGACGTCGGTGTTTAGGTGATGATTAACAACCTCATCCTACGCGGCATGGATGTAAAGGGGAGGGGCGGCGCGTTCGGGCCTCCGCGGCCTCACGCGTCTTCGTCGTCCGGCGGTTCGGGCGGTGGGCTCCGGAAGACTTCGAGGATCTCGAACAGGTCTACGAGGTGCCCCAGGACGTCGGCTCTGGCATTGTCCAAGGACCGAGAGGGCTCACGTTCCTGGAGCATGGCCGCGACTTCGTCGACGTTCCCGTTCCCACGGGCGAACGGCTCTAGCCGGGAAACCGCGATGTCTATCGCGTGCTGCATCGTCGGATCTGCGTCGATCATGCGCGCGACGTCCTCCTCGATCGCCCCCGCCACGGCTTGTCCAGCTGCAGCGAGATCCCGGAGGTAGAGGAGATCCTTCGCCGCCTTGGGATTGGTGGACTCGCCGGTCCGGGGCTGGCGGAGCCTGGACGTTATCGCCTTGTTCAGCACATAGGCCCCGAGCCACGGCACCCGAACGTCGAGGGCGGTGATCCCGGGATGTGGCGGATCGGCCACGGTGATCGGCACACGGAGCGGCCTGGAAAAGCGTTCCAGGAGTTCGAGATACGGCAGGATGATCGCCGACAGGCCGGGTTGTCCACGAATTGGGATCGTCGACTGGTCGCCGCGTGAGCGCAGCCGAGGTACTAGGAATTCGATCTCGTCGGCGGAAGCTCCACCGGTGGTCCACGTAGCGCCGCCGTCGTTGATGGGGCGAAGACCAGCTTCTCGCATGAGTTCTGGCAGGGGCGGCAATCCTTCCACCGAGAGATCCTCCGGCAGGAGCACGTCGAGTTCCTGGGTGAAAGACAGGCGGGACGACCAGCCGTCGAAGCCGCCGACCTTCTGGTACAGATACGGGACCCAGCCGCCGATGAGCGTGAGGTTCGGGAGGTATGGCCTCACTGTGAGGAGGACACGCTGCAGCGCCGCCTCGGGTGCGCCTACGGGTTCATCCATGCGGCGTCGATTCGGGCGAATCCCATTGTCCCAACATCCGGCGGAGTAAATGCTCGGCTTGCTCCCGCCCCCGGACGGGATAGTGCCAAAGGTCCAGCGCGAGTTGAAGATCGCTAACCGTGGGCAGGCCGTTGATCGTCCGGACGCCGTACCACACCGAACTCGCGTAGTACGGCGTCATGAGCACCAGCGCACCATCCTTGGCGGGTTCCCAGCCGGCGTGCGCCGCGATCACTGGGAGCGATCGCGCGAGTTGTTTCGACGCGCCGCCGATGTAGAGGTGAACGCGATCCCAATGCGCGTGTGGAGCGACGAGCGCTGCTCCTGCGTGCATCGTGAGGGCCCAGCGCGCGTCCTTGGGGAGCGTCCCCTCCAACAGCTTGGGAAGACGCCGCACAAAGCGTTCCGGATCCCCCATCGCGACGTGCACGGCGAGGTGGGGATTTCGCCGCCAGCTATACGCGTGGGTCCATGCGTCCAGTACCTTGCGTGGTTCGCGAAGCTGGACGTCCAGGGCGCGCCCTCTCGTTTTTGCCGTGACCAGTTGCAGATCTTCGAGTGCCGCTACGACGCGCGATGCCGTTCCCACGGCGACATGGGCGGTTGCGGCAAGTTCGCGCACGCCCCAGATCTGGCGCGCATGCCCCGACAGCATGACGCGGAGAACGAGGGAGCTTTTGTCCGCGAATGGGTCGATCGTTCTCCCGGTCGAGGCGCGCCGAATCGTTGGTGACTTTAGGCCCTCGCGATCGACGAACACCCAAGGCAACGTGAGATGCACGACCCCCGACAAGGCGACGAAGGAATCACCGCGGTCGCGCAGCGTCTCATGGGTTCGAGCTGGGGTCCGGCGCGGGAGTACCCAAACGACGTGCTCGTCGAGGTCGATGGGGGCGTTGTCAACGTTCGGTGCGGCACCGTACGGTACAAGGCGCAGCGAATGATCCCCCCGGGCCACGTTCTCCCGGTGAACCCGGACGATCATGTACGGCTCGTCCGCCTGTTGTCCCGGCCAGCGGTCGACCAGATGGCGTTTCCCGAGTGCTTGTCGGAGGAGTTGGAGTGCTGCGATCAAGTCGGCTTGCGAGGAGGACGCCATGAGCTTGTTATGTTCAGTGGAATTGTCATCGTTCACTGTACAGTGAACAATTGCCTATTGTTCACTGTCAACTGAACAATGACGTCTTGTGTGAACAAAAGCAACCAGGCGACTCTGGGAGGGCTCCTGGGGACGTGAGTGGGCTTGCGGCAGCCGTAACGCCGACCGCGGCGCGTACCGGATGCCGCTCGGGACCTAGAGGTGCCAGCGCCCAGCTAACCCGTTGCACCTGGCTCACATCGCTCGCGGTACCACGATAGGCGAGATCGCGGCGTTGCCCGCCGATGAAGAGCAGCATGATCACGATGATCATGGTCGTCGTGATGATCTCTCCATCGTACGGCCGGGCACGGCCCAACTCGTGCGGCACCAGTGGCTGAAGGTCAGCGATCATGATGATCCATGCGGGGAGCAGCCGGGTGGCCACCGCACTGCCCGCTGCGGTCCTGCGGCGCCCCGCTGGGCGAAGAGCCATGGCTGTCGCCCAACGTGGGCGACGCACCGTGACGAGCAACTTCAGCCGCTTCACGCCGAACCAGGTCCAAGCCATTGGCAAATCGTCACTTGGCCGTTGCGGCGCCACCGGCTCCGCGCCAAAGTCTCGCGGGGGTCGACCAGAACTTGTCAATCGCATTCGCGAGCGACTATGGTGGAAGTGTCCCCCGCGCGACCCGGGGACAAGCAGATGAAGTTCCCCGTGTAAGCGGGGATGGACCAGCAGGGAGTTCGAAGTAGTTGCCCCCGCGCACGCGGGGATGGCTCTGCGAAGAGGTCGCGCGCAGTTCTCGCTCTCGGTACGGAGACAGGGCTGTGGTTGGGCCGCCTGGAGACGTCCAAGCGGATTCCCCATGTAAGTGGGGTGATGGGCCTGGAGACAGTCCGGGTTGCGGTACTCGCCCGCGTACGCGGGCGCGGATTGAAACGACACAGAGAACGATCGTGTCAGTGGCACAGCCGCCGAAAGGCGGCGATCGACGAAGGGACCGGCCCACTATCGGCCGGTCCCTTCGCTTTTCGGGCCCATCCACTTTGCCGGGCGCCGGCCTCCAACCGGGTGGGGCGGGAGCCTCCGGCTCGTGCCCGGGCTTCGGAATCCAGCTTCCGGCGCCGCCCCGATGACCCGGTACTCTTGCGCATGCAAACGTGCACCGAGAGAACGGCCCTACACCTCGAGAGTCACGCGCGGGCGGTATGGCGCGGCAGCATGGAGTTCAGCCGCCGGGAGGTCCCGTGACCGATGGGGCGAACGAGCGGCCCGAGTGGTGGGCCCCTGGCGGTGTGGTGCCACCCGGCCTAGGCGGCTACAGCAGGGAGCAGGCGATGGCGAGCACTGGCGCCGGGTGGCGGGATTTAGCCGCCGCCGGGTGGGACGCGGCGACCGCCGCCGGGATGAATGTCGTGCAGGTCAAAGAGAAATGGGCGCGCCTCCGGATCTATGTTGAACACCGCGGTGACGAAGATCCCGCCGTCGCCCAACGCCTGCGCGCACAACTGGCCGCAATCGAACGCGCGAGTGCGAGAGTGTGCGAAGCGTGCGGGCGCCCCGGACGTGTCTGGGGCGAGACGGAGGAGGAGCGCGCCCGGATCTCGGACGCGACGGGGCGGCGGTCGATCTGGCTGAAGACCCTGTGCGCGAGTTGTGGATATCGATACTACTTTGAGCAAGCTCGCGGCTGGCCGGCAATCCGCGGCGAATGGCGCCCGGACGCCGACGAGGACGACATCGATTCCGATGGGGATCTGCGGTGAGTCCTGCGGCGCGCGCAGGCGGGGGAAGCGGCCCCCTTACCACTCCGTGTCCGGTGTGCGGGACCAGCGTGACCTCGGTCGAGGCTCCTGCTATCGTCAGCGTCGGTGGCCTGCGCCGCGTTGTGTGGATCGAGGTGTTCTGCTGCGAGTGTGGGCACACCTTCCTCCAGCCGGGAGTGGCGGAACTCCTCCGCGACGTAGAGACAAGTGAGAGCGCGACGGAGGGCGACAGTCCGGCAGAAGGACCCTGAGCAGGCGGTCGGCGACCGCGCGTGACTCCGCACTTGGCGGCGATCGTTGGTCGGCATTCGTCAGTTCGGCCGGTACACACCTCGGCGAGGGATCCCTCGCCTACCTCGGCAGGCAGTCGGGCCGCCGCTGGAAGAGCAAGACGATGGGCCGCCTGATCAGGTCGACCGTCAAACGGGCATAGATCGGGGTCGATTCGAGGTCGGTGGCCGTGAGCGTAGGGCCCACGTGAAGGAGGAGCTCCGCTGCGGCCACCGGCCAGCCCGGCTGCTGGACTGGAAGCCGGCGAATGATTGCCGGGACGTGGCCCATGAGCCACATGGACTCCACCAGGAGGCTGGCCAACACACCGGAACTGAGCGGCAGAGTTTCTCCGCCGAGGGTGGTCAGCGCTATCACTTCGATGTAGCTCCGGCGCTCCACGGGGTGGCTACATGCTGGATCGGGGACGAGAGCCCCCCACGCCCCACACGCGTCGCACCGCTCTACGACCTGGGGGTGCAGCGCCATCGCCCACGTCAGCGGTTCCAGTCCAGCGTCGCCCCACGCCGGCAGGACCATGGAGATGATCGCGCGCATTTCCGCGACGAGGCTAGACGTCATCGGGCCCGGCCGTCCAGGCTGTTCCGGATCCGCAACCCCCGACCACTCGGCGGCAACGATGCGCAGCGGGCTGCCCCCCGCCCAGAGCACCACATCGCCGGCGCCGGAGTTCACGAGCCACGGTGGCTCGTCGCTCCAACGATGGTGATGACGACGACCGCCACACCGATCCAGGCTCCAGCGACGGCCCCGGTCGGGCCGTCGATCCAGCCCCCGAGCCCGTACCCCGCGCCGATGATCCCGGCGACCAAGGCCACCGTGGCCGCGATGGTCAGGATGCCAAGTGCGAGCCCGCCGATGAGCATGAGGACGGCACCGACGGCTTCGGCGACGAGTCGGAGGCCGTCCCAGAACGCGCCGAGCACCCAGCCGAGTGCCTCGAGCCAGAGGGGATCGGGCGGGGTAGGGCCGGCGGGTAAGGCAGGCGGTTGGGTGGTTCGGATCCCCGCACGCTCCCATCTCAACCCTCCGTGTTCGTCGTACGCGCGCTCCACGACGCGTTCTTCCGATGAGGGGTCGGTGGGTCCGTTCGAGGTTTTGCGCATGGGCCAGTTCATGACGCCCGCATAGTACGGGGACGCGCCGGCTCGCCGATGTGCGGTCCCCTCACTGGCACATTCTTCGAACGTCCGTGGCTGGAACGCGTTCCAGAATGTCAGGATGCCGGACCCTGAAATGTCTGACGTTCAATGAGTTGCACCGCAGCGGACGTCGCTGCGGCGTAGCTCGATCCTCGGGCGTCCTGGCTACAGCACCCCACCCGGCCGTGTAGCCAGCCACATCGTTGGAGCCCGCGCGCTCAAGGGGCTTGGGACCCCGGCCCGGGCATATGCGCTCTCGGTTGGGATCTGCACGCGATGGGGGTGAGGCAACTCGCCGAACGGCGGTACCATATAGATGGTCACTGGAATCGGTCGACGTGGCTGGTCTGACTTCCGCCGCTTCTGGCCCTTCCGACCGGCGTAGCGCCGCCCCCGGAACCAGTCGCGGACGCGTTCTTCCGCACCCGCCGCAGGAATGTCCGCGGCAACGAGCTCCAGTTCCAGCGGACGGAACTGAGCGAAATGGGCTAGGCGGCTCAGACCGCGGCAGAAACGGCGAAGGCCTCGGGCTGATCTTCCTGGCACCAGGAGGCGGACGTCACCAGTGCTCGCATGGACCAATGCCCACACCGTCAGGCCAGGATCGCGCATCCGGGCTAGGGCCTCGTATTCCTGCGCTCCCTGGCGCCCGAGGCGGGCCCGCGCGGCCTTGAGTGTCAGGCTTCGCAGTCGCGGCCAGGCGTCTGCCCATCGGACGAAGCTCCAACCCTCGGCCTCCCGGACAAGTGCGACCTGGGCGAGCTGGACTAGGTGGGCCTGGGAGACTCGGGCGGCGAGCGGCCGGGCCGGTGGAAGTTCGGCCCGGCCCTCGCGGGTCAAGGTCACGGCATGTTGCGACCGGTGTCCGTGCCCTTGCCCCAGCGGGTGGCGTTTGAGCAAACCCTGGGAGACGAGGCGCTGGACCACGCGGAAGCCGTGGCTCGGCGAGTAGCCCTCGTACAACCAAAAACGGAAGATGATCTGGCGCTCCGTCACGGCGCCGTGGATCCCCACCCACGTTAGGATCGGGATTCGAAACAGCGAGAACCCCGTGCCCAGATAAGTCGGCGTCGGGTTAGCCGGCGGAAAGAGTGGCAGTTGAAGTGGATCCGAGCGAGTCGGGACGCGGTGGGTGGGCATGCCAGCAGGGTGGCGGGGCACGGGCTCCCGACGCAATGTGTGCACACCCCCGAGCACACTCGCAGCACGAACGGTTCCGCTTCGGGTGCCCGCCGACGTGGTCACCATCGTCGTCGAATCAGGCACGCCGAAGGGCCCCAAAGCCGGAGGGCTCGCCGCCCGGGTCGTGGAGGGGAGCTCAGAGAAGCCAGGGGCCTGCCGCCGTCCACGTGTCGAACGGCCACGGGTGAATGCTGGCGGGCGGGTGCGGCCCCGTAGGCTCGAGTATGCCTCTGTCAGCAAATCCGGCGCCCGTAGGGGCGATCACCTCGCTACCAGCGCGCCCCATCGGGCACGTTGGTGGGTGCTCGGCGGACGGTGCGACAACTGGCTCACGGCAGGCGGCCGGGGCCCCCACTACTCAACCCGCCTCCGGCCCTCCTATCCTGCCCGATGTAGACGCGTCGCTCGATCGGCCCTGCTCGGAACTCGTCCCTCTGGCCTCCGTCCCCTTGGCGGCCCGGCCATGGGCGAGCCGGGGGGCCACCGATCAATCCGGGCTGAGTCGCGCAGGAACCCGGCGCGGCGCCACACGTTCCCGTCAGGTCCGCATTGGATCCGAGGCCGGATCGGGTACGGTGGATGAACACCTCCTTCTGCTCATGGAAACCGAGACTTTTCCCCGCCGACTGCTCCCGCAGAACTGGACGCCGCCCCTGAAGGGTGGCGCCCTGGCTGGGCTTGGGCTCAAAGAGCACTGGCCGGCGCTTCTGACTCAGGAGCAGGCGGCCGCGTACCTGAACGTCTCGGAGACCTGGTTGGAAAAGTCCGGAATTCCGCGGGTGGAACTTCCGACGACGGGCAAGAGCGGTCGCAATATGCGTCGGTACCGGCGTGTGGATCTGGACGCCTACGCGGAGGCACACCTGTGTCGCGATCCGCGGATCAAGTGAGTCAGGGCTCGGCTGCCGCCGACGGGGAGGCGCAAACGGCGACGCAGGACGCGCCGGTCAATAGTCGAGACCTGCCTGCGAACCTTGTGAGGGTGAAGGGGTCGCCGTTCCTCTACCTCTACGCACCAACGACGTCCGGTGGCCGGCGGCGGATCGGCACGCGGATCCCGGACGATGCGCGTGGCCGCAAGCTCGCCCAAGCCGTCCTATACCGTCTTGAGGAACTGCAGCGAGATGCGCGCCGTAGGCGCGCGCTGGACCTGCTGCACGCCCGTAAAGTCGGGCTGTTTCCCGACGACCGCCGGTGGCCGGGGCTGCCGGGGCTCAACGACGCGCTCGCGGGTCGAGGCCCGGCCGGCGTGGACGACCTGCTGACGCGGTTCGATGCCGCCGAGCGCGACGTCGACGTCAAACCGCTGATCGAGGAATTCTCGAAGGACTCGGTGTCGCTGCATCCCCGGAAGCGCGGACAGGTGCTGAAGAGCAACGCTCGGGAGAACGATGCGTCGCACGTGTCCGCTCTGCTCGATTGGTGTGCGCTCGATGAGGATCAGGGACTCGAGGGGTGGGCCACCCTCTCCGCCATCGAAGACCCCCAGGCGCGCGCCAAGGAATACGGGAAGCGTGTCGATAAGCTCGCGCTGACTCGGCGCGTCTCATTGCTGACCCCGGATCGCGTCCGCCGCTATCTGGACGACGTGCTCGCGCGCGAGCGCGCGAAGAAGCCTGGCCACCAGAACGCCGGCCGATCGGCGCGCCGCAAACACCAACTGGCCCTCCGCACGTTCACGCGTTGGCTGGCCGTTCGGAAGGGCATGCACTGGGTGAACGATCCGACCGGAGACGTGATCCTCGAATCGACGGCGCCCGGTCGCGTGCTGCATCTCGAGCGGTGGGAAATCGAACTCCTTGCCGCGGCGCTCGACGAGTTGGCGCCGCCTCATGGGGACTTCTGCCGCATCCAGCATGGCACCGGTCTCGATACGACGGACGTGGCGCGCATCCAGGTGCGCCACGTTGATCTTCGTGAACGTCGTATCCGCGGCCTGTCTGGCAAGACTTTCAACCGCCAGCGTCGCGTGCTCGTCCTCGACTGGGCCTGGGCCGCCGTGGAGCGGCGGATCGCGAACAAACGGCCGACGGACCGACTGTTCGAGGAGTTGCCCCCTGACCGTCACGCCCACGCCAAGGCGATGGAACGGGCTCGGGAGCACCTTGTCAGCCAGGGCCATGGCCAGTTCGCCCACTACCAGGCCCGCGACGCGCGGCACTCGGTGGCGGTGATGATGCTGGCTGCCGGGGTGCCGGTGAAGGCGGTCGCCCGCCAGCTCGGACATGATCCGGCCACGCTGTTGCGCACGTACGCCGAGTGGATCCCCGATGCGTCAGACGAAGCGCTCTGGCGGCAGCAGATTGCCGCACGGGACGAGCGGAAGGCGGCTGAGGCGCGACCGGGTCTGGAGGCGTCGACGGCGTGAGCTTTCGGGGAATCGCTCGAAGCTCGTCCGCCGTCCGAAAGTGTGTTCGGGTTGGCTCCTGCGACGTCTGACCTGCGCCTCGCCGGTGAGGCGGGGGTCAACGGATCCGCGCTCTGGTACGCCCGGGCGTCCTGCGGATGTCGCGCCGCGGGATCTGATCCCTAGCATGTCCTTCCCGATCCGCCAGCCCACTTTCGCGGCTGGCCTGGCGTCGCCCGTCGTGGCGAAGGTCGTACCCATGCTGGCCGCCAATCAGCCACCCGTGGGTCTGTGAGGGTCCCCGGCAGGCTGTCGTACTTGCTGCGGAACAGGCGTCAGTCGATGTCGTTGTTGAACCAGGCCGTCCAGACGCCAGCGGACGGGAATTCGAGGCGGTCCAGGTCAACCTCTTCGACCGCCTTCACGCGGTATACGATGCTCTCCCATGGGAGATCTCCACTGGCGCGGAATTCGAATTCGCCGAGCTCGGCCTCGCGTTCCTGATCTGCCAGTCGACGCGACCGGCGTTCCGGCGTTTCTTCCTCTTCGAGCACGCCCGGCTGCGCCGCATTCAGGATGGCATCCACCGCGTGACGCGGGCTGGTGGCCCATTCGATTACCGCATCGAAGGGTCCCTCGGTCACCAGGAACGCATGGCCCTGGCGCTCCTCATTATCAGGGAGCGACGGCATCTGCGCCGTCACGAGATCGTGATGCAGCGACCACGCGCCGCTGGCGCGGTCGCGATCGCCGGCGTCCCACGCCGTCTCGGCAATGGATTCCAGCGCCGCCAGAATCGCGGGGATGCGTTGCGCGGCCGGCAGCACGGAGAACGGGGACTGCGGGTGCGTTTCCATAAGGTCCATCGAGTTGGGCGGGGGGGCACCCCCGGCCGAATTGCTGGGGGCGTCGCTCATCGCATCATGGTGCGGCCGGCGTGGTCGCGAGCAGGGACTAAGGATCGAACACACAGACAGGGTGGTGGTGCTGGAAACGCACCCCCCGTCGGGGAATCCCTGATTTTCGCGAATGCCCCTGCGGACTCCCCGGCGGCGCCTCGTCACCGACGAGTGCTGGGCGACCGAACACCACCGCCGGCACGCGATGAGCGGGTGACGCGCGCTGGAGGGGCCGCTCGTCCATCATAGCGATCGCGGGTCGCAATAGCTCGCGATTTTGGTACACGGACCGCCTGCTCGACGCGGGCATCGAGTCGTCCGTCGGGAGCCGCGGGGATGCGTACGACAACGCGCTCGCGGAGACCATCGACGGGCTCTATAAGACGGAGGTGATTTACCATCTCGGCCCGTGGCGGGGGCTCGAGGACGTCGAGTATGCCACGCTCGAATGGGTGGCGTGGTACAACAGTCAGCGCCTGATGGAACCGCTCGGGTACTTGCCGCCAGCGGAGTACGAAGCGCAGTATCACACCGCCCACGCCACCCACGACGGGGTGGGGGCACTCAACTGAACGAGCCTCCGGAAAACCCGGGGCGATTCACATTCAATGGGCGGCGGCGCTGACGATCGGCGACCCGGGCGCGCCTTTCCGCGTCCTGGACGCGGTGCGCGCACTAAATCTCCGACATCCCCTCCGCCCGCAGCGCTGCCGCCACCCGGTTCCGCAGCCCGTCCGGGTTCGAATGCTCCTGCTGCGCCCGGTCGAGCGCCGTGAGGAAGGATTGCTCGAACTCGTACTGCGGGTAGCAGCGCGCGCACGTGGCCAGGTGCTCCCGGATCGCCGCCATGCGGTCGGGGCTCAGTTCCTCGTCCAGATAGTCCCAGAGCTGCCGCATCACGGCTTCGCAGTCGAGCATCTCGTGCTCGTGGGTGTGTTTGTGCCGGTGGAAGAACTTCATCGGTCGGATCCTCGGTCGGTCTGCTGGTCGGACGCGACGAACCCCGCGTCCTGGGCATAGGTCAGAAGCGCTTCCTGCAGCAGGCGCCGCCCTCGAAACAGCCGGGACCGGACGGTCCCCACCGGAACTCCCAGCACGCGCGCCGCGTCTTCGTATTTCTGGTCCTGCAGGTCCACGAGGATCACCGCGCTGCGCAGCACTTCCGGCAGCGCCGCGAGGGCCCGCTGGATGGCCGGCGCCAGATCGGCCCGCAGCCACGTGTGCTCGAGCGGGCTGTCGCGCACGCTGTCGTGCACCATGGCGGCCTGCCGGGCTTCCAGCTCCGGGGCCTCCAGCGCGACCTCGCGCTGGACGCGCGCGCGGCTGTTGAGGAACTGGTTTCGACAGATCGTGAACAACCACGCGCGGCACTCGGTGCCGGGCTCGTAGCGGTCCCACGACCGGTACGCCCGCAGAAAGGTCTCCTGCACCAGATCGTCGGCGTCCGACTCGTTTCGCGTGAGCGACAGCGCGAACCGCGTCACCTCGGGCAGGCAGCTCAGAGCTTCCTGCTGGAAGTGCCGGTCACGCTCCCGCTTCACATCGCTGTCATCGGTCATTGTCGGGGCAACAGATGGAGCCTTGAAATGGTTCCCTGTCGGTCCGGGGTCCAACAAGTCGGGGCCTTCCTGACGGAACCAATGGCGACGGCAAGCTGTTGACGGGGCGGTGGACGGACCACGGTCCGAACCCCCGATCCCGACTCGATGCGAGGTATTTCACCGTGACGTTCGAACGGCTGACGCCCGACGCGGCGCTCTCCCAACTGGACGGGCCGCAGCCCGTCTGGATCTTCAAGCACAGTCTGACCTGTTCCATCTCCGCACGTGCGCTGACCGAGGTCGACGCATTTGCCGGCCGGAATCCCGGGGTGCGTGTCGTGCTGATCGCCGTGCAGCGGGAACGCGCGCTCTCGCGAGCCGTCGCCGAGCGGTTCGGCGTCCCGCACGCGTCGCCGCAGGTGATTCTCGTCGTGGATGGCGTGGCCGTGTGGACTGCCTCGCACTTTGGGGTCTCCATGAAGGCGCTCGAGCAGTCGCTGGCTCGTCTCGACGGCCTGTCTCCGTCCCGTCGGCCAGCATGATCACCGCGCCCTGGCGCGGCCTCCTCCCATCTACTCGATCGGCAGCGCGAGCCCCTCGGCCATGCGGTTCACGAAGTTGAAGTAGGCCGTGATCGCGACGACATCATGCACGCCCGCGTCGGTGAGGCCCTGGTCTCGGAGGCGGCGTACCTGTTCGTCCGTGACGGCTGCCGGCTCCGCGGTCAACGTGATCGCAACGTCAGCCAGCGTGCGCCACCTCGGTGGCACACTCGCCGACCGCGGGTCGGCGAGCACCGCCTCCACCAGAGCGGGATCCTTGGTCAGCGCACGGAGAGACCCTCCGTGATGGTGCATTCAATACCGGCACCCGTTCACCGAGGATACGACCGACGCGATGAATTCGCGCTCGGCGCGGCTCAACTCCGACCGGCTGAACATCAACTCCCGATAGAGGTCGAGATGGGCCAGCATGGCCTCGGGGCGCGTCGCGTGCGCCTTGAGGATATTGGCCACCTCGCCGCGCGAGGCGGCGACCCTGGCGTAGGCCTCCGCCAGGGCCCCCGTGGCCCCGAGCTCGTCCGGCAGATCGATGCGACTCGCCACCGCCCGCGTCCTCCCCGCAATGGGTGGTCCCACGAAAGGTACAACCGAAGCCGCCGACGCTTCGTTCACTGGCCGTACGGAACCAACGACGCGGATCCCGGTTGCCTCTGCGACCCGGCGTCGAGTGCCGGGGCAGAATCCCAAACGCGAGGTGATCCGTGAACATCAATTATGGCAAGGCGGTGATCGGAGGGCTCGTCGGCACGGTGCTGATGACGATCATCGGACTCGTGGTCGCTCCCATGATGGGCATCCCGAAAATGAACCCGGCGGCGATGCTGGCTGGCGCGATGGGCGGAAACCTCGCCCTGGGTTGGGTGGCCCACTTCATGATTGGAATCGTCCTGGCCCTGATCTACGGGGCGGTGGCGAGCCTGATTCCCGGGGCTCCGTGGATTCGCGGTGCCGTCTACGGAATCGCGCCATGGCTGATGCTCGAGGTGGCCGTGCTCCCGATGATGGGCATGCCGCTGTTTGCGGGGTCCGTGGTCCTGGCCATGGCGAGTCTCTTCGGCCACTTCGTGTACGGCGGCACCGTGGGTGCCATCTACGGGCGCCCGGCGTCGCGCGCATGAGCGAGCAGCCGGGGCACAAGGTGCGCACGCACGACCGCGCCGCGGTCCCGGCGGATTGGCCGGGGCGCCGTGCGACCGCGCCGTTCGACGCCGCCAACGCCGAGTGGGCACGGCGGGTGAGCCCCGGCGACTGGGCCAATCCCACGCCGGCGGCGCGTTACCACCTGGTCGTGATCGGCGGCGGGACCGCGGGGCTGGTGAGCGCGGCGATCGCCGCCGGCCTGGGGGCGCGGGTGGCGCTGATCGAACGCGACGCCATGGGCGGGGACTGTCTCAACGTGGGCTGCGTCCCGTCCAAGGCCGTCATTCGTGCGGCGCGCGCGTGGCACGACGCACGGGCGGCCGCCGACGCATTCGGTGCACCGGGTGTTGCGGGCCGCGGCGATTCGAGCACGGCCCTGGCCCGCATGCGCCGCCTGCGCGCCGAGTTGAGCGAAGTCGACTCGGCCGCCCGGTACCGGTCGCTCGGCGCCGACGTGTTCTTCGGAGACGCGCGGTTCCTGGCGGCGGACGCGATCGCCGTGGGGGGCGAAGTCCTCCGCTTCCGCCGGGCCATCGTGGCCACGGGCGCTCGGGCAGCGATCCCCCCCATTCCGGGGCTCGACACGACCCCGTTCGACACGAACGAGACCATCTTCTCCCTCACCGACGTTCCCCGGCACCTGGTGGTGATCGGCGGCGGGCCCATCGGCGTCGAGCTGGCGCAGGCGTTCGCCCGGTTGGGCGCGTCGGTGACCCTGCTGCACGCCGATCGCACGCTGCTCCCGCGTGAGGACCCCGAAGCCGGCCGGCTCGTGGCCCAGGCGATGTCCGCCGATGGCGTTGCCGTGCATGCCGAAGCGGGCATCCGCGAGGTGCGGTGGGCAGACGGCCTCTTTTCGCTCCGCACGGACGCGCCGGGACCGGAGCTGCGCGGCGAGCGCCTGCTCGTGGCCACCGGTCGAAGGCCCAACATCGAGGATCTCGGACTCGAGGCGGCCGGGATTGCCTCCACCCCGCGCGGGATCACGGTGGACGACCGGCTCCGGACGACGAACCGGCGTGTGTTCGCCATTGGCGACGTCGCCTCTCCGCTGCAGTTCACCCACGTCGCCGACGCGCAGGCGCGTCTGGCCGTCGCCAACGCGTTGTTCTTCGGTCTGGGCGGCGGGCGGAACAGCACGATGGTGATTCCGCGGGTCACGTATACGTCGCCGGAAGTGGCGACGGTGGGCCTGACGGAGGCCGACGCGTTGGCGACCGGGCACGCGGTGGAAACCGTGATGGTGCCCATGGCCGAGGTGGACCGCGCCGTGCTCGACGGCGAGGCATCGGGCTTCCTCAAACTGAC
>JAGWRB010000237.1 GCA_028876725.1 Gemmatimonadota bacterium
ACCCTGAAGTGCGGGTGAGGGCACCCTGAACCCCACAGGCGCCGATCAGGAGGGGAGTGCGTCCCCAATCGGGTGCAGAGGGAGTCGGACCGTTGCCGTGGTTCCGCGCCCCAACTCGCTCGCGAGCTCCAGCGTACCGCCGTGCTGCTCGGCCACCCACCGCGCGATGGGGAGCCCGAGCCCGGTCCCGCCGGGGTCGCGGGCACGCGCGCGATCCCCTCGATAGAACCGTTCGAAGACGTGCGGCAGCGCGTCGGCGGCGATGCCGACGCCGGTGTCCCGAACCTCAACGACCGCCGTCCCGTCCGCCCGCTGCAGATGCACGGTGACATGTCCCGTCGGCGTCGTGTACCGAATGGCGTTGTCGAGCAGAATGAGGAGGAGCTGTCGCACGCGATCGGGATCGGCGCGGATCACCGCCGGTTCGACCTGTGTGATCTCGAGTGTCTGTCCCCGCGTCAGGTGCTTCGCCTCCGCGACCACCTCCAACACCACGCGATCCAGTTCCACCACGTGCCGCTGGAGCGGGATCCCCGCGTCCGCGCGCGCCAGCGCCAACAGGTCGGCCACCAGCCGCGACATACGGGTGGCTTCGGCGTACGCCTCCTCGATCGCCGCGATCCTGTCCTCCGCCGGCATGCGATCGGCCCGTCGCAGCAGCTCCAGATTGGCCTGGATCGCCGTGAGCGGCGCTCGGAGCTCGTGCGAGGCGTCGGCCACGAAGCGCTGCTGCGCGGCGTAGCCCTCCTCGATGCTGCCCAGCATGCTATTGAACGTCCCGGCGAGGCGCGACAACTCGTCATCGGCACCGGGCACCGGAATGCGCCGCGAGAGCTCGCGAGAGCTGGCGATCCCGTCGGCGGTCTCGCGCATCGCGGCGACCGGCCGAAGGGCGCGGCTCGCCAGGATCCACCCCACCCAGAAGCTGAGCACGGTTCCGAGGAGCGCCATCAGGGTCATGAGCCGCCCAAACGCGGCCACGGACGTGTCGATCGGGCCCAGCGCCAATGCGGCGACCAGGCGCCGATCGCCGGGAAGCGCCACCTCGAAGAGTCGCCACCGCTCCCCCGTGCGTGCGCGCGCGACGTCGTACACGCCGGACGTGTCTCGCGCGTGGTACAGCGACGGCGCCAGCGAGGGCAGCCAGCCGAACGGAGCACGGTCGGCGCGGCCGAACGCCCTCGGGGCCGTGACCGGGAAGCCGCTGTCCGTTCCAAGGGCCAGCGTTCCATCCGCGGCGTAGACGCGCATGCGCGCGTCGAGCACGCGCGCCGCGCGCAGAATCTCCTGTTCCTCCGCCGGCGTTCGCGCGCCGCGCAGCTCATCTGCCACGTGGTGCGTATCGTCGGCCAGGCGCTGGTCGGCCTGGTCGTAATGGGCCCGCGCGTGGACGGCGTACGCGTAGCCGCAGATCACGACCACGATCGCCCCGGTGAGTGCCCCATGCCACGCGGCGAGCCGGAATCGCAAGGAACGGATCATGGTTCGCGCAGCACGTACCCGGCGCCCCGAATCGTGTGCAGCAGGCGAGGTTCGTGCCCGGGCCCCTCCAGCTTCTGCCGCAACTGTTTGACGTATACCTCGAGCAGATTCGAGCCGCTCTCCACTTCGTACCCCCACACGCGATCCATCAGATAATGCTTGGCCAGCACCCGGCGCGGATGGAGCAGGAACTGGCGCAGGACCTCGTATTCCGTGGTCGTCAGATCGATGTCGCGCGCGCCGCGACGTGCTCGCCGGGTCCCCGTGTCGAGCGCCAGGTCCGCGAATCGCAGGATTTCGGGGCGATCCGACTCGTGGCGGCGCAGCAGGGCCTTCACGTGCGCCACCAGAATGTCGAACGTGAACGGTTTGACGACGTAATCGTCGGCCCCGGCATCGAGGCCTTTGACCTGATCCAGCGGGGCGTCGCGCGCGGTGAGCATCAGCACCGGCAGGTGCGGATCCGCTTCCCGGAGCCGCGCCAGCACATCGAACCCGTCCAACCCGGGCAACATGACGTCGAGGATCACCAGATCGGGGACGTGGTCGCGTGCCATGGAGAGGCCCTGGGGGCCGGTGGCCGCCGTGTCCACTACGAACCCCTCGAGCGACAGCCCGCGCTTGAGAACACTCGTGATTGCGTGATCGTCGTCAATGACCAGAATCCGCTGCGTCCCCATGCTTCCTCTCCTGAGTCAAACCGCCACCAACCGCTCGTCCGTTCGGCCGCGTCTTCGACTACAGAATGTTGAGCGGCCGTGACGTCAAGCTGAAGGCCCGCTGAATCTTAGCTGAAGAGCCGTCACCAACGAGCACGCTGCGGGAATGTCCTGACAATTTCCCTCCGGAATCCCGACTGCACACGGTTCTTCGCGACGCAGATTCACGCGTCAATAGCCGCTCGGTCACGCATCGGCCGTGTGACGGGCGATGCCCGGTGGCTGAGACCTTTCGTCGCGAGGACACCTCCATGAAGCGTTCGATTCAATGGTCGGCGGTCGTCACCGCCGCGGCAGTGCTGGCGGCGTGCAGCGGCAGCAGTGCGTCGCCAACGGCCCCCGGCAACCACCCGGTCGCGGCGCAGGTGGTGAGCGTGAGTCCTGCCGGCGGCGCGACCGGTGTGAGCGCGAACTCCGCCGTCGTCGTGACATTCTCGCAACCGATGCACGCGAGCGCCGCGACGTACATGTCGCTGCATCAGGGCACCGTGGCCGGGGCGGTCGTGCCGGCCCACGGGATGTGGTCGCCGGATTCGACGCAGTTCACCTTCTCGCCCGACTCCATGATGGCCGCCCACTCCACGTACGCGTTTCACATGGGCGGCGGGTTCACCGATGCCAAGGGCGATTCGCTGGATCTCAGCCGCTGCGCGCAGTTCGGCGGGCAGGCGGTGACGAGCCAGATGATGAGCGGCGGCATGATGGGCGGATCGGAGATGGGCTCCGGTTGGCAGACGCCGGGGACGAACACCTACGGCATGATGTTCTCGTTCACCACG
Organism: Gemmatimonadota bacterium; assembly: GCA_028876725.1. Lineage (GTDB taxonomy): Bacteria > Gemmatimonadota > Gemmatimonadetes > Gemmatimonadales > Gemmatimonadaceae > JAGWRI01. The sequence continues at coordinate 2,981 of JAGWRB010000237.1, forward strand.
CGGTAGTCCGGGATCAGCGGGCGCCGATCCCCGCGGTCGCGGCTCAGCGCGCGCGCCGGCTGGTGTCCGCCGGCTCGCGCGCTTGGAATTTCCAGCGCTCCGCCACCGGAGTGGGCAGGCTGTCCAGGCGCGCGAGGAAGGCCGTCACCTGCCGCAACTCCCGCTGCGAGAGGATCCGGCCCCACGCCGGCATCCCGGTGAGACGCACGCCGTGCTCGACGATGTAGAGGTTTTCGTGGGCCGGCATGTCGGGGGCGTCGCGCACGAATTGCGGGGCGCGCGGATAAAGGGCCTCAGCGAGCGCGGCGCGTGGATGCGCGACGTCCCCGTGGCAGAGCGCGCAGTGCTCCTGGTAGACCGCCATCCCCGCGATCAGCCCGGAGTCGCTCTCGTCCAGCGCACCCGGCAGCGACGGCGCGCGGCGCTCGACGGCGGCATCGAGCGACGGCATGGCGACGCGCCGCTCGATCGCGTTGACCGGGATATCGGCCCGCGGGTCCACCAGGCCGAGGCGAATAACAGCAAACGCTGATATCGGCATGAGCAGCAGCGCCGTGATGAAACCGAGCATGAACTTCCGCATGGATCAGGGGTCTCAGGGCTGAGGTTGAGGGTGGGTGCACCGGCACCACGTGCAGTCGCATCCTTCCATGACGCAATGGTCCGCGTCCCGCGGCCATGGCCGCATCCGCCGGACGAATGGATATAGCACATCCGTGCCGAGCGACGATCGATAGTGGCGGCCGAGCCACGCTCGCGGGTCGGGCGCCCGATCGAGGCGGCGCGCGAGCATGCGATACCCGCAGTCGCCCAGCCGTTCGATGAGAAAGCGATTGACCGCGCCGGCCCGCAGCTCCCCGCCGAACCGGGCCCGCCAATCTTCATCGTACCGGTCGGGCGCCCCCGCCAACACGGCCCGCGCGGCGAGGTGCCCCGAGACCATGGCATACCGCATGCCGAACCCCCACAGGGCATCCTGGAATCCGGCCGCCTCTCCCGCGTACAGCAACGGACCGCGCCGTACGGACCGGAACGGGCGGAAATTTCCCGTTCCGCCGAATCGCTGTTCGTTGCGCATACTGAAGGTCACGCGCTCCCCGAAGAAGTCCGCCGTGCGCGCGAGGTATTCGCGTTCCCGATGAAAGTCCGCGAACATACACGACGCCAGCGTGCCGCGCCCGCGGTGTATGAGCAGGTACGCATACCCGCCGGGCGCCAGGCGATCGGCCAGCGCCGCGTACGCCCCGTCCCCGGCGTCGGTGTCGAACACGTATCCGACGGCGATCACGTCGGAGCCGTGCGGCCCTTCCGCCACGATGCCCCCGTCGCGCAGGTGCTGCACGGGGTCGTTGAATCGCAACTCGGCGCCTGCCGCCAAGGCCTGGCGGGCGAGCGACCGGTCGAGCGTGCCCTCGCCGTCGCCGCGCCGCACCAGGTAGAAGAACGGCCGATCGGATCGGTACGTATGCTCGCGGCCGTCGGCGTCGAACAGGGTCGTCTCGCGGAACGCCGCGTACTCGAACTCGGGACGGATGCCGATGGCCGCGAGTTCGTCGAGCACGTCGCCGTCGGTGGTCCAGTTCTCCAGCCCCTGGAAATCGTGATGGAACCGATGCGCGACATCCGGTGCCCGTTCGTGGACCACCACGGCGCGCCCGCCGGACGCGAGCGTGATCGCCGCCGAGAGGCCGGCGGGGCCGGCACCGGACACGTGGACCGTGGCGTTTGCCGGCGTATCCGCCGGGGCAGCGCCGGTCATGCCGCGCTCCTTCCCAGGCGGAGCGCGTTCGCCACCACGGAGACCGAGCTGAAGCTCATCGCAGCCGCCGCGATGATCGGGCTCAGCAGCAGCCCAAACACCGGATACAGCACGCCGGCGGCGATGGGGATGCCCGCAGTGTTGTAGACGAACGCGAAGAACAGGTTCTGCTTGATGTTCCGCAGCGTGAGCCGGCTCAACCGCCGGGCGCGCACGATCCCCCGGAGATCACCTTTGACGAGCGTCACGCCGGCGCTCTCCATAGCGATATCCGTGCCCGTGCCCATCGCGATGCCCACATGCGCCAACGCGAGCGCCGGCGCGTCATTGATCCCGTCGCCCGCCATGGCAACCACGTGCCCCTCGTCCCGCAGCCGCTGTATCACCGCCGCCTTCCCGTCGGGCATCACCTCGGCGACGACCTCGTCGAGATGAAGCCGGCGGCCGACGGCGTCCGCCGTCGTCTTGTTGTCACCGGTGAGCATCACGAGGCGCAACCCTTCGCGATGCAACGCCTCGATCGCTTCGGCCGTGGTGTCCTTGATCGGGTCGGCCACGCCGACGAGTCCGGCGAGTCCGTCGTCCACCGCCAGAAACATCACGGTCTGGCCCTGCGCACGGAGTTCGTCCGCCCGCGCCGCGAAGAGCCCCGCATCGACGTGGAGCTCGTCCATGAAGGGCTGGTTGCCAAACGCCACGCGGTGCCCGTCCACCACGCCGCGCACTCCCCTGCCGGTCACGCTGGCGAATTCGGCGGGCGCGGCAAGCGCGGTTCCGCGGTCCTCGGCGCCCCGCACGATGGCCGCCGCCAGGGGGTGCTCGCTCCCGCGCTCCAGACTGGCCGCCAACCGCAGGACGCGCGCTTCGTCGAAGCCCGGCGCCGGGATGAGGGCCACGAGCTTCGGGCGGCCCTCAGTGAGCGTGCCGGTCTTGTCCACCACCAGCGTGTCCACCTTGCGCAGCACCTCGATGGCTTCCGCATTGCGGAACAGCACCCCCATCGTCGCGCCCTTTCCCGTCGCCACCATGATCGACATGGGCGTGGCGAGGCCGAGCGCGCAGGGACACGCGATGATCAGCACCGCCACCGCGTTGACCAGCGCGTGGGCCATTTTCGGGTCCGGACCGATCCACGACCAGACGACGAAGGTGAGCACCGCCACGGCGATGACCGTCGGCACGAAATAGCCCGCAACGACGTCGGCCAGCTTCTGGATCGGCGCGCGCGACCGCTGCGCGTCCGCCACCATGCTGACGATGCGCGCGAGGAGCGTGTCCGAACCCACCTTCTCCGCCCGCATGACCAGCATGCCCGTGCCGTTCACGGTAGCGCCCACCACGCGATCCCCGGCGTGCTTTTCCGCCGGGATCGGCTCGCCGCTCACCATGGATTCGTCGATCGTGCTGGCGCCGGAGACGACGACGCCGTCCACGGGTACCTTTTCCCCCGGGCGCACGCGGAGCTGGTCGCCCACCTGCACCGCCTCGAGCGGCACGTCCGCCTCGGAGCCGTCCTCGCCGATGCGACGGGCGGTGGCCGGCGCCAGCTCCAGCAGCTGCCGAATGGCGGCGCTCGTCCGACTGCGCGCGCGAAGCTCGAGCACCTGGCCGAGCAGGATCAGGGCGACGATCACTCCGGCCGCCTCGAAGTACACGCCGACCTGGCCCTGCGCGTCGCGGAACGCGGGCGGGAAGATCCCCGGCACGAGCGCCGCGATGAGACTGTAGACGTAGGCCACGCTCACACCGAGCCCGATCAGCGTGAACATGTTGAGACTGCGGTTCCGTACCGACTGCACGGCGCGAACGTAGAACGGCCAGGCGGCCCAGGTGCAGATCGGCGTCGCCAGCACGAGCTCGACGATCACTCGCGTGCGGGGCGGGATCGACGTGGCGAGCCACGACCCGAACGCGAGATCGCCCATGGCGAGCAGCAGCAGGGGCACCGCGAGCGCAGTGGCGAACCAGAAGCGCCGCGACATGTCCCGCAGCTCCGAGTCCTCCGCCTCGCCCGCGGTAGGCGTCATCGGCTCGAGCGCCATGCCGCAGATGGGACACGTGCCGGGAGCATCGCGGACGATCTCCGGGTGCATCGGACAGGTGTATCGCGTGCCCGAGGGCACCGAGCGCGCAGGCGTCGACGACTGCTCTATCGCACCCGCTACGAATTCCGATGGCGCGGCGAGGAATCGGTCCCGGCAATGCGCGCTGCAAAAATGGAGTTCGGTGCCCTGGTACTCGGCGTGGAAGCTCGAGTCCGCCGGGACCGCCATGCCGCAGACTGGGTCCGTCGTCCGCGTTCCCCCCGTCCCGATTCCGGAGTCCGTTGTGACGTGCCTGTGCTCGTGGTGGTCCATCCGCAACCTCCTGGAACGCCGTTCGATTCCGCGACGGCTGAAACAAACGTGCGTGGCGCGGCTGAGGGCCGGCTGAATCCTGCCTGAGCCGACGGCACTTCACCGGGTCTTCAGCCGGCATTCAGCATCGCCGGGAATCTTCCGGGTGCGCAGTACAAACAGGGATCGGCGAGCGCAGCCTCGAGCGGCTCGCCAACGAACGGAGGATATGATGAGACACACTCATATGGCACACATTGCGGCCGCCCTCGCACTGGGACTCGGCGTGGCGACCACGCTTCCCGCCCAGAAGACGGGCGCCCGCGATTCTTCGATGGCCGGCCGGATGACTCACGGCATGATGCACTCGATGGACAGCGCGTCGCACGCCGGCATGATGATGCCCATGGGATCGGGTTCGCACGCGGGCATGGGGGCGATGCCCGGCATGATGGGCATGAGCGGGGGCTCCATGGCCACCCACATGACGCAGATGCTCGGCGTCATGCAGCAGCGGATGGCGACGATTCAGCGCCTCATCGCGGACTCCGCGGTGGCGCGCGACCCCAGGACGATGCAGGATCTCCGCCAGATGCAGGACCACATGGCGACGATGATGGCCGCCATGCAGCCGATGATCGACCGGATGCAGAAGCGCACCCAACGCCCGGACACGTCGATCCACACGCCGCGCCCGGTCACCCGCGAATGACGGGTGATCTCACGCGGCGGCAGTTCGTGCACGGACTGGCCGCCGGCACTGCTCTTGCGGCCGTCCCGTCCTGGCTCATCGCGCCCCCGCATGGCCGGCCGCGCGGCATGCAGGGCGCGTTGACGGACCTGCGCGGCACCACATTCGATCTCGCAATCGAGCGGGCGTCCGTGAACGTCACGGGGCGCGCCCGCGAGGGCACGCTCGTGAACGGGCTGTTGCCCGGGCCCGTGCTGCATTGGCGCGAAGGGGACGCCGTCACGGTCCGCGTCACGAACCGCCTCGGCGTCCCCTCCTCCATCCACTGGCACGGCATCCTCGTACCGGCGGGGATGGATGGCGTGCCCGGCGTGAGCTTCGCGGGCATCGCCCCGGGCGAGACCTTCGTCTATCGGTTCCCAGTGCGCCAGAGCGGGACGTTCTGGTATCACAGCCATTCGCAATTTCAGGAGCAGACCGGGCTCTACGGCGCCCTGGTGATCGAGCCCCGCGACCCGGACCCCGTGCATGCGGACCGCGACTACGTGGTGATGCTGAACGACTGGACCGACGAGGATCCCGAAGCGGTCTATCGCTACCTGAAAGTCGGCGAGGGCTACTACAACTACCGCCGTCGCACCGTCGCCGACTTTCTCCGCGACATCTCGTCGAACGGCCTGGGCGCGACGCTGCAGGACCGGTGGATGTGGGGAACGATGCGGATGGATCCGCGGGACATCGCCGACGTCAGCGACCGGGAGCTCGGCGGGACGTATACGTACCTCGTGAACGGACAGCCCCCTGCCGCCAACTGGACGGCGCTGTTCCGGCCGGGCGAGCGCGTTCGCCTCCGGTTCATCAACGGCTCGGCCATGACCTTTTTCGACGTGCGCATCCCTGGGCTGAAAATGACCGTCGTCGCCGCCGACGGCAGCAACGTCGAGCCGGTCTCGGTGGACGAGTTCAGGATCGGAGTCGCCGAGACCTATGACGTGATCGTTGAGCCGCGCGAGGAAGCGTACACCATCTTCGCGGAATCGCTCGATCGCAGTGGGTACGCGCGGGCGACACTGGCGACGCGGCCGGGGATGGTGGCCCCGGTCCCGCCCATGGACCCAATCTTCAATCGCACGATGGTGGACATGGGCATGGCCATGGACACGGGCATGCAGATGGACATGGACGTGCCGGTGGGAGGCGCGTCGCCCGCGAGCATGGGGGGGATGCCGGGCATGGCCGGCATGGACGCCGGCGCGAAGGCCGGGATGGCGGGCGGCATCCCTTCTCCCCCGCGCCCCAACGCCACGGGCCAGGTTGCGTACCCGCAGCCTCGTGACGTGCGCCTCTCGCTGGGCCCCGCGGTATCCAACATCGCGATGCACCCCACGGAGCGCCTGGCGACGCCGGGCGACGGCCTCGACAATAACGGGCGGCGCGTCCTGACATACGCCGATCTCGTGCGGCTCGACGGCGGCCCGCAGAACGGGCCGTTCGTAACGCGCGATCCAGACGCCGAAGTGTTGCTGCACCTGACCGGCAACATGGAGCGCTACATCTTCGGGTTCAACGGGCTCACGTACGACCAGAGCGAGCCGGTGCGTTTCCCGAGCGGCCAGCGCATTCTCGTGACCCTCGTCAACGACACGATGATGGAGCACCCGATCCATCTCCACGGCATGTTCACGGAGCTCGACAACCATCACGACCGACTGCGCCCGCTGAAGCACACGGTCATCGTGAAACCCGGCGAGAAACTGCACTACTACGTGAACGCGACCGAGCTGGGGCGATGGGCCTATCACTGTCACATGCTGTACCATATGGAAGCCGGCATGTTCACCACGGCGGTGGTCGCATGAGGCTCATCGCGATCGCCGCGGGTACCCTGGCGCTCGTCGCGGCCGCCAGCGCTGGCGCCCAGCAGCAGCCATCGCAACCGGGGTGGCCGCAGCCCGTGGACAACAATCGCCTGTTCGGCACGGCCGTTCTCAACCAGAACGAATGGCGTACGAGCGGCGGCTCCGACGCGTACCGCTGGGACGGCGAGGGCTGGTACGGCGACGACTGGAACCGGATCCGGCTCAAGTCCGAGGGAAACCTGATGGCCGCGTCCGGCCACTTCGGGGAAGCCCAGGTGCAGGCACTCTATTCTCGCGCCGCCACGCGCTACTTCGACATCCAGGGCGGCGTGCGGTACGACATGGCGCCCGGTCCCGCACGCGGGTGGCTGGCGCTCGGGATCGAAGGGCTGGCGCCGATGTACTGGAACGTCGGAGCGAGTGTGTTCCTGAGCGACGCCGGTCATGCGGCCGGGCGGTTCGAGGGATACTACAACCTGCCGCTGACCCAGCGCCTCTTCCTTCAGCCGCAATTCGAGCTCAATGCCTATACGAAGGCCGACCCGTCCCGCGACGTCGGTTCTGGCGTCTCGGACCTCGATGCCGGACTCCGGCTGCGATACGAGATCCGCCGTCAGGTCGCGCCGTACGTGGGGTTGACGTACGAGAGCGCCTTTGCCGGCACCGCGGACATCGCGCGGCAGGCACGCACGCCGGTGAGCCGGCTCCGATTCACGGCAGGTGTCCGGCTCTGGCGGTGAGGGCGCGGTGAAGCTCGCCCGCCGAGCGGCCGCCACGGGATTCGGACACCCGAATGCACGGTCGGATCGGCGCATGAACTATACCCTACCGGGCTATGGTACTCAACGCTAGCGTTCGACCAATGAGCCATACGATCAGGAACAAAGCCAAGCTCATGAATCGCGCGAAGCGCATTCGTGGGCAGATCGAAGCACTCGAACGCGCCCTCGAGCAAGAGCGCGAATGCGGCGAGGTGCTGCGCCTGATTGCCGCCGCGCGCGGCGCCATGGACAGCCTGATGGCCGAGGTGCTCGAAGGGCACATCCGCGAGCACGCTTCGACGACGCACCAGACCCCCCGACAGGCGATGGCCGCCGCGGACGAGCTCATCGACATCGTCCGCGCCTACCTGAAATGACAGAGCCGCAGATGTCGCCGCCGCACCGACCGGGCGCCGCGCCCGATCCGGCCCACGAGCATCACGGCCCCGAATGGGCCGACCTCGCCCGCATTGCGCTGGTTGCGGTTGGCGCCACGCTCGTCTGGTTCCGCGTGTGGGAGCCATGGCCTCGCGTGAGCGTCATCGGCGTCGTCGCGACGATCGTCGGCGGCTGGCCGATCTTCCGCGAAGCCGTCGAAAACATCGTCGCCCGCCGCATGACGATGGAGCTTTCCATGACCATCGCGCTCATCGCGGCGCTGGCCATCGGCCAGTTCTCCACGGCGCTCGTCATCACGCTCTTCGTCCTCATCGCCGAGGTGCTGGAGGGGCTGACCGTCGAGCGCGGACGCCACGCGATCGAGGAGCTGCTCCACTACCTGCCGCGGACGGCATTCGTCCGCCGCGGCGGCACCACAGTCGAACTCCCGCTGCCCGAGCTTCGCGTCGGCGACCTGGTGCTGGTCAACCCCGGCGCCAAGCTCCCCGTGGACGGCACGGTGACGGCGGGCCACTCGTACGTGGACCAGGCCACGATCACGGGCGAGCCGATGCCGGCCGAGAAGCGCGCGGGCGACCCGGTGTTCGCCGGGACGCTGAACCAGGGCGGCGCGCTCGAGGTCCGCGCCGAGCGGTTGGGACGCGACACGAGCTTCGGCCAGATCGTGAACGCGGTGGAGCGCGCCGAGCACTCGCGCGCCCCCGTCCAACGGCTCGCCGATCGGCTGGCGGGATACCTCGTGTATTTCGCGCTCGGCGCCGCGGTGGTGACGTATCTCCTCACGCGCGACGCGCAATCGACCATCTCCGTGATCATCGTCGCGGGCGCGTGCGGCATCGCCGCGGGCACGCCGCTCGCCGTGCTCGGTGCCATCGGGCGCGCCGCCCGACAGGGCGCGATCGTGAAAGGCGGGCGGTACCTCGAAACGCTGGCCACCGTGGATACCGTCGCCATCGACAAGACCGGCACACTCACCTTCGGCACGCCCGAGGTGACGGAGATTCACCCCGCGGCCGGCGTCACGCCCCGGACCGTGATCGAGGCCGCGGCGTACGCGGAGTCGCGGTCCGAACATCCGCTCGCCCGCGCGATTCTCGAACGCGCGCGCGCCATGGGCATCGGCGCCGTCGAGCCGCAGACCTTCGAGGCTACGCCGGGCCGCGGCGTGGTCGCGGGCCAGGCGGACGCGTCGGTGGTCGTGGGCAACCGGGCGTTCCTGCGAGAGCGGGGGGTGGCCCTGGACGGTCTCGGCGGATCGCCCGACGGCACGGGGTCGGAAGTCCTCGTCGCCCGTGACGGCCGGCTGCTCGGCGCCGTCCGCATTGCCGACGCGTTGCGCCCCGAAGCGAAGGCGGCCGTCGCCGCGCTCCGCTCCCTGCGGATCCGGACCGTGCTGCTCACGGGCGATCAGCGTGCCGTCGCGACCGCGGTAGCGAAGGAACTGGGGGTCGACGCCCTGGTGTCGGAGCTGCTTCCCGAGGGCAAGGTCCGAGAGGTGGAACGGCTGGCCGGCGACGGCCGGCGCGTCGCCATGGTCGGGGACGGCTTGAACGACGCGGCGGCGCTCGCCGCCGCGAGCGCGAGCGGCACCGCGGTGGGCGTGGCGATGGGCTCGGGCACGGACATCGCCCGCGAGAGCGCCGACGTCGTGCTCATCGGCAACGACCTCTCCAGGTTCGTGGATACCCTGCGGCTGGCGCGCCGGATGCGCGGGATCATCATGCAGAACTTCGCGGGCACGCTGGCCGTCGATTCCGTGGGGATCGTGCTCGCCGCGTTCGGCTACCTCAATCCGCTGGTCGCGGCGTTCATCCACGTCTCGTCGGAACTGATCTTCATTCTGAATTCGACGCGACTCCTGCCGGCGCGCCGAAGCGAGTCGCGTCGGGCACCGTCGGGTAACCTCGCATAGATCCGAGACGCCGCTCTGCCATCACCGCCCAACCGCCCGTTCGCGAGGCTTCCATGGCTTCTGTCCGTCCATCCCTCGGTTTCCTCCTGACGCTCGCCGCGACGCTCACCCCCGGGCGTGCGCTCATCGGTCAATCGTGCTACGCGACTCCCGCCTCGATGACTCCCGAGACCTGGCACGTGCCGGCGATCGCCGACCAGCAGGCGCCGCCGCCCGGGCTGCGCTTGGTCAGCGAGATCCCCCTCCCCGGCCCGGCGAATCGTTTCGACTATCAGAGCTTCGACCCGTCGACCGGCCGCATCTATATGAATCACATGGACGCCGGGCGGACCGTTGTCTTCGATGCCGGCAGCGGCAGAGTCACCGCCGAAATCGCCGGCGTGCCGCGCGCCACCGGAGTCTGGGCTGTGCCCTCGCACCATCGTGTGTACGTCTCGGCCGCCGGCGCGCACGAGGTCGCGATTGTCGACGACCGAACGCTGCAGATCGTCTCGCGGGTGGGCGGCATCCGCTTTCCCGACGGCATCGCGTACGCGCCGACGGCGGACGCGGTGTTTGTCTCCGACGAATCGGGCGGCGCTGACATCGTCATCGACGCGAGCACAGAAGCGAAGCGCGCGACGATCGCGCTCGGTGGCGAAGCGGGAAACACCCATTACGATTCCGTATCGCATTGCATTCTCGTCGCGGTGCAGACGCGGAACCAGATGGTCGCCATCGACCCGATTGGCGACCGGATCGTGCAGCGCTACGATCTACCCGGCGCCGACGGGCCGCACGGCTTCACGATCGACGAGCCCGATCGGCTCGCGTTCGTGTCGTGCGAGGGCAATGCCGCGCTCATCGTGCTCGATCTGCGCACGATGAAACCGATTCAGCGACTCCAGGTCGCCGACGATCCCGACGTGCTGGCCTGGGACGCCGGGTGGCGCCGGTTGTACGTCGCGGCCGAGTCGGGTGTGCTGGAGGCATTCCGCCTCGACGGCACGACGCTCAAGCCGGCCGGCGAGATTCGGGCGCCGCATGCGCACACCGTTTCGGTCGATCCGCGCACGCATTGGGTCTACCTGCCCCTCGAGAACGTGAATGGTCATCCGCAACTTCGGATCTACGAGCCCGAGCGTTGAACGGGCGTCACCGGACGTTTCGTTGGTTCGGCGGTTCACCGCTTTCTCCGCTGACCAATCGCACCGGGGCATAGAGACGTGCATTTGCTCGCCCTTACCGCTCTCGCGCCCGCCACCTGGCTCGTGATCTCCCTCGCGGCGTTCATTGCCGCCATGCTCGGGGCCGTGGCCGGATTTGGCGGTGCGGCAGTTCTGCTGCCGGTACTGGTGTTCGCATTCGGTGCACGCGACGCCGTGCCGGTGCTCACCGTGGCGCAACTCATCGGGAACGGAAGCCGTGTCTGGTTCAATCGGCATGAGCTGAATGGACGCGTCGTCGCGTGGTTCGCGCTCGGCGCCGTTCCAGCAGGGTTCCTGGGCGGGCTGCTGTTCAGCCGCGCGCCGCTCGCGGGCCTGACGAGGTTTCTGGGCGCGTTTCTGCTGGCAGCGGTCGCCTGGCGGCGATTCCGCCCCGGTGCGTTTCCGCGTCCGTCGCTTCGCGCCTTCGCGCCGATTGGCGCGGTGAGCGCTTTCCTCTCGGCGCTCGTGGGGAGCGTGGGCCCGCTCATGGCGCCGTTGTTTCTGGCGTACGGCCTCGTGAAAGGTGCCTACATCGGCACCGAGGCGATGTCGACCGTCGTGATGCACCTGACCAAGATCGTCGCCTATCGCGAGGCGTCGGTGCTCTCGGGCCCTGGCGTCCTTGCCGGTTTCGCTCTCGGGCCCATCATGGTTCTCGGATCGTGGGCGGGAAAGCGGCTGGTCGACCGCCTGCCGGAACGCTTCTTCGTGCTGATCATCGAGGGCACCATGGTCGCCGCAGGGCTCGCGTTTCTGATTCGAGGGAGATGAGCGGGAGGGGCGCTCAACCGATTTCCGCCTGCCTCGTTTCGAACCGCCCGAACCGCAACGACAGCGACGGCAGCACGACGAGGTTCAGCACCATCGACGTCAGCAGCCCACCGAGGATGACCACCGCCATCGGCCCTTCGATCTCCCGCCCCGGAGCGTTCATCCCGGCGGCGAGCGGCAGGAGTCCCAACCCGGTGACGAGCGTGGTCATCACGATGGGCGTGAACCGGTCCATCGCCCCCGCGATGGCCGTTTCCGCGTTCCACGTACGTCCTTCGACCTGGACGAGATGCTCGTAGTGCGAGATGAGCAAAATGGAATTCCGGACCGTGATCCCGAACAGGGTCACGAACCCCACCAAGGTACCGATCGACAGCGTGCCCCCCACCAGGAACTCGGCGAACACCCCGCCCACCAGCGCGAACGGCACGTTGGCCAGCACGAGCAACAGGTTCTGCCAGCCCCCCGTCACGAGCGAGAGCAAGATCACGATGCCCACGGCCGCCATCGCCGAATTGACCAATAGCTCGTGCCGCGACGCGGCCTGCTCCTCGGCCGTGCCCGCGAACTCGAGGTAACTCCCCGCCGGCAGGTGCACCTCGCGCGACAACTTCGCCTGCGCCGCGCGCACGAACCCCGCCACGTCGGCGCCGGCCACGTTGGCGGTCACGGTTTCCACGCGCCGCCCCCCGTCGTGCTGCACGACCTCGCGGCCGTCGGTCTCGTAGATGTCGGCGAGCTGGTCCAGGGGGACGTACGTGCCATCCGCATTGCGCACGGGGAGGGCACCGAGCTTCGCCGGGTTGTCACGGGTGCCGGGCGCCAGAATCACCGACACGTCGAAGACCCGGTTGCCCTGATACTCCTGACCCACGACCTGCCCCGCATACGCGACGTGGACCGCGTCCATGACGGCGGATGTGGTCAGCCCCAAGCGCGCCAGCGCCGCGGGGCGCAGATGGATCGCGAGTTGCGGCATGCCCGGCGGCGACTGCAACGCCACGTCCAGCGCGCCGGGCACCGTGCCAAGCACCGACGCGATCTGCGACGCCGCCCGATCGAGCGAATCCAGGTTGCTCCCGTACACGCTCACCGCCACCGGCGCGCGATACCCCGAGATGGTCTCGTCCACCCGCTCCACGAGAAAGGTGTTCATGCTGAACATCGCACCGGCGAACGAGCCGATCACGCGCCGGATCGCGGCATCCGCGCGCTCCGCGTCGTTCCCCGAGAGCGGTTTGAGCTCCACGTCCAGCTCCGACGAGTTGGGGCCCACGATGTCCTCCCCCAACTCCGCCCGGCCGGCCTGCTGGGCCACCGATCGCACGTACGGCAGGCGGAGCAGTGCGGCGGTTACACTGTCGCCCAGCGCGATGGACTGTTCCAGCGACGTGCCAGGTACCGCGTTCATGTGCACGATGTAGCTGCCCTCCTTGAGCTGGGGGATGAACGCCCCCCCAAGCTGCGGCACGAGGACGGCCGCGATCACCGCGAGTACGCCGACGCCCGCCAGGAGCACGCCGGGGCGGCCCTCCGCGACCATCGCCACGCGGTGATACCGTGCTTTCACCCACTGCGTGAACCGAGGCTCTGCTTCCGCTGGCGGGTGCGTGGCGAGCAGCACGAGCGACAGCGCCGGTGTGATGGTCACCGCCACCACCAGCGACGCGAGCACGGCGAGCACGAACGCCACGCCGAGTGGCGAGAACAGGCGCCCCGCCAGGCCGGACATCACCAGCACCGGCGCGAACACCAGCAGCACGGCGAAGGTAGCGTACACGACCGGACTCCGCACCTCCAGCGCCGCGTCGAGCACCACCTGCCAGGCCGGCCTCGGCGTCGGCGCCACGCGGTTGAGGCGGAGTCGGCGCACGATGTTCTCGACGTCGATCACGGCGTCGTCCACGACCACGCCGATGGCGACGGCCAGCCCGCCCAGGGTCATGGTGTTGAGCGAGTAGCCGAAATGCGCCATCACGGCGACGGACGCGAGCAGCGAGAGCGGGATGGCGGCGTACGAGATGGCGGCCGTCCGCACGTCGGCCAGGAAGAGCCCCAGCACGAGGAGCACCAGAACGCCGCCGATGAGCAACGACGCGCGAATGTTCCGCGTGGCCCGTTCGATGAAATCCGCGGGCCGGAAGAGCGACGGGTACAGCGTGACCCCTTCGGCGCGCAGGGCGGGCTCCAGCTCGTGGAGCGCCGCCTCGACGGCGCGCGTCACCTCCAGCGTGTTGGCGCCGTACTGCGCTTCGATCAACAGGCGCACACCCGGTTTGCCCATCACCGCCGCGGCGCCGATGGCGGGCGCCGACGCTTCAGCGACGCTTGCCACATCGCCCAGTCGCACCGGCTGGCCCCGCACGCTAGCCACGACGGTCCGCGCCAGCTCCGCCGCCGATGGCGCCGGTACCTCGGCGCGGAGCGTGAGTTGCTGGTTGGGCGTGCTGATGAACCCCGCCCCCAGCGTGCTCGTCGCGCGCTGGGCGGCCGCGACGACGTCCGGGACGCTCAGCCCGAATCGCACCAGCCGGTCCGGCTCCAGTTGCACCTGATACTGTTTCACCTCGCCGCCGAACACCTGCACGTTGGCCACGCCCGGCACGGCCAGCAGGCGCCGCTTCACGGTCCAGTCGGCCTCGGTCCGGAGGGCCATCGGCGACAGGTGGTCCGATGTCAGTCCGATGATGAGCACGGTGGCCGTGGACGACGTGAGCGGCGTGATCACCGGCGCATCCACCCCGGCGAGAAACGAGCCCTGCACCGTGCTCAGCCGCTCCGCCACCATCTGGCGGTCGCGGTAAATGTCGCTGCTCGGGTCGAAGACCACCGTGGCCACCGACAGTCCGAAGATCGAGGAGGAGCGCAGCGACTGAATCCCCGGCAGCCCCTGCAGCGCGGTCTCGATGGGCTGGGTGACCAGGAGTTCCACTTGCTCGGGCGCAAGGCCCGGGGCTTCGGTCTGCACGGCGACTTGCGGCGGCGCGAATTCCGGGAACACGTCGTACTTCGCGCGCGCCAGCGTGAACGCCCCGTAGCCGATCAGGAGCAGGCCCAACGTGATGACGACCCAGCGATGCCGGAGCGATGTGCCGACGACGGTGCGCAGGATCCCGCCGTGCGTATCGTCCGCCGGCCCGCCCTCGGCCCCGGGAGTGCGGCCGGCGGGGAACGGCGGCTCAGCCATCCGCGTCTCCGGTGCTCGCCGACGCGGGGGCGCGCGCGCGGTATTCCTCCGACAGCAGGAACTGCGCACCGCGCGTCACCACGGCGGCCGTCGGGGCGAGCCCCGGCACCGCGTAGCCATCCGCCGTCGGCGCGTCGGTCGAGATCGGCTGTCGCGTGAACGCCGTCGGCCCGGACTTCACGTAGACCCACGCGCCGCCCTCCGCCCACACCACAGCCGATCGCGGCACGTCGGTGACCCGCTCGGACGGTCCGATGGGGAGCGTGGCCGTGACATTGGTGCCGGCGCGCAGCTCCGGAACGGCGAGCGCCGAATAGAAGAAGGTCTGCCCCTGAGTACGGGCGTCGGTCTGCACGGCGGCCGACACGAGGTCGGCCTGCATGGGGATACCGCTCGCCTGAAGGATCACGGTCCGCGGCGCCGAGTTCAGGGCCGTGCCGGCCGGCAGGGCTATGAGCACCAACACCCGCCGCCGCTCGAGCAGCGCGTCCAGGGCGCCGTCGTCGCGCGCAATCCACGCCCCGATCACGGGGCCCCACTGCTCGCGCACGCTCGCCACGGCCGCGCGTTCCGCCGCGTGGGCCCCGTCGGCATCGGCCGCCGCGCCGCGCGCGGACGCTTGCGCCGCCTGCAGCACCTTGGCGGAGACGTTCTGACTGTCGGCATACAGCGCGCGGGCGCGGGCCAGCTCCTCACGCGCGGCCTGCGCCGCCGCGGCCGTGCGGGCCGCCGACGCCTGGGCCGCGGCCACGGCAGTGCGGGCAGCGGCCAGGGAGTCCACATCGAGCACGGTGCCGTACCCCGTGGTCCTCGCGCGATATCGAATCACCGGCAGCACGCGCGTCGCGATGCCGCCGTGCACGAAGGCCGCCGAGTCGAGCACCACCGTTGCCACACCGCTATCGGTCGTCACGTGGGAGGGCGCATTGGCGGTCGCCTGCGCCCCGTCGCCGTCGCCAGCGCCGCAGGCCCCCAGCAGCGCCAGTAGACCCGCGGCACCGACCAGCGTCAGGACGACGCTTGTTCGCCGTCTCGGTTTTGGGGATTGCCTCACGGGTTCCGCCCACGTCGATCCGCACTCGCCGTCACATCGGGCATATGCCAACTCCCTCCGAATTGAGGCACCTGCGTCGTGCTCTCCAGCGCCCCGAGCGCCGCGAGGGCGGTCGTGCGCGCGGCCACCGCGTCATGACGCCCCAGGGCCGCGGCCACGCGCGCACTCTCCAGATCCACCCGGTCGAACTCGCCCGCGCGAAAGAGCGAGACGGCGCGCTCGGCGAGCCTAGCCTGGGCGTTGGCCGCCGAGTCGGCCGACTGCGCCGCGTCCCGGTCCGTCGCATACGCGGCCAGCGCCTGATCCACCTGCCCCAGCAGCTCGGCCTGCAGGGCGGTGAATCGCGCCGCAGCCGCCGTCCGGCGCGCGTCGGCTTCGGCGATCGGGCCCTGATTGCGATTGAGCAGCGGGATCGCCGCCGCCGGGGTGATCGTGAGGCCCTGTAACTCCTGCTCCCAATGCAATCCGGTGCCGAGCGAGAGGTCCGGGTACTGCCGGGCCACTTCGAGCTGGAGCGCGGCCTGCGCTCCCGCGTAATTGGCCAGCGCCGCGCGGACGTCGCTTCGGCCGAGCAGGGCCGCCGCGCGCATCGCGTGGCGCTCGGGGGGCGCAGGCAGCGACGCCGAGAACGCGGCAAAGTCGAACGAGGCTCCGTCCAGCGCCTCGACGGGCACGCCGATCGCGGCGGCGAGCTGCACGCGGGCACCGGCCAGCCGCGACTGGTCGGCCCGCTGCGCGGCGCGAGCGCGCTCCAGCGCCACCTCCTCGCGCCCCACGTCGAGGGCCGACGCCTCGCCCGCCACCTGGCGCTGGCGCAGCAGGGTGACCAGCGTGGCCTCGCCGTCCGCCGCGCGCGACGAGAATCCGACCGCGCGCCCGGCGCTCCAGTACTCGAGCGCGGCATCGCGGACTTGCGTCCGGACACCCCAAGCGGCCGTCTCGACGTCCAACGCCCGGGCGACGGCATCCGCTCTCGCCTGCCGCACCTGAATCCCCCGTTTCCCCGCGGTCACGAACGGAATGCCGACGATGAGATTGAGGACCGAGGGCGACGTGGTGCTGCCGTGGGTCAGCGCGGCGACGTCACTGCTGAGCGTGGGGTTGGGCCGTCCGCCCGCCGTGACGACCGCGGCCCGCGCGACCCCGAGGTCCGCGCGGGCCACGTCGAGCGCGGGATTGAAATAGAGGCCGGCCAGGGTCAGCGTATGCAGCGACCACGACGCGGGCGGCCACGCTTGTGCGGAGTCCGTCGTATGGATGAAACGCGCCAGCCCGGGATCGCTCAGGCGACGCGTTTCGAGGGCGGTGGCGTCCCGCCGCGGCTCGAGCGGCTGTGGCACGTAGCGCGCACAACTCGTCATCACCGCGAACCCCACCGCGACGTACCACCATCTCCGTCTCGTGATCATCGCTCCCCTTGAGGCGTCGAAGTCCGCGACCGGCATCGGGCAGCGGACGTCGGAGCATACCCGAGGGGAGATTACGGCGGTGTAATGTTCGCGCGACCGTCCACGGGAAGCGTCAGGGTCACGGTCGTGCCGGCGCCGGGAGCGCTCGTGATCTCGGCCGACCCACCGTGCAATTCCATGATCGAGCGCACCAGCGCCAGGCCGAGGCCCGAGCCGGGTCGACGGTCTCCCGTGCCCTCGTCCACACGATAGAATCGCTCGAACACGTGGGCAAGCGCGTCCGCGGGGATCCCCGTGCCGGTATCACGGACGCGAACGATTGCGCGAGTACCCTCCAAGCCGGCGACGATCGTGACGCGTCCGCCGGCCGGGGTGTGCGCGACGGCGTTGGTCACCACATTGGTCAGCGCGCGTCGGACCAGCCCACGATCCGCCTGCACCGGTGCGCCGCCCACGGACTCGAGCGCCACGCCGGCCTCGCCGGCCAGGGGGGCGCAATACTCACACGTCGCCGCAATTTCCTCCGCCAGATCGAGCGGTTGCAGATCGAGCGCGGCGGCACCGGCTTCTGCCCGCGCCAGGAAGAGGAGCCGGTCCACCATGCCGGCCAGGCGCTCGTACTCTTCGAGGGCCGACTCCAGCGCATCGCGGTACTCGTCGGGCGTGCGCGCCCCGCGCAGCGCGACCTCCGCCGTGCTCCGCAGGTTGGTCAGCGGCGTGCGCAGTTCGTGCGCCAGGTCCGCCGAGAAGCGGCTCAGGCGTCCGAACGACTCCTGCAGGCGATTGAGCATGTGATCGAACGCCGCGGCGAGTTGCCCGAGTTCCGCCGGCCACGACGTAACGCCCAGCCGCCGGTCCAGGCGATCGGCCGAGACGCTGGTCGCCATCTCCGAGATTCGTTCGATCGGCGCGAGCCCCCGGCGGGCGATCGCGTATCCGGCGGCCCCGGCGACCACGGTTCCCACCAGCACGACGAGCCCGAGCAGCACGAGTTGCACATCGAGGACGTCGTCATCGCGGGTCACGTCCACCGCGATCTGCGCCGCGCGTGCCTGGCCGTCGGACAATGCTTGCGCGAAGAGCAGATACGTATGCCCGTCCGCGGCCCGCCGCTCGAGCGACGGCGCGCCCACCGGCGGAAATGCGCCGGCCGGGAGGACGCCCGCCATCCCGCGGGTTTCAGCAACGGGTGTTGCTGCGGGTCCGAGAATGCGTGCCGAGTAGCTCTGCAACGCGGGCATGGCGGATTCGAACGTGATCTCGTCGCGCAGCATGTCCAGGCGACCCGGGAAGCGGCGCGCGATGGTCTGCAGCTCCTCACCCTTGGCCAGGATGAACCGGGCGTCTTCGGTGTGCAGGGTGTGCGCCAGTCCGACGTACACCACCGCCGCCGCGAGCGCGAGCAGGCCGAACGCCGTGGCGGCATACCACGCGGTGAGCCGCCGCGTCATGCTCCAGGGCCGGCGGCCCGGTGGGTGGCCCGTCATGGACGCGCCTCCAGGACGTAGCCCACGCCGCGGATCGTGTGCACGAGCGGTGCGTCGAACGGCTCGTCCACCTTGGCGCGGAGTCGCCGCACGGCGACGTCGATCGCGTTGCTGTCACCATCCACGGGCATCCCCCACACCTCCGCGGCGATTTCGCGGCGGTTGAGGGGCTCGCCGCGACGACGGGCGAGCAGGGCGAGCAGCGCGAACTCGCGCGCGGTCAGATCGAGCGGCTGGCCGCCGCGGGTGGCCCGCTGTCGCAGGAGGTCGATCTCGAGATCGCCCACGCGGAGCACCGCCTGGCCCGGCGGCGGGACGTCGCGGAGCAACCGGCGCACCCGCGCCAGGAGTTCCGCGAACGCGAATGGCTTGACGACGTAATCGTCCGCGCCCAGTTCCAGTCCACGCACCCGGTCCTCGATCGCGTCGCGCGCGGTGAGGCAGACCACGGGCACGCGCGTCCGCTGGGTGCGAAGGGCGGTCAGCACCGCCCACCCGTCGAGGCGCGGCAGCCCGATGTCGAGGATCACCACATCGGGCCCGCCACCGCGGGCCAGCGCCAGCCCCTCGTCCCCCCGCCGGGCCGTGACGACGTCAAAGCCCGCTTCCGAGAAGCCCTGTGCGAGCGCCGCGGCGGTCTTCTCTTCGTCTTCGATCAGGAGGAGGCGCATGGCAGAAGGATACCGCGGTCGTGCCGCAGCCGCACGCGGCCGCTTACCTCGAATTTCCGGCGCCCACCTCGTCCTCGCATGCCTCCCCGCGTACTCCTTCAATGCCCTCCTGCGCGATGATCGGCACCATCACCAGCGCGGCGACCGGGTCGGCCCACCACCATCCCACCGCCGCGTTGAGTGCGACGCCGGCCAACGCGATGAGGGACAAGTACGCGCACAGCGACGTCTGGGCTGCCTCGCCCTCCAACGCTCGGCTGCCGAGCGCTCGGGCTACACGCCGTTTGGCTTGCGCGAGTAGGGGCATCACGACGGCCGAGAGGGCCAGGACTACGATGCCCGGTACGCTGCGCTCCGGGGCGGCGCCCTCGCGGAGTGCCTGTACGCTGTCGTACGCGACGTACGCGGCCAGCGCCAGGAAGCACCAGCCGACCACTCGGTGCGCGACACGCTCGACACGCTCGCGCCGATCCTCGCTCGCGTCCATCCGCAGGCGCCACTGGGCCGCCACGCTGGCCGAGAGCTCGATCACGCTGTCGAAGCCGAACCCGACGAGCGCGACGCTTCCCGCGGCGAACCCGGCCCACAGCGCGGCCAGGGCCTCGACCGCGTTGTAGCCGATGGTCGCGTAGTTGAGGCGGAGGCCGCGGCG
>JAGWRB010000238.1 GCA_028876725.1 Gemmatimonadota bacterium
GATGGGCACCGACACCCCCGCCACCTGCACGCGGTCGAGCAGGGCGCCAAGCCCCGGAAACGCCCGCCCCAGCAGGATGCCGGCGCCCATGGCGGCGAAGATCCACAGCGGCAGGAACCGGTCGAGCGTCGACAGCCGCCCGGCCACCGACGACGGCGCGGCGGTGGACATCAGCGGGCTTCGCCCAACGAACGGACCATCACCACGGCGCTCGCCGGACACGCGCGGCTGAACTCCTCCGTAGCCTGCACCTCCGCCGGTACGTTCGCGCGGTCCACCGCGCGAAAGCCGAAGTGCGGGAAGTATCCCTCGGCCGTCGTCGTGAGCAGATACATCGCGCGGCGCCCGCGCGCCTCCGCCTCGGCGATCAGCCGCAGCACGAGCGCCCGCCCGAGCCCGCGCGTCCGCCACGCCGGCGCCACGGCCACCGAGCGCAGCAGCACGTCGTCGCAGCAGTCTTCGAGTCCGCCCACGCCCACCACCCGTCCGTCCGACTCCGCCACCACGAATCCCGACGCCGGACGCGCGAGCGCCTCGCGCACTCCCGCCAACGGCAGATCGGCCTCGGTGAGCAGGGCCTCCACCGCACCGGTATCGGCCGGGGTCGCGTCGCGCAGCGTGAACGAGGCCGGCTTGCGCGCGCGCACGAACGCCGCGCCCACCTTCCCCGCCACCGCGGCCGCCACGCGCTCCATGTCGAGCCCGGCATGGACGAGGAACGCGCGCGCGTCGTCCGCACCGTAGCGCCGCGTCATTTCCACCGACGCATCCTCGAATCCGGCGGCGTGAAGCAGGCGCACGAATTCGTCGTCCTGCAGCGCGCCGGCCACGCACCCGACCCACAGCGTCATGCTGCGCCGCACGTCGTCGGGGAGCGCGCCCTGAACCACCACGTCGGAGACCGCGAAGCGGCCCCCGGGCTTGAGCACCCGATAGGCCTCGCGCAGCACCCGCGACTTATCCCCCGAGAGATTGATGACGCAGTTTGAGATGATCACGTCCACCGAATCGTCGGGCAGCGGAATGTCCTCGATGCGGCCGCGCAGGAACTCGACGTTGGTCACGCCCGCCTCGGCGGCGTTGCGCCGCGCGAGCGCGAGCATCTCATCGGTCATGTCCAGGCCATAGGCCTTCCCGTCCGGTCCCACGCGGCGGGCCGACAGCAGCACGTCGATGCCGCCGCCCGAGCCGAGGTCGAGCACCACCTCGCCGGGGCGCAGCTCGGCGAGCGCCGTGGGATTCCCGCAACCGAGCGAGGCGAGCACCGCCGCCTCGGGGAGCGTGTCGGTCTCGCCGCGTACGTACAGGTCGGCGGTGATGGGATCGACGGTGCCGTCGAACGCGGCGCCGCCGCAGTTGCAGCTCACGGGGTCGCAGCAAGCGGCCGCGGCCGTTCCCTCTACCCGGTCGAGCACGCGCAGGGCCGCGGCGCCGTACTTCTCGCGCACGATCGCGGTGAGCGGGGTCTCGGAATTCGACATGGCGTCCTCGTCAATCAATATTTGTTGATATGTCAAGCAACACGATTCGGCACGACGGTACGGCGTCAGCCGCAGCAGCGGCCGCGGCGCACGATGGGCAGCGCCCACCGCTTGGGTTCGAGCGAGACGGCCAGGTCGTGGACCTCGGCCACGGCCTCGGGGACGATGGAATAGTAGGCCCACCGTCCCTCGCGGCGGTCGGTCACCAGGCCGGCGTCGCGCAGCACGCGCAGATGGAACGACAGCCGCGACTGCGCCGCGTCGAGCTCGTCCTGCAGCTCACAGACACACCGCTCGCCGGTGCGGAGCATCTCCAGAATGGCCAGGCGCGTGGCGTCGGACAGCGCGTGAAAGAGCTGCGCGCCGCGATCGAGGTCGATGGCCGTTCGAGTCGTCATGGGCGGAAATTAAATCAATGAAAATTGATTTGTCAAATCCTCCCGGTGCGCGGCCCCCGTCTACGCCGATAGCACCTGGGCCAGCAGCACGCTGCCGGCGATGACGAGTCCGACATGCACGTAGCGCAGGAAGTGGCCGCCGGTGAGGCGCCGATTGATCGCGCGCCCCGCGACCACGGCCACGAGTACGAACGGCAGCGCGGTGAGATACGCGCGCGTCACGGCACCGGTCCAGAGACCGGCCGACAGATACCCCAGCATGACCATCAGACTCGCCGGGAAGAAGTATCCCTGCAGCGTCGCGCGGAATCGCTGCGGCGACCAGCGGCGCAGCGCGCCGTAGATCGCGAGCGGCGGACCGTTCATGGCATAGGCGCCGCCGAGCACGCCGGCGCAGAAGCCGAACAGCCACGCCCATCGGTCGCTTCGCAGTTCCAGCTTGCCGTGCGTGGCGAGGGCGTAGAGCGAGAACGCGATGATGACCAGCGCGAGCCCGCCCTTCACCATGGCCTCCGGCAGGCGCGTGAGCAGCACCAGGCCCACGGGGATGCCGGCCACGCTCGCCAGCACGAGACGGCCGGCGCTGCCCACGTGCACATCCGACCAGTCCTGCAGCAGCACGACGCCCGCCACGGTGACCGACGTGAGCGCGGCGATGGGCGCGGCGATCTGAACGGGCATGACGAGCGCGAGCAACGGAACCGCCACCAGCGCTTCGCCGAATCCGAACGCCGAACGGATCACGGTGGCGATGACGAGCACCGCCACCACGAGCGCCGTCTCAGGCCCGGGCACGCGGCCGGCTTCGGCGCCAGACGCGCGCGTTCCGGACGCCGCTCAGCGCGCGCCCAGCGGCTGGCCGGCGTCGCCCTCGCGCGCGATGATCAGCAGCTGCTTGCCGATGACGTGATGGGCCACGACCAGTGCCAGCGTCACGCCGCCAAGGGAGAGCCAGGTCACGTGGGCCATGGTCGTGTCGAGTCCTCCGGTGGGCGTGCGCCGGCTCGTATAGGCGACGAGCAGGAACAGCGCGACGATTCCGGCGGCGGCCCCGTACGCGCCGAGTCCCAGCAGGCGAGCGATCGATTTGGGCATCGACGGCAACTCCCGTGTGCGGTGAAGGTTCCCGTGGTAATCTGCGCCCTCGGGCGGGCAGCGTCGAGGGGCAGATCGGGCTCAGTAGGGACCCACCGCCGCGCGCAAGACGCCGCCGGGTCCGCGCTCGGTCCATGCGCGGTACCACCGCCGGTCGCCGAACCGCGCGCGCAGCACCTCGTCGTGGGCGCCCAGATCGGCCGCGTAGACGACGTCGCCGCCGATTCTCCCGTCGGGGCCGATGGTCTCGAGCAGAAGGCCGTTGCCGAAGGGCATGCCGCCGTACCGCACGTCGAGCGCGAGTTCCGCCCTGCACGCCGGCGTGAGCGAGAGCGCGGACGAGATGTGAATCGTGGAATCGACCGCGCGGATGGGCGTCGCGCCGGGCGCGTACGTGGCGATGCGGTCGGCGGCGAACTGTGCCCGCTGGTCGAAGGGCTGCGTGGTGTCGGCCTCGGCGGCGGTTACGGCGTCGAGCACCGAGCAGGCGTCGCCCCGCGCGAACGCCTGCGCCGCGGCGCGGCGCGTGAACCCCACGCCCCAGAGGCGGCGCATCAGACGGCCGCCGAACGGCTCGTGCACGAAGACGACGGCGTGATGGATGCCGGCGGCGCGCACCGCGCCGGCGAGATCGACCGTGTACGACTCGTGCGCCGCGTGCGCCTCGCGCGCGAGTCCGAGGGCGCCGTACGGACCCATGGGGAGCAGCCACGCGACGGCCAGGCACGTGAGCGCGCCAAGCGGCGCGGCGTGGCGCCAGTAGCCGCCCCACCGGTCGGCGACGAGGAACGGCGTGCGGGCGATGAGCACGACGAGCGTGGGGAGCGCCGTGTAGAGCGCGCGCGGGCCGAGGGATTCGCCGTCGCGCCCGCCGAGCGCGCAGGCCACGAGCTGGGCGCCGAACAGCCCGAGCAAGAGCGCGTCCCAGCGCGTGATGCGGCGCATGGACAGCAGGCCGGCGACGGCCACCAGCAACGCAGGCAGGGGCCATGCCAGCACGGACGCGTTCAGCGCGGCGACGGACCTTGCCGCCGGCGCGAGCGCTGTGAGCAGCGCCTGCGGCACGCCCGTCGGGCCCCCGGGCACGCCGGGCCCGCGGACCGGCTCCCACACCGCGTCATAGGCAAAATGGAATATGCCGCCCGCGGTCGCCCAGTTGGCGTAGAGCAGCGGCGTCACGCCGACGGCGCCGGCCGCGGCCTGCACCGCGAGCTCCCGCCATCGCGCGGGCGCGCGACGGATCTGCACGACCTGAAAAACGCCGACGCACACCGACACCGCCACGGCGTCGAGCGGGCGGATCGTGGCCATGAATCCCAGGCACAGTCCGATGAGGGCGGCGAGCGTCTGCCGGCGGCGCGGGCTCGCGGCGCGCTCCCACTCCGCGAGCAGCGCCAGCGACGCGACGGCCAGGAAGAGCGCCGGCACATGGTTCATGTAGCGCGCCGACATGAGCAAGGCGGCCGGCGTCAGCGCGAACAACGCCGCCACCACCCGCCCCTGCGAATCGCCGTACCCGCGGCGCGCGACGTGATAGAGCAGCATCGCCGTGCCCGCGCCGAGCAGTGGATTGAGCAGCCACCGGGCGCGCATCAGGTACCCGAGCGTGAGCACCAGCGGCCCGCCGATGGGATACGCCGAGCGCCACGCGCCGCGGTCGATGACGTGGTCCACGGCGAAGAATTCGAAGTTGGGATCCGCCGGGAGCGCGAGGCGCCCATGCAACAGGATGCGCGCGTGCCAGAGTTGGGCGATCTCCTGGGCCGTGGTCGGCGCGAAGCGGAACGCGTACCAGGCAAGGACGACGCTCGCCGACGCGAACAGCGCGCCCACGAGGAGCGCGAACGCAGGGGGCGGCGGGCGCCGAACGATCGCCATGAGGCGCCGCGGCAGCGCGCGCAGCGCCGCAAAGGGCAGCGCGGCGAGCACGAGCACGGGACCCAGCGTGAGCAGCGACGCGCCGATCCAGTACCGCACGTCGGCGGAGGACAGACCCGCGTGATCGGGCAGCATCGCCGGTAGGGGATAGAAGCCGGCAATCGCGAACACCAGCGCCGCCACGACGGCGACCACGGATATCCGCGGCGCGGCGCCGCCGCTCCGGACCGTCACGGCTCGCTGCCCTTGCGCTCGGCCACGTAGACGTCGGCGTCGGCGGTGTGCATGGCCGGCGCGATGGGGCCGAAGCGCGCCGTATCCACCAGGCCGGCGGCGACGGCCCATGCCAGCGTCTGATCGTAGGCGGCGTTGAGCACGATGATCTGCCGCGTGGTCAGACTGTCGGGCGTGGACAGGAGCGCCGTGTCGGCGCCGGCACGCAGCATGTAATACTGCAGCGGCGCGTCCGACGGCGTGGAGGCCAGCACCCGGTCGCCGGGCTCCGCCTGCGTGGCAAGCGCCTGCGCGATTTGCCGCGCGCCCGCGAACACGCCCGTGTCGTGCGACGCCCCGAGCGCGTCGGACGCGAAGCCCCACGACACGCTGGCCACGGCCGCTGCCACGGCGAACGCCGGCAGGTACGGGCGCATCCTCCGCGCCCGCGGCAGCGCGATCAGCCCTTCCACCGCCAGCCCAACGGAGAGCAGGACGACCGGCAGCATCCAGAGCCAGGTGTGCGCGACCGGCGCGCGATGCGTGGCGAGCAGGAGCGCGCTGACCCACGCGTACGCGGCCACCAGCACCGGCACGCCCTCGCGCGACGCGCGCGCCGACTGCGCCACGCCGGCGGCGCCCAGCGCGACGAGCGCCACGCCCAGCTCCCACGGGTACGGCCCGGTCCACGCGGCCAGCGTGCGCGGGATGGTGGGCAGGAACTGCTCGAAGAACCGCGGCCAGGGCGACGGAGCGACGAACCTGTTCGCGACGAGCGCGCCAAGCCCGTTGGCGCGCACGATGGGCAGGTAGGCGGCGTACGTCAGCGCGCCGGCGGCGGCGAGCGCTGCCGCGAGCCCGCCGAGCACGGGCAGGGCGCGTCGTCCGCGCTCGAGGCACAGGGTGAGCGCGAGCCAGAGCGCCGCCGCGCCGAGCGGGAAGAGCATGACGGGGATGGTGGCCGCGCCGGCGGCGGCGATCAGCGCGAACCAGGCCCAGCGCCCGAACGTCTGGCCGCGGGCGCGAATGCGCGCGGCGATGAGGAGGAGGCCGAGGTACGCGGCCGCCACGAAGGCGAAGCCGCGCGCGTTGGCGGAGTAGAGGATCAGGGGCGTGGCGCCGGCGGCCAGGGCCGCGCCCACGAGCGCCGCCTCGCGAGTGAACAGCGCGCGCCCCACGGCGTAGGTGAGCGGCACGAGCGCGGCGCCGGCGACGAACGCCGGGAGCCGCAACGCCCACGGCGCTCCGCCGCCGAGCAGAGCCGTGAGCTTGGCGAGCACGGTGTACAGCAGATGGTTATTAGGAGACTGATAATTCGTGGCCGCGGTCGTCCACGACCGGGCGATGAAGCGCAGATACGTCACCGACTCGTCGTAGCGCATGGGCTGCGTGAGCGCCGAAAGGCGCGCCACCGCGCCCACGGCCACGATACCGGCGACGCCCAGCCGCGTGGCCGGATCCTCGTTCGCCCACCAGGCGCGGAAGGCCCGGATCATGCCGCGGAGTACGGCGTCACCCCCGCACCGCTCACCCGATGCGAGACGAGCGGCAGCGGCGCCTCGGCGCGATCGGCGATCGTGATCGCCTGGGCGAGGCACGCTCGGCCGGCGGCGATGCCCGCCGCATCGCGCGCGAAGATCGTGGCCAACGGGTCGCCGCGTTCCACGCGGGCGCCGGGGCGCGCGGTGATCACGAATCCCACGGTGGGATCCACCACGTCGGACACCTTCGTGCGCCCGCCGCCCAGCGCGGTGATGCCGTAGCCGATGGCCCGGGGTTCCACGCCGGCGATCACGCCGGCGCGCGGCGCGGCGTGCACGTCGCGCACCGCCGCCTGCGGAAGGAGCGCCGGATCGTCGACCACCGCCGGATTGCCTCCCTGCGCCTCGATGATGCGCTGGAACTGCGCCGCGGCGCGCCCCGACGCGATGGCGTGGTCCATCATGCGGCGCGCGTCCCCCGGTTCGCGCGCGACGCCGGCGAGCAGGAGCATCTCGGCGCCGAGTGCGAACGTGACCTCCATCAGGTCCTCGGGGCCCTCGCCCCTGAGCGCGAGGATCGCCTCTTCGGTTTCGAGCGCGTTGCCGCAGGCGCGGCCCAGCGGCCGGTCCATCGCCGTGAGCAGGGCGACGACGGGACATCCGTGGTCGGCGCCGAGCGATACCATCGTGCGGGCGAGTTCGAGCTCGGCGTCGAGATCGGTGAGGAACGCGCCGGAGCCGCGCTTCACGTCGAGCACGAGCCCGGTGAGTCCTTCGGCGAGTTTTTTGCTCATGATGCTCGCCGAGATGAGCGGAATCGACTCGACCGTGGCCGTGGCGTCTCGCAGCGCGTACATCTTGCGGTCGGCGGGGGCGATCTCCTCGGTCTGCCCGAGGAGCGCGCACCCGATGGCTTCGATCTGGGCGGCGGCTTCGGCGAGCGTGAGCCGCGTGCGGAATCCGGGAATCGCTTCGAGCTTGTCGAGGGTGCCGCCGGTGTGGCCGAGGCCGCGCCCGGACATCATGGGCACGGCGACGCCGAGCGCGGAGATGAGCGGGGCGAGAATGAGCGACGTCTTGTCGCCCACCCCGCCGGTGGAGTGCTTGTCTATGCGCGGGCGCGCGAGGTGCGAGAGGTCGAGGCGTCCGCCGCTGTGGAGCATGGCGTTGGTGAGGGCGGCCGTTTCCTCGCGGTCGAGCCCGCGGAGGAAGCACGCCATCAGGAATGCCGACATTTGATAGTCGGTGATATCGCCCGCGGCGTAGGCGCGGACGAAGGCTTCCCATGCGTCAGGGGAAAGCCGATGGCCGTCTCGCTTTTGTTCGATGGTTCGACGTGCGTCCATTGACCGGGTACCGGGGTACTTCTAACGTTGACGGGTGCCGCCGGTTCGTGCCTCGACGGGCCCGGACGGGCGGCGGCGTTTCGGGCGCCAGCCCCCTTTCAGGAGTGGTCCGAATGAAGCTCCATCTTGCGGCCGCCCTCGCGCTGCTTGGCCTTGCGGGCACGGCCCGGGCCCAGACCGCCGCCCAGGATATCGCTCTCGGAGACAGTGCCTTTACCGCGCTCGACGCGCACGCCGCGCTGGCGCACTACCAGGCCGCGATCGCGCTCGATTCCACCAATTACGAAGCCCTCTGGAAGGCCGCGCGCGAGGCCACGGACCTCGGCGAAGCGGCGGGCTTCGCCCACCAGGACCAGGCGCGCGACAGTCTGTACAGGCTCGGTGAACAATATGCGACCCGCGCCGTTCAGGCGAACCCCGAGGTGGCGGTCACGCACTTCACGCTCGCCAAGGCGCTGGGGCGCGCTGCGCTCGCCCTGGGCAGCCGCGACCGGGTCAAGTACGCGGCCCGGGTGCGCAACGAAGCGCTCGCGGCCCTGAAGCTCGACTCGCTGGACGACGGCTCGTGGCACGTGATGGGCGTGTGGAACGCCGAGATCATGCGGCTGAACACGTTCACGCGTTTCTTCGCCAAGACGCTGCTGGGCGGGAAAGTGCTGGGCGAGGCGAACTGGGAGAACGCGCAACGTGATCTGGAGCACGCCGTGGCGCTGCAACCCAACCGCATCGTACACCATCTGGACCTGGCCCAGGTGTACGCCGACGTGGGCGACAAGGCCAAGGCGCGCGAGCAGTACAATCTGGTGCTCTCGCTGCCGGCAACGGAATTCAACGACCGCAACTACAAGCACGAGGCCGAGCAGGCGCTGGCCAAGTTGCAGTAGGACGAACCCTCATGGACGTATCAACCGAAGGCCCGGACGCCGCCGCGGTGGCCGGGATGGATGAGAACGCGGCGCAGGAGATCGATCGCCTGCGCGCGCGGATCGCGGATCTGCAGCGCGAGCGCGACCACCTGGTCGCCATCGTGGACATCCTGCAGGAGATTTCGTCGTCGCTGCACTTCGTGGACATCCTGCAGACCATCGCGCGCAAGCTGGGCGAGGCGTTCGGCCTCGACCGGTGCGCGATCTTCCTGTCGGGGAACAAGGACGAGGTGCGCCTCGTGGCGAGCTACGAGGATCCCACCATCCGCAATCTGGTGGTGGATCTCAAGCGCTACCCGGAGCTGCAGCGCGCCTTCGAGTCCGGCGAGACCGTGTTCATTCCCGACGCCGCCACCGACCCCATGCTGCGCGCCATCAAGCCCACGCTCGACACACGGAACGTGCGGTCCATCGTGGTCGTGCCGATCCAATGGCAGGGGTCGGTGATCGGGGCGATCTTCCTGCGCACCGAGCGCGACGCGCAGCCGTTCAGCGACGCCGACGTGCATTTCTGCCAGGTGGTGGCATCGCTCACGGCGAAGGCGCTGCGCAACGCGCACCGCTTCGAGTCGGCGCTGCGGACCCAGCATGACACGGCGCAGGCCCAGCGGAAGGCCGAGGTGCGGCGCGTGGCGATGCTCGCGTTCCTGCGCCGCCTGCTCGACCGCCACGCCGCGGCCGAGGCCGAGGCGTTCACCGATACGGGGCTGTCGCGCGCGTCGGACGAGGAGCTCGACCGTCTCGTGTCGGTGGCGATGCAGGTGCTGGACGAGGAGGCCAAGGGGTGACCGTTCCGCCGCCCGGCGCGGCCGCACGCGCGGCCGCGCTCCGCGACCAGCTCGAGCGCGCGAGCCACGAGTACTACGTGCTCGACCGCCCCACGATATCGGACCGCGAATACGACGCGCGGTTTCGCGAGCTGCAGGCGCTCGAATCGGAATTCCCGGCGCTGCGCACGCCCGACTCCCCCACGATGCGCGTGGGCGCGGAGCCGCAGAGCCAGTTCCGGAAGCATACGCACCTGGTGCCGATGATTTCGCTGGGCAACGCGTTCACCGAGGGCGAGCTCGCGGCGTGGGAGGAGCGCCTCGGGCGCCTCGTGGCCGACGACGCGCGCCGGGCCGGCTATGCGTGCGAGCTCAAGATCGACGGCGCGGCGGTGGCGCTCACCTACCGCGACGGCGTGCTGGCGACCGGCGCCACGCGCGGCAACGGCACGGTGGGCGAGGACGTGACCGCGAACCTGCGCACGATTCACGACATTCCGCTCCGCCTGCGCGGCAACGGCTTCCCGCCCCTGTTCGAGGTGCGCGGCGAGGTGTACATGCCGTTCAGCTTATTCGAAAAAATGAATGAGGAGCGCGTGCAGGCCGGCGAGCCGGTGTTCGCCAATCCCCGCAACTCGGCCGCCGGCGCACTGCGGCAGCTCGACCCGGGTGTCACCGCGAAACGGCCGCTGCGCTTCTTCGCCTACTCCGTCGCGCTCCCGGACGATCTGCCGCCCGACGTGCCCACGCAGTGGGCCCTGCTCGATCTGCTGGAAACCTGGGGGTTCCCGGTGGCACCGCGCCGCGAACGCTGCGCCACGATCGACGACGTCCACGCGTGGGCGCGGCACGTGGAGCACCAGGTGCGCGCCGAACTGGATTTCGCGATCGACGGCGGCGTGGTGAAGGTCGACTCCCTCCCCCTGCAGAAGGAGCTGGGCGTGATCGGCAGCCGCGAGCCGCGCTGGGCGATTGCCCGCAAGTTCGCGCCGGACATCGCCGAGACGCGGCTCGTGCGCATCGGGGTCAACGTGGGGCGCACGGGATCGATCAATCCGTACGCCGAGCTCGAGGCGGTGGAACTGGGCGGCACCACGGTCCGCATGGCCACGCTCCACAACTTCGACCTCATTCGCGACAAGGACCTGCGCGTGGGCGACGTGGTGCAGGTCAAGCGCGCGGGCGACGTGATTCCGCAGGTCATCGGCCCGATTCCCGAGAAGCGCGACGCGGCCCACCCGCCGGCGGCGTACGTGCCGCCCGCCGCGTGCCCGGTGTGCGGGACGCCGGTGCGGCGCGACGAGGAGGAAGTGGCGATCTACTGCCCCAACGTGGGCTGTCCGGGCCGCCGGCTGGAGGCGCTGGTCCACTTCGCGTCGCGCGCCGCGATGGACATTCGCGGACTGTCATACGCGCGCATCGAGCAGCTCGTGGACGCCGGGCTGGTGCGCGACGCCGCCGACCTCTACGGGCTGCGCGATCGGCGCGACGCGCTGCTGGCGCTGGAGCGGTTCGCCGAGAAGAGCGTGGACGGGCTGCTCGACGCCATCGACGCGTCGAAGGCGCAGCCGCTGTCGCGCCTGCTGTTCGCGCTGGGCATCCGCCACGTGGGGGCGGGCGCCGCCGAGCTGCTGGCGCGGCACTTCGGCACCTTCGACCGGCTGCGCGAGGCGGCGACGCGCGAGGGGGGACCCGACGAGGTGGTAGCGGTGCGCGGCATCGGCGAGACCATTGCCGACGCCGTCGCGGCCTACTGCGCCGACCCCGCCGCGCAAGCGCTGCTCGCCCGTCTGCGCGATGCCGGCGTCAACGACACCGAGCCCCAGGCGGCCGCGGGGGGGAGTGCCCTCGCCGGCCTCACGTTCGTCATCACCGGGACGCTGCCCACGCTGAGCCGCATGCAGGCCAAGGAACTGATCGAGGCCCACGGCGGGCGCGTGACCGACAGCGTCTCGAAGAAGACCTCGGCGCTGCTGGCGGGCGCCGACGCGGGCAGCAAATTGGAGAAGGCGCGGACGCTGGGCGTGGACATCATCGACGAAGCGGAACTGATGCGACGCGTGCACCTCACCGGAGAGAACCGATGACCGATTCGATTCAGCTCGGCGGCAGCGGCATGCTCGCGCTCACGCGCGACACGCTGGCCGCGCTGCGCGGCGCGCTGTTCCGCGACCTCGGCGGCGATGCCGCCGGATATCTGCAGGAAGCCGGATACGCCGGCGGCGCGACGCTGTTCGCCGCGTTCGGCGCGTGGACCGCGGCACGCGGATACGGCGCCCCCGAGTCGATCGCCGCCGCCGACTTCACGCGGCTGGCCACGCAGTTCTTCCGCGACCTCGGATGGGGCTCGGTGTCGCTCGGCGCGTTGAGCGGCACCGTGGCCGCACTCGACAGCGCGGACTGGGGCGAGGCCGATCCGGCCGCGGCCATGGAGTTCCCCGGGTGCCACCTGACCACCGGAATGTTCGCCGACTTCTTCGGCCGGCTCGCGGGCACGCCGATGGCGGTGATGGAGGTGGAGTGCCGCTCCATGGGCGCGCCGCGCTGCCGCTTCCTGGTGGGAAGCGCCGACTCGCTCCAGCAGGTGTACGACGACATGAGCCGCGGCGTGCCGTACGAGGACGCGGCGGCCGCCGCCGGTCAGGACAGCTCGCGCAGCGCCTCGGCGTAGCGCGGGTTCGGCACCAGATCGCCGTCTACCAGCACCTCGCGGTCCCACGGCAGGATGACCGTGCTCCGCGTGGCGATCGCGTGATAGTCCGGGGCGTAGTCGCCCGTGCGGAAGGCGACCGCGGTGCGCACTTCCGACGCGCCCGCGTTCACCACCGCGGACACCGCGAGCCGCATCGTTTCGCCCGAGTCGCAGGTCTCGTCAACGAGCAGAACCCGGTGTCCGCGGACCTCGGGCGGCACCTGGCCGAACACCGTGGGCGTTTCGCGCACGTGCTCGGCGTGGTAGCGGCGGCTCACCAGCAGCGAGTGGAATTCGACGTCGAGAATCGCGGCGATCACTGCCCCGGGCACGACGCCGGCCGTGGCGATGCCGATGACGATATCGGGGTCGTAGTCGCGCGCCACCTTGAGCGCGAGGCTGCGGGAGAGCTCGCCGAAGAGCGGCCATTCGACGTTGAAGACCCCCTGCGAGGGTTCGACCGTGGTGCGGCGCGGCGACATGGGGGGCCTCCTGAGGGTGGAACGGACGGCGATTTCGGAAGGTACTTGGCTTAGCGGTCCGCAGGAAGCGCACGGTCCACGGCGCAGACGTTGCTCGAAGTGGACACAATCGGTAGGTTTGCCCTCTGGCGGCGCACCGACGCGTGCGCCCGTCTCGCATCCCTCTCCAGCTCCCCAATCGCCGAATGTCCTGGTGGAGCCGCTTGTTGGGCGGCAAAGCGAAATCCGACCTCAGACCGCAGCGACTCGACTATCTGAACGAGGCGCTGGCGCTGGAGCGTCAGGGAGACTACGACGCGGCGCTGACGTCGTACCGCCTCGCCCTGCGAGACCATCCGAACGACCCGAAGATTCTCCAAAACATGGCCATCGCCTATTCCAGGACGCAGCGCCTGGAAGAGGCGATCCGGTGTTACCGCAAGGCGCTGGATCTGGCGCCGGAGCTCTCCGGGGCCCACTACGGACTGGCGTTCCTGCTGCTCAAGCGCGACGACCGGTCGGGCGCCATCGAGCACCTCGACGCCTTCCTTTCGCAGGCGCCGGCCGGAGGCGACACCGAGCGCTGGGTGGAGCACGCCCGTCAGACGCTGACTGAACTCCGGTCCCACCCGGCGCACGATGACGGCGCCGCGCCGGACGCCGGAGTCTAGGTGTCGCGCATTCTCGCGGTCGTGAGCCAGAAGGGCGGCGTCGGGAAGACGACGACCGCCATCAACATTGCCGCGGCATTCGCCCGCCGCGGCGTGAAGACCCTGCTCGTCGACATGGATCCGCAGGGCTCGGTGCGATTCGGCGTCGGGTTGCAGGGGTCGGGTGCCGGCCCCGGAATCGCCGACTACCTCA
>JAGWRB010000239.1 GCA_028876725.1 Gemmatimonadota bacterium
AGAACTCGTGCGGCGTGTTGGGCTTGCGTTCGGTCGCGACGACGCGGCCGAGCACCTGGGATTCGGTCATGGCATGGCCTTGAGGAATGCTTCACAGTCGCGAATGCCGTACACCATCGTGTCCCACCGCGCGTCGGGATGCGCCGTGGGCATGCGTTCGCCAAGGATCCGGCGCGATACGGCGTCGGCGCGCCGCATGATGGCCGCGCGCGACGCCCCGGCCTCGTGCCGCACCTCCACGCGCACCAGCCCCCACAGCGGATCGTGCCCCGCCGGGTCGCGCAGGCGCAGATACCAGCTCGCCACCGGCACCCGGCTCGGCGACGCCACCACGAACACGCTGCTCCGCTCGCCCGCGCGCAACTCGAACACCACGCGTCGCGCGGCCCGGTCGCCGTACAGCGTGCGATGGCTCTTGATCACGCCCACGGGCTGCGACGCCCGCGCCAGCACCACCGAGCCGCGCAGTCCGCCGTCGACGTACAGCGCCTCGTCACGCTCGGAGCACCAGGCATGCGCGACCTGCTGTTCCTCCTGCTCCCGATCGCGCTGAATGCGCTCGAGCGCCGCGTCGCGCATGGCCGCCGGGTGCGCGTCGGTCAGCGAGGGATCGTCGGCGGACGTGTCGACGACCGGAAGGCGCAGCGCCTCGATGGCCCCCCAGGCCGACGGCGGCATGGCGGCGCGGGGCGCGTAGAGCCGCTGCTGCCGCGCGTGGCGCCACGTCCGCGCGTGTCCGTCGCGCCATTCGCGCACCACGGCGGCCACCGTGCCGCTCACGATGGGCACCCCGTCGGGCGCGTGCCCCACGAGATCGCTGCGCTGCGTGCCGTCGAGGAACGCAACGAACGGCGGCTCGTCGCCCGCGCCAGGTGCGTGCGCGCGGAGCACGCCGTCTTCCACGACCTCGGCCGCCGCGAGCACCGGCGGGTCCGACGGAGCGGAGAGTTCGAGCGGCGCGCCCTGTGTGGTGAGCGACGCATCGGGCAGGACCCCGGCCAGCGCGCGCTGCAACTGATCGAGCCGCCACCGCTCGGCGGGCGCCGGCGGAGCGGATGCGGGGGCCTGGATCATGCGGGAAAGCTAGCCGGCCAACGGCCGGCCGTCACTCGACGCCGATGTCCCAGGCCTGCTGCAAATCGCCCTTGGAGTAGGCCCGGAACGCGGTGAGCGTCTGCGTGCGCTGAATCCCCGGCACCGCGGGAAACACCTCGGTCACCACGCGCGCAATCTGATCGTACTGCGGCACGCGCACGATGGCGACGAGATCCCAATCGCCCGACACCGAGTACACCTCGGCCACCCCTTCCACGCCGGCCAGCATCTTGGCCGCGTTCGGAATCTGAGTGGGCTCCACGCGAATCAGTACGATGGTCGTGATCACGGGTCTTGGGGAAAGGGTGGAACGTTGAGCAGCCAGAGGCCCGCCACGCGGTTGGCCGCGTCGACGTCGAGCAGCAGATCCTGCGCCACACGTACGGCGGTGCACTCGCGCGGCCCGCCGAGCCGGAAGTGAAAGATACGCTCCTGCCGGTCGGATTCAGCCGCGATGGGCGTTTCGACCTCCAGCGACGTGAGCACGTCGGCATCGGGAGCGTTGGGCACCCGCACCGACACCTCACGCACGGCTCCCGGCGCGGCGAGCGACGCGCGCTTGCTCACCTCGGGCCAGACGGCGATTTCGATCCCGGCGATGCATTCGTCCTGCAGATCGAGAATGATCCACGACCCGTCGGAGCCCTCGACCTCCACCGACCCGCTCGCGCCGCCGGCCGGTCCCGGGCGCACCTGCGCCGAGAGAATGTCGGTGTCGGGATCCCACCGGTAGGTCACGCTGGCCGGCGCCCCGTCCCGGGGCCCGAGCTGCACGGCAATGTTCACGTCCGCTCTCCTGCTTGGCGATGCGCCAATTTCGGGCCGCGACGCGAGAACGCAGGCCCGAATTCCCGCCGGCCACGTCATGCGATTGCAGCGCAGCCGGCAGGCCGCTGCAAACATACTGCCCGGGCCGGACCGCCGAAACGCCCGACCCCACCGGCGCCGGAACAGGGTATGTTTCGCCTACACGATTTTGACAACGCGGCCGCGCGCCGCCCCGAACCTGGTGAGGAACTGTGGAACAGGAAGGACTGGAGCCCGCGGGCGTGACCCGCGGGGTGAATGCGGCATTCGTACTGCCCCCCGACGCGTCGCGGGCGGCCTCGTTCCTCACCCCGGCGCTCGACCGGCTGGCGCCCGACGCGGCCGGGCCGCAGCTCCTGATCGTCTCCGAAGACGCCGAAGCCGCGATGGCGCTCGCCGCCGCCGCGGAATCGCTGGCCAACGGGCAGTTCCGCGCGCTGGCGGCCACGTCGGCGGCGCGCGCCGCGCGCGCGCTGAGCGCCGCCACGCCCGCCATCGTCGCCGGATCCCCGGAGGTGCTGGTGGGACTCCTCCAGCGCAGCGCGCTCAAGCCCGCCGGCGTGAAGCAGCTCGTGCTCGCCTGGCTCGACCAGGATCTCCCCGCGCACGCACCGGCGCTCGAAGCGCTGCTCGCCGAGCTCCCGAAGGACGCCGCGCGCACGATCGTGGTCCGCGCGATCACGCCGGCGGTGGAGGAGCTGATCGAGCGCTACGCGCGGCGCGCGCGCCGCGTGCTCCCCGCCGCAAGCGAGGTCGCGGCGGTGCCGATGCAGTTCGTCTCGGGACCCGACGCATCCCGGCCGGCGGCGCTCCGGCGCGTGCTCGATGAAGCCGATCCGGCGACGGCCTTCGTGTGGACGCGCGGCCCGCAGTCGCATCTCAACGCCGGCACGACGCTGCGCACGATGGGGTACGTCGACGGCGGCGCCATCCGCGCCGGCGCCGCGCTCGACGCCGACGTCGAGGTGCTCGTGCTCTACGACGCGCCCGCCACGCGCGCGGAGCTGCACGAGGCGCTGGCCGGCCATGCGGCGCGCCAGGTGATCGCGCTCGTGCAGCCACGGCAGATCCCGGCGCTGCGCGAACTCGCGGGCGGCGTCGCGAATCCGTTCGTCCTCCCTGAGCCCGCGGCGCGGGCGCGGGCGCGCGAGGCCCGCCTGCGCGACGAGCTGCGCACCGAACTCGCCGCCGGCGCCTTCGCCCGCGAGGTGCTGGCGCTGGAACCGTTGCTGGCCGAATTCGACGGCATCGAGATCGCCGCCGCGGCGGTGCGTCTGCTGGAGGCCGAGCGAGCGCGCGCGGCCACGGCACGCCCCGCGTCGGCGCCGAAGATGGCGCGACTGTTCCTCAACGTGGGAGAGACCGACGGCATTCGCCCCGGCGACCTCGTGGGCGCGATCGCCAACGTCGGCGGCCTCACGGGCGCCGACGTGGGCCGCATCGAGCTGCGCGATCGCCACGCGCTGGTCGAGGTGCCCGACGCCGTCGCCGCGACGGTGGCCGAAAAGCTGACTGGCGTCACGCTTCGCGGGCGGCAAATTGTAGCTCGGCTCGACCAGGAACGCCCGGACCGCGGCCGGCGGGAGGACCGTCCGGATCGCGGACGCCGGGAGCAGCGCCCCACGCGCGGAAACGCCCCGCGCGGCCCTCGCAACAGGGAGGACAGGAATCGGTGACGTCGGATACGTACTTCACGGCGCGCGGCGGCTGGATCGAGGTGATCGCCGGCGTGATGTTCAGCGGAAAGAGCGAGGAACTGCTGCGGCGCGTGCGCCGCGCGGCGATCGCCAAGCGCCGTGTGCAGGTATTCAAGTCGCATCTCGACGGGCGGTACGCCGGCGTGTTCAAGGTCTCGAGCCACGACGGCCGCACCACCGAAGCCATCCCCGTGGATACCGCCGCGCAGATCGCCGAGCGTGTCCACGTGGACACCGACGTCGTGGCCATCGACGAGGCGCAGTTCCTCGACGAGCGCGTCGTGTCGCTGGCCACCGACCTCGCTGCACGCGGCAAGCGCGTGATCGTGGCCGGCACGGATACCGACTTTCGCGGTGAGCCGTTCGGCGCGATGCCCGAGCTCATGGCGGTGGCCGAGATCGTGGACAAGCTGCACGCGATCTGCGTGCGCTGCGGCCACCCGGCCAGCCGGAACCAGCGGCTGATCGACGGCAAGCCCGCGCTCTACAGCTCCCCCACGATCATGGTGGGGGGTGCCGAGGCGTACGAGGCCCGGTGCCGGGCCTGCCACCAGGTGCCGCGCCGC
This sequence comes from Gemmatimonadota bacterium, assembly GCA_028876725.1. Classification (GTDB taxonomy): domain Bacteria; phylum Gemmatimonadota; class Gemmatimonadetes; order Gemmatimonadales; family Gemmatimonadaceae; genus JAGWRI01. Next base: position 4,166 of record JAGWRB010000239.1, read on the forward strand.
GACGAAGACCAGGCCGATTTGTTGATCTAGAGATCGGCCAACTCGTTGTCGTGCAGGCACCTGGGAACCCCCAGGGCGTGGCGGCGCGCGAGTCCGGATGGATCCCGAACACGGCCCGCGTTGACGCTCCACGTCGTCCAGCCTAGCTTGGCCTCAATCGGGACCCGTCACCCATCGGAGTGCGCGCGCGCCATGCTCCTCGTCGGTCTCACCGGCAACATCGCCAGCGGAAAGTCCACGGTCGCCCGGATGCTCGCCGAGCGCGGCGCGACGATCATCGACGCCGATGAACTGGCGCGGCTGGCCGTCGAACCGGGCACCCCGGCGCTGGCGGCCATCGTCGAACAGTGGGGCGACGCCGTATTGCAGCCCGACGGCAGCCTCGATCGCGGGGCGTTGCGCGGCGTGGTCTTCAGCGACCCCGAGCAGCTCGATGCGCTGAACCGCATCGTCCACCCGGCCGTGGAGCAGCGGCGCAAGGCGGCGGTGGCCGAGGCCCGCGCGCGCGGCGATCGGATCGTGGTGTGCGACATTCCGCTGCTGTTCGAGAAAAAGATGGTCGACGAATTCGACATGGTCGTGCTCGTCGACGCGCCGCGGCCGCTGCGGCTGGAGCGGGTGGTGGGCGAACGCGGCGTGCCGGCCTCCGAGGCCATGGCAATGATCGCGGCCCAGATGCCGTCGGAACTCAAGCGCGCGCGCGCCGACCTGGTGATCCACAACGCCGGCACGCTCGACGAGCTGGCGCATCAGGTCGACGCCGTCTGGGCGTCGCTGCGCGCGGCCGCCGACGCCCGGCGCGCCGCCGGCGTTCCTTGACAACGCGGCGCGCCGCCGGATAGACTGCGCGCACCAATATCCCCGAGCCGGGAGCCCCCGTGTCCGAGATTCCGCAGGATCTGCTCTATACAGAAGATCATGAATACGTGAAGGCCACCGACGACCCCAACGTGGTCGCGGTCGGCATCACCGATTATGCGCAGGGCGAGCTGGGCGACGTGGTCTATGTCGAGCTGCCCAAGCCCGGCGCCTCGTTCGGCAAGCACGACGTGTTCGGCACCATCGAGGCCGTGAAGGCCGTTTCCGAGTTGTTTTCTCCCGTTGCCGGCGAGGTCGTGGAGGTCAACAGCCGGCTGGACGGCGAGCCCGCGCTCGTGAACACCACGCCCTACACCGACGGCTGGATGGTCAAGATTCGCGTGAGCGACGCGTCGCAGAAGGCCGGGCTGCTGAACGCCGCGGCGTACAAGGCGCATTTAGGAGAGTAGAATAACTGCCCACCGCCCACCGCCGAGTGGGCAGTGGGCAGTGGGCAGTCGGTGGTGTGCAGGGCGCCGTCAGCTGTTCGACGTCAACTGGAGCTCGTACTCCTCGATCGGCGGACAGGCACACACCAGATTCCGGTCGCCATAGGCGCTTTCCACCCGCCCCACCGCCGGCCAGAACTTGTGCTCGCGCACCCAGGCCACCGGATACGCCGCGCGCTCGCGCGAATACCGGTGCGGCCACGCGTCGGCCACCACTCGCTGCGCCGGATGCGGCGCGTGCTTCAGCGGATTGTCGGCCCGGTCGGCGCTCCCGTTCTCGATCTCCCGGACTTCCTCGCGAATCGCGATCAGCGCATCGCAGAACCGGTCGAGCTCGGCCTTGGGCTCGCTCTCCGTGGGCTCGATCATCAGCGTGCCGGCCACGGGGAACGACAGCGTGGGCGCGTGGAACCCATAGTCCATGAGCCGCTTCGCGATGTCCTCGGCCTCGACCCCCGCCGACGTCTTGAGCGCGCGCGGATCCACGATGCACTCGTGCGCCACGCACCCGTTGGCGCCCTTGTACAGGACGGGATAGTACGCGTCCAGCCGCTTGGCCACGTAGTTCGCGTTCAGGATCGCCATCTTGGTGGCCAGCGCGAGCCCCTCGCCGCCCATCATGTCGATGTACATCATCGAGATCGGCAGGATGCTCGCGCTTCCCCACGGAGCCGACGACACCGCGCCGCCATTGCTGCCGGCGTCCACGACCACGCTGCCCGGCAGGTGTGGCATGAGGTGCTTCGCCACCCCGATCGGCCCCATCCCCGGGCCGCCGCCGCCGTGCGGAATGGTGAACGTCTTGTGCAGGTTCAGGTGGCACACGTCGGCGCCGATGTCGCCCGGCCGTGCCAGCCCCACCATGGCGTTCATGTTCGCGCCATCGAGATACACCTGGCCGCCGTGCTCGTGCACGATGCGGCAGATGTCGGTGATCGCCGTCTCGAACACGCCGTGCGTCGACGGATACGTCACCATCAGCGCCGCGAGGTTCGGCGCGTGCTCCTTCGCCTTGGCCTCGAGATCGGCCACGTTGATGTTGCCGTTGGCGTCGGTCTCCACGACCACTACCTGCATGCCCGCCATCACCGCGCTCGCGGGATTGGTGCCGTGCGCCGAGTGCGGAATCAGGCACACGTTCCGGTGCCCCTCGCCCCGCGCCGCATGATAGCGGTGGATCGTCATCAGCCCCGCGTACTCGCCCTGCGAGCCCGCGTTCGGCTGCAGCGACACCGCGGCGAAGCCGGTGATCTCGCACAGCGCCGCGCTCAGCCGCTCGAACAGCTCGGTGTACCCCGCCGCCTGATCGCGCGGCGCGAACGGGTGCAGCCTGCCGAACTCCGGCCACGTGATCGGGATCATCTCCGCCGTGGCGTTGAGCTTCATCGTGCACGATCCCAGCGGAATCATGGAGTGCGTGAGCGACAGGTCGCGCGACTCCAGCGTGCGCATGTAGCGCAGCATTTCGGTTTCGCTATGGTGCGCGTGGAACACCGGGTGCGTGAGGAACGCGCTCGTGCGCGCGAATCGCTCGTCGTACCGGTCGTCCACGCCCGCGGCGAGCGCCGCGACCGCCGGCGCCGGCTTCCCGGCCGCGAACACGCCCAGGAGATCGGCCAGATCCTGCTCCGTCGTGGTCTCGTCGAGCGCGATGCCGATGGACCGGTCGCCCAGGCGGCGCAGGTTCATCCCCGCCTTCACCGCCGCGTCCATCAGCGACTGCGCGGTCACTCCCTGCGCCGGCAGGTCCACCCGCACGGTGTCGAAGAACTCGGCATGCGCCACGGCGTACCCGAGCTGCTCGAGCCCCGCCGCCAGGATCGCGGCGTAGCGGTGCACGCGCCGCGCGATGTTCGTGAGCCCCTTGGGCCCGTGCCACACCGCGTACATGCCCGCCATCACGGCCAGCAGCACCTGCGCGGTGCAGACGTTGCTCGTCGCCTTCTCGCGGCGGATGTGCTGCTCGCGCGTCTGCAGCGCCATGCGCAGCGCCGGCTTGCCGTCGGCGTCGCGCGAGACGCCGATGATGCGCCCCGGAATCTGCCGCTTGAACTCGTCGCGCGTGGCGAAGAACGCCGCGTGCGGCCCGCCGTACCCCATCGGCACGCCGAACCGCTGCGAGTTGCCCACCACGATGTCCGCCCCCCACTCGCCCGGCGGCGCCAGCAGCACCAGGCTGAGCAGATCGGCGGCCACGGTCACCAGAGCGCCCGCGGCGTGCGCGCGCTCGCAGAAGTTGCGGTAGTCGTACACCGCGCCGTCGGTGGCCGGATACTGGATGAGCGCCCCGAACACGGACCCCGCGAAGTCGAAGGTCCGGAAGTCGCCCACGACCACCTCGATCCCGCGCACCCCGGCCCGTGTCTTCACGACGTCGATGGTCTGGGGATGACAGGCGCTCGACACGAAGAAGCGGTGCTTCCCTTCGGTGCCCTTGATCGCGTGCACCATGGTCATCGCTTCGGCCGCCGCCGTGCCCTCGTCGAGCAGCGACGCGTTGGCGATCTCCATGCCCGTGAGATCCATGATCATCGTCTGGTAGTTCAGCAGCGCCTCGAGGCGCCCCTGCGCGATCTCGGCCTGATACGGCGTGTACGCCGTGTACCAGCCCGGATTCTCCAGGATGTTCCGCTGAATCACCGGCGGCGTGAAGGTGTCGGAGTAGCCCATCCCGATGTACGAGCGCAGCACCCGGTTCTTCTGCGCCATGCGCCGCATCGACGCCAGCGCTTCCTGCTCGCTCCACTCGCCGTGAATCGCGAGCGGCTTGCGCAGCCGGATGTTGGCCGGAATCACGGCGTCGATGAACGCGTCGAGCGAGTCGTAGCCCACGGTCGCGAGCATCTCGGCGGTCGCGTCGTCGTTGGGGCCGATGTGGCGGGGTATGAAGCTGTCGGCTGCCGCTGGGGGCGCCTGTTTCTTGGTCGGAGTCATGGTCGGCGTGTTGAAGGTCCGTGCGCTAAAGGTATGCACCGGCGCAACGCGGCGCTCCTCCCCCATCCGAACTCCCGTCCGCTATTCTCAGGGCATGCCCGGCACAGCACCCGCCCCCGCCGCCGCACCAATTCCCTGGCGGTACCTCGTCTCGGAGCCGCTCGACGGCGCCGATAACATGGCCTGGGATCAGGCCTTGATGGCGCGCGCCCGGCGGACCGGGGAGGCCGTGCTCCGCGTCTACGCCTGGCGGCGACCCACGCTCTCCCTGGGCCGCAACCAGACCGCCCGCGGCGCCTACGACGTGGACCGGGCCGCCGATCTCGGCGTCGACATCGTGCGGCGCCCCACCGGCGGCCGGGCACTGCTCCACCACCGCGAGGTCACGTACAGCGTCACCGCCCCCGAGGCGTTCGACGCCACCCTCCGCGGCGCCTACGACCGCATCAACGCGCTCCTCCTGGCCGCCCTGCGCTCGCTTGGCGTGCCCGCGCAACTCTCGGGCCCCAGGACGCGCACGCCAACCCCGGGCCTCGCCCCCTGCTTCGACGAGCCCGCCGCGGGCGAGATCGTCGTGAACGGACGCAAACTCGTGGGCAGCGCGCAGTGGCGGCACGACGGCGCGTTGCTCCAGCACGGTTCGATCCTCCTCCACGACGATCAGGGTCTCATCGACCGGCTGCTCTCGACGCCGCGCGCGGTGGTCACGCCCCCCGCCGCCACGCTCGCGCGCGTGCTCGGCGACGCGCCGTCGTTCGCCTCCGTGGCGCGGGCGCTCGTCGACGCGTTGCGCGCGGAATATCCCGCGGCCGCGCCGCTCGACGCCGGCGCCGACGGCGCGCTGCGTGACGATGCGGTCCGCGCCGGTGACGAATTCCGTCGCGAAGATTGGACCTGGAAACGGTAGATTTGCTTGACGCGCCACCGTGCGCGCGCAATCGTTGTCCAACCATTCGCCGCCACCCGCCGCTCATGCACTTCCGCCGCATCCTCGCCTGCTGGGCCACCCTCGCGATCGCCGGCGCCTGCGGGCGCGGAGAACCGTCGTCCGCCGCCGGCGCCGCGCCCGACGGCGGCACGCTGGTGATCGCCGAGCCCGGCGACGCCGACGTGCTCTTCCCGCCGCTCACCGTGAGCATCGTCGGCCACCAGATCGCCGACCTGCTCTACGATCACCTCGCGGAAATCGGCGACGGCATGCAGACCATCGGCGATCAGGGCTTCAAGCCGCAGCTCGCCGACCACTGGACGTGGGCGCCGGATTCGATGTCGGTGGCGTTCCACATCGACCCGCGCGCCCGCTGGCACGACGGCGTGCCGGTGCGCGCGGCGGACGTGCGCTTCTCGCTCGACCTCTACAAGAATCCCAAGCTCGGCTCGCCCGTCGCGCCGCTCCTCACCAACGTCGACTCCGTCTCGGTGAAGGACTCGCTCACGGCCGTCGCCTGGTTCCACGCCAAAACGCCCGAGTCGTTCTTCAACATCGTGTACCAGCTCTGGGTGCTGCCCCAGCACCTGCTCGACACCATTCCCCCCGAGAAGCTCGCCACCTCCGAGGCGGCGCGGCATCCGGTGGGCTCGGGACGCTTCCGGTTCGTGCGGTGGGAGCCGGGCTCGCGTCTCGAGATCGTGGCCGACACCGGCAACTACCGCGGCCGGGCGCGCCTCGACCGCGTGATCTGGGCCATCTCGCCCGACAACAACGCGGCGTTCACGCAGATCCTGAGCGGGGACGCCGATATGCTCGAGAACGCCACCCCCGATCAGCTCAAGGCCGCCGCGGGGCACGCCGGACTTCGCCCCTTCCTCTGGCCCAGCCTGCAGTACGTGTTCCTCGGCATGAACTTCCGCGACGCGACGCACTCGGCCCAGCCCAGCCCGTACTTCGCCGACGTCCGCGTCCGTCGCGCCCTGTCGATGGCCATCGACCGCCGCGCGATGCTGCGCAACGTGTTCGACAGTCGGGGCGCCATCGGCTACGGCCCGTTCCCGGCGTCGCTCGCCACGGCGGACACCTCGCTCCGCCTTCCGCCCTACGACCCGGCGTACGCCGCGGCGCTCCTCGATTCCGCGGGGTGGGCGGCCGGCGCCAACGGCGTGCGCGCGAAGAACGGGAAGCCGCTCGCCGTGCGGCTCCTCGTGCCGACGTCGAGCGCGTTCCGTATGAGCTACGCCGTGCTCGTGCAGGACGCTCTGCGCAAGGCCGGCATCAAGGTGGACATCGACGCCGAGCAGTTCCCGTCGTTCGTCGCCAAGCAGACCGCCGGCAACTTCGACCTCGTGCTCGCGGGATACGGCACCGATCCGAACGCCGGCGGCGCCAAGCAGAATTGGGGCTCCACCGCGGTGCCCCCCGCGGGATTCAACTACCTGCACTACCGCGGCCCCGCGTTCGACGCGCTGCTCGACAGCGCCTCGTCGTCGTTCGATCCCGCCAAGGCGAAGGCATACGCCGCGCGCGCGTACCAGGCGGTGGCCGACGACGCGCCCGGCGTGTGGCTCTACGACGTCGTGTCGTTCGGGATCATCAGCACGCGCTTCCACATGCCCGCGATGCGCGCCGACGGCTGGTGGCAGCATCTGGCCGACTGGACCGTGCCGGCCGACGCGCGGATCCCCCGCGATCGCATCGGCCTCGGCGCGCCGAAGCCCTGACGCGTGGGGCGCCGCGTCGCCGCCCGGCTGGGGCAGGCCGTCGTCGTGGTCTGGCTGGTGGCCACGCTCGCCTTCATTCTGGTCCACGCCGCGCCCGGCGATCCGTTCGGCTTCGACGCGCCCAACGTCACCGAAGCGGTGCGCGCCCACTGGCGCGCGCAGTTCGGCTATGACCGGCCGCTTGGAACGCAGTATCTGCTCTGGCTCGGCAACGTCGCGCGCGGGAATCTCGGGTATTCGCATTCCATGCACGAACCCGTGCGCGACGCTCTCGCGAACGCTTTGCCGCGCACGCTGCTGCTGATGGGCGTGGCCGTTGCGCTGTCGTTCCTGCTCGGCGTGGGGCTCGCGCTGTACCAGGTGGCGCACCACGGCCAGCGGCGGGCGCGGTGGGCAGGGCGCGTCGCACTGTTCTTCTATTCGGTGCCCGACTTCTGGCTGGCCCTCGTGCTTCTGCTCGCGTTCGCGTACTGGCTGCCCGTGCTGCCCGCCGGATTTCCGGTGGATATGACCATGCACGCATACATGACCCCAGGCGCGGCCCTGGTCGATCGCGTGCGGCATCTCATCCTCCCCGCGCTCACGCTCGTCCTGCTCACCACCGCATCCATCGCCCGCTTTCAGCGCAACGAGCTGCTCGAGGTGCTGCCGCTCGACTTCGTGCGGACGGCGCGCGCCAAGGGGGTCCCCGAGCGGCAGGTGCTGCGGCGCCACGTGCTGCGGAACGCGCTCATTCCCACGATCACGCTGTTCGGGCTCTCGCTCCCCGCCCTGCTCGGCGGCTCGGTGTTCGTGGAGAAGGTGTTCGCCTGGCAGGGCATGGGGTGGCTCATCGTGAACGCGATCGGCCTGCGCGACTATCCGCTCGTGCTGGCCGGCGTGCTCGTGAGCACCGTGCTCGTCATCGCCGGCAATCTGCTGGCCGACATGGCCTACGCGATCGCCGACCCGAGGCTTCGTGTCGACTGACACGCCAGGCTGGCCGCGGCGGCGCGCGCTCTGGCACGCTCCGGGCGCGCGCGCCGCGCTCGGCGTGATCGCGCTGTTCGTCGCGGCCGCGCTCTTCGCCCCCTGGCTCACGCGCTACCATCCGTGGCAGCAGCTCGGCATCGTGGATCTCAAGAGTTTGCCCCCGTCGTGGGCGCACCCATTCGGGACCGACCGGTTCAGCCGCGACGTCTGGACGCGGATTCTCTACGGGGCGCGCCTGTCGCTCTCCATCGCCGCGCTGGCCGTGCTCGTGTCGTCCACCGTGGGCACGGTGTACGGCGCCGTAGCCGGCTACGCCGGCGGCGTGGTGGACGCCGTGATGATGCGCGTCATCGACGCCCTGCTCTCCATTCCGCGCGTGCTCATGCTCATCGCCGTGCTCGCGCTCTGGTCGCCGGTGCCCGTCGCCGCGCTCGTGCTTCTCATTGGACTCACCGGCTGGTTCGACGTCGCCCGCATCGTCCGCGGACAGACCCTCGCCCTGCGCGACCGCGAATTCGTGGTCGCGGCCCGCGCCCTGGGCGCCCGGCCCACGCGCATCGTCTGGCGCCACGTGGTGCCGAACGTGCTCGCGCCCGTCATCGTCGCCGGCATGCTCGCCATCGGCAACGTGATCGTCCTCGAGGCCGGCCTGTCGTTCCTGGGCATCGGCGTGCACGAGCCCATGGCGAGCTGGGGCACCATGTTTCAGGACGCCGCCGAGCAGTTCGTGACCACCTGGTGGGCGGTGATCTTCCCCGGCGTGGCCATCGTGGCCACAGTGCTCGCGTTCAACGCGCTCGGCGACGCCTTGCGTGACGTGCTCGATCCGCGTCAGCTTCCCGTGCATCCCGCCCCCGAGCCGCAGGAGCAGGCGCATGGGTGAGCCGCTGCTCGCCATCGAGAACCTCAGGACCTACTTTCACACCGCCGCCGGCGTGGCGCGCGCCGTGGACGGGCTGTCGCTCGCCATCGCGCCCGGCGAAACGGTGGGGCTCGTCGGCGAGTCGGGGTGCGGCAAGTCGGTCACCGCGCTCTCCATTCTGCGTCTCGTCGCGCCCCCTGGACGCATCGAAGCCGGCAGCCGCATCGCCTTTGAGGGACGCGATCTGCTTACCCTGGACGAGCGCGCGATGCGCGCCATTCGCGGCAATCGCGTCGCGATGATCTTCCAGGAGCCGATGACCGCGCTCAACCCGGTGTTCACCGTGGGCGACCAGGTGGCCGAGGTGGCGCGCATTCACGCCGGCGCTTCGCGCGCCGAGGCGTGGAAGCGCGCCGTGGAGATGCTCGACCGTGTCGGCATTCCGGCGCCCGACGAGCGCGCGCGCGAATACCCGCACCAGCTTTCCGGCGGCATGCGGCAGCGCTCCATGATCGCGATGGCCAT
>JAGWRB010000240.1 GCA_028876725.1 Gemmatimonadota bacterium
CCGCCGGTCTTGTTCGTGCCGGTGACGTCCCAGGCGTCGCCGCGACCGACCATGTCCATGTTCAGCTGGGCGACGATCGAGTCGCGCGGCACGGTGGGGTGGTCGGTGAAGTAGGTGGAGCCGAGCAGCCCCTTTTCCTCGCCGACGTGCCACACGAACAGCATCGAGCGTTTGGGGTGCGGGTTGAGCGACATGATCTTCTGCGCGATCTCGAGCGCGGTCACGGTGCCCGAGCCGTCGTCGTCGGCGCCGTTGTCGATGGAATCGAGCCGGGCGGTGCCCGGGTGCGCGGCCCGCCAGGCGGCGAGTTCGCGGTTCACCTCGGCCATCTGCTCGGGGGTGGCCTGGGCGGCGCGGCTGTCGGCGCCGAGCGGACGCACGATGTGATTGAAGAAGCGCAGGGAGTCGTGATCGACCGGGGTGTGGTTGAACCCGATGTGATCGTTGTGCGCGCCGACGGCGACGTACTCGCCCTTGAGCGCGGGGTCGCTGCCGGGAATGATGCCGACGACGTTGCGGGCGGGGTATGCGACCGGCTTCGTGTCGACGCGCACGTCGAACGACGCCGGTTTTCCGGCGGCGCCCGGTGCGAGCTGGCCGATCGGCTGGTCGAAGAACTTGCCGGCGCCCTCGGCGCTGACGAACAGCACCGTCGGGCCGCCGGCGGGCGGAAGCTGCGAAGGATCGTCCACGAACTCGGCCGGCTGGCTGAAGTAGGCGAGGTACATGGCCGGCGCGATGACGCCCACGGCGGCCGGGCCGCCGCCCTTGCCGGCCATCATCGCGCGCAGCGAGGCCGTGTTCGGGCCGAGCGTGAAGACCACGAACTTGCCGGCCATCTGATCGGGCGAGAGCATCGCATTGGAATCGCCGAGGCGGCCGCCGTACACCACCGGCAGGTCCGACTTGCTGGCCGACTGCGTGGCCATCGAGGCCCATTCGGTGCCGAAGGCCAGCGAGGCGCCGCCCGCCGAGAGCGTCGACGCCGGTTCCGTGGCGCGCTCCTTGAGCGGCACCGTCTGGAAGTAGGTGCCACTGTCTCCCGCGGGGACGAGACCCATTTTGGCGAGTTCGCCGGCGATGTAGGTCGTGCCCTTGAAATTGCCGATCGTGCCGGCGTCGCGGCCCTGCATCGAGTCGTCGGCAAAGATGTAGAGGCGCGTCATGAGATCCGCGGGCGTGATGTTCGCGGTGGTGGGCTCCGGCGCGTGCTTGAGCGGCAACACCGTCGACGGCAGCGGGACGATGGCGGGCGGTTTCTGCTCGACGCCTTGGGCTGGCGCGACTGCGGGTGTCAGCAGCGCCGCGACCGCGGCGACGGCGAGCGTGCGAGGGAAGTGGTTCATGAGATCGGGTCCGGGTGGGTGAATACGGCGACTGCCCTACAAATAATCAGGGAAAGTCGGGCATCGTGCCATACGACCAAACGACAGATTGGTTTCCGATCGGTGGGGCGGGATTCCCGACGATCGTGCTCTCCGTTTCGGGACGCCGGACGGCGGGCGGCGCGACGGGCGGCATGCCCGGCGCGACGGTTGTGCAGTCGCTGGCCACAACCGCTGCTCGATGAGGGCAGGAGACACTTTCCGGTCCCGTCCGGAAAGGAAGAAGCCGTCGGCTCGATTGCGCGCGCCATGGCCGTGCGCAATTCCGAACCGAACCTTGGCGCATACCAGCGTCGCGAACCCCCGGGGCGGTACGCAGTCCGCCACGGGGGTTCCACACGTCCGGGATCAGACCGCCGCGGTGGGGCGGTGCTCGGCGGGCTTCAGCAGGTAGTGTTCGAACCAGCCGCGCGCGAGACGCGTGACTTCTTCGAGCGCGCCCGGCTCTTCGAACAGGTGCGTGGCGCGCGGGACGACGTCGAGGCGCTTGACGCACCAGAGCCGCTCGAAGGCGTCACGGTTGAGGTCGATCACCACGCGGTCGAACTCGCCCACGATGAGCAGGGTGGGGGCCTGCACCGCCGACAGCGCGCTCCCCGCGAGGTCGGGACGTCCGCCGCGCGACACCACCGCCTGAATTGCATCGGGGCGGAGCGACGCCGCGATGAGCGCCGCGGCCGCGCCCGTGCTGGCACCGAAATACCCCATGCGCCAGTGCCGGCCGCCGAAGCCGCCGGCGAGCAGATCCGTGACGCCGATCAAGCGGCGGGCGAGCAGGTCGATGTCGAAGCGCAGGTGCCCCGTGAACGCATCCTCGGCGCCCTCGTCCTGCGTGAGCAGGTCGAAGAGCAGGGTGGCGAGGCCCGCCTCCTGGAGGCCGCGCGCGACCTGCACGTTGCGCGGGCTCAGGCGGCCGCTGCCGCTCCCGTGGGCGAAGAGCACGAGACTCGTGGCGCCGTTGGGCACGGAGAGATCGCCGTCGAGCGTGACGTGGCCGACGGGAAGCCGAACGTGACTGTCGAGAACTGTCATAATGGACTCCCGGCTGACGGTGCACTGTCCACTGCCCACTGCCCACTGTTCGTATTACAACGCCGACGGGTACGTCTCCGGCATCTCCCCGTGCTCCCACACCGCCGTGCGTTCCAGCGGCTCCACCGCGCGGGTGCGGTCGTAGTGCAGCACCGCATCGAACTGCCCCGGCAGCCGGCTGTGGAAGTAGTGGCTCTGCCGCTCGGTATCGGGGCGATAGATCACGCCGATGGCGCGCTGCAGCCGCGCGTGGTCGAGCGCCAGCCGGAGCTGCGGAGTGCGCCCCGGGAAGAGCAGGAAATTCTGATGCTCCACCTCGTGAAACAGCGCCTCGTAGCTGCCGCGCAGGCCTGGACGCACAAGCTTGCGCTCGGCGGGCTCGTCCCAGTCGGACGCGGCCGTGACCGTGCCGTCGTAGGTGCTGAACCCCACGAGCACCGCCTGCTCCTTGTGGCGCTGGCGCACGAGCTGGCCGACGTTCAGCTCGCCTGAACGCCCGAGTTCGGTGGCGCGGGCGTCCCCGAGGTGCGAGTTGTGGGCCCACACGACCAGTTTGGGCGTCTGCACGCGCGGACGCAGGAAGGCGACCAGCGCGTCGAGCGTTTCGGCCATGTGCAGATCGCGCAGATTCCAGCTCGAGATGCGGCTCCCGAACATGGCGCGATAGTACCGCTCCGCGTTGGCCACCAGCCGCGCGTTCTGTTCGGCGAAGAATTGCTCGTCGGCGGCCAGCGCGCCTTCGCGCCGCGCGTGGGCGCCGGCCAGACGCTGCATTTCCACGAGCTGGGCGATCACCTCCGCCTCGCACGACGGCGCGAGCGTCGCGGTGGTGGCGTAGCCGTAGGACTGCGGGTCCGATCCATACTGATCGAAGCACGCGTAGCGTTCGCGCGCCCGCTCCGCCGCTTCCGGATCCACGCGCCGCAGGTAGGCCAGCACGGCGTCGATCGACGCGTGGAGACTGTAGAGATCCATGCCGTAGAAGCCGACCTTGTCGTGCGGGTGGCTCCTGGTGTCGTTGTAGGCGCGCAGCCAGCCCACAAAATCGAGCACGTCGGCGTTCCGCCACATCCATTGCGGGAAGCGCACGAAGCTCGAGAGCGCCTCGGTCGCGTCGGCGTCGTCGCTCGCGCCGTGCACGTAGCGGTTCACGCGGTAGGCGTCGGGCCAGTCGGCTTCCACGGCCACGCCGGAAAAGCCGCGCTCCGTGATCAGCCGTTTGGTGATCTCGGCGCGGATTCGATAGAACTCGTGCGTGCCGTGCGAGGCCTCGCCGATGAGCACGTACGGGGCGTCGCCGATGCGCTCGAGGAGGGGCTCGAAGTCCTCGGGCCCGCCGACGAGCGGGTGCGCGTGGTCCTGGAGCAGCTGGGGCAGCGTGGCGCGAATGGTGGTCGGCATCGCCCGGCCCTCCGAATGCGGTCAGTGGTGAGCGGCCGCCGGCTCGGGCGCGGCGCGCGCGGCGAGCAGCCGGCGCACCTCGTCGTCGGTGGTCTGGGTGAAATCGTGGTACCACAGCCCGATGCCGTAGAACGGGTCGGGTTGCGCAACGGCGATGCACGCGTCGGCGCGCCGGGCGAGCGCCTCGCACGCCTCGGGCGAGGCCACCGGCACCGCGACCACGACGCGCCCGGGCTCCTGGCTGCGGACGGCGGCCACCGCGGCGAGCATCGTCGACCCGGTGGCCAGCCCGTCGTCCACGAGAATGACCGTGCGCCCGTGCAACGCGAGCGGGCCGCGGGCGCCCCGGTACAGCCGCTCGCGCCGCTCCAGCTCCACGCGCTCGGCGCGCTCCAC
>JAGWRB010000241.1 GCA_028876725.1 Gemmatimonadota bacterium
GGCTCGAAGTCGCCGGGCGTGCCGGTGAGCGGATGCGCCGAGTCGTGAATGAGCTGCGGCAGGCTGGCGCGTGCGACGATGGACATGGGGACGTTCTCCTTGCGAAGCCGGTCAGCGTTCCGCGCCCGCCGGCGCGGGCGGCTCGGCGACGGCAGCCAGCAGCCGCTGCACTTCTTCGTCGGTGGTCTGATCGAAGTCCGCGTACCACACGCCAACCCCGTAGAACGGGTCGGGGGTGTGGACGCAGACGCAGTCGTCGGCGGCGCGGCGGATCGCCTCGCGGGTATCGGGCGGCGCCACCGGGGCGGCGACGATGATCCGCCGCGGGCCGCGCGTGCGCGCGGCTTCGACGGCGGCGAGCATCGTCGATCCGGTCGCGAGTCCGTCGTCCACGAGCAACACCGTGCGCCCCGCGAGATCGGCGTGCGGCCGGTCGCCGCGATACAGGCGATCCCGCCGCTCCAGCTCACGGCGCTCGTCGCGCTCCACGCGGTCGAGATCGGCCGCAGTGAGCTGGAGCTGTCGCATGGCTTCCTGGTTGACCACCCGGATGCCGCCGCTGGCGATGGCGCCCATTGCATATTCTTCATGACCGGGCACGCCCAGCTTGCGCACCACGAACACGTCGAGGGGCGCCCCGAGCGCGCGCGCGACCTCGTAGGCGACGGGCACGCCCCCGCGCGGGAGTCCGAGCACGATCAGCCCGGGCTCGTGCGCGTAGGCGCGCAGGTGCTCGGCCAGTTGCCGGCCGGCGTCGTGCCGGTCGACGAATCTGGGGCCGAGAAGATCGCCGCGGTCAGAAGGCCACGGCGATCTCATCATCCACCTCGCTCACGCCAGGGGCGGCCCACGCGGCGCGCTCGGCGTCCTCGCGCTCGGCCCATGAACGCACGGTGCCGCGCAGCGTCACCTTGCCGTTGCGCGCCTCGACCGAAATGCGGTCGGCCTCGATGGCCGCGCTGCGCTTGAGCGCCTCCTCGATGCGCTGGTTGACCTCGTACGCCGAAATCTTGGGCTGCTGCACCGAGATGCGGTTGATCACGCCCTTCACGCCCGTGAGGTAGCGCACGGCCTTCTCGGCGGCCGCGCGCTGGAACTGCCAATCCACCGCGCCGTCGAGCGAGACCCAGCCGTCGTCCACGAGCACCTGAATGCGCGTGTCGGGCACCTCGACGTCCCACTTGAGCGCCGATACGGCGGCGTGGGCGATGTCGGTGTCGGAGCGCATGAACGACTTCGGCAGCCGGACCGTGAGGTCGTCGGCCACCGCACGCACCCCGTGCACGTGCTCGGCGGACTTCACCGCGGCGTACTTCTGCGCGTACGAATCGACGAATCCGGAGAGCGTGACCACTCCGTTCCGCGCGGCCACGCCGATCTCGGTCTCGCGGACGTTCGGCTGCCAGGCGAGCTCCTCGATCACGTCGCGCTGGAGTTGCATGTCGGTTTTCATCGGAAGCTCCTCGCCGCAAGGCGGCGCTGGAAAGTCTCTCGCGGCGAAGCGGCCGCCTCAGTGGGTGAGCGCGCCCGGGGTGGCGACGCGTTCGATGATTTCCTGCACGAGCGCCGGATCGTCGTGACCGACGCGGCGCACGAGGTCGGTCTGCGTGATCACGCCGATGACGCGCAGGTCGGGCGCGACCACGGGCATGCGGCGCACGCGGAACTGTTCCATCTGCCGGCCGATGTCCTCCACCGACGCGTCTTCGTTCACCGACACGAGCGGCGTGCCGCTCATGTGGTCGCGCACGCGGCAGTGCGAGCGGCCGTGGTCGGCGATGCAGCGGACCACGATATCGCGGTCGGTGAGCACGCCGATGAGGCGGCGGCTGGTCAGATCGTCCACCACCGGCAGCATCCCCACGCCAAGATTGCGCATGAGCTGTGCGGCCTTGGGAATGGAGTCTTCGGCGGTCACGACGGTCGGATTGGGGGTCATCAGGTCTCGGGCGCGCATGGCAACCTCACATCGGGGCGGGTAGGGTTCTGCACACGCTCTGAAGAGTGGCCTCCCATGGGGATGCGATCAGTCCGTGGAATGCCGGAAAGCGGTGCGGACGCGTCCGCACCCCTGTCCGGCGCTTCCCGACAAGGTTCGTGCCCGTTTCCCGGCAGCGGCGGCACGGGGGGAGTTCAACTTCGACTCGTGCGCTTTTTCGACCCTGCCGAGAACCCGCCAACTACGGGCGCCGTGGACCGGTTCGTGCGCCGGTTCAGCGGCGCGAGCTACGCGGCCGCCGTCATCGTCGTGTATCTGCTGGGCGCCACGGCGGTGGGGCTGGCGTTGGCGCCCGTGCTGTTCGCGGCGGCGTGGGCGGCGCCGGCGCTCTGGCACTGGGGCTCATGGATTCGCTGGCCGGTGCTGGGGGTGGGCGCGGGGATCGCGCTCTTTGTGTGGGGATTCGCGCTGCTGCTCGTGGTGCCCGTGCTGAACTTCGTGCTCCCCACGCGCATTCGCCCGTCGGAGGGCGGATTCTTCACCGCCGCAGCCGTGCCGTGGTACCTGCACAACGCGCTCTTCTACCTGGTGCGGTACACCTTTCTGCCCTTCGTGACGCCAACGCCGATTGGCGTGTGGTTTCTCCGCGCGATGGGAATGCGCATCGGGCGCCGGCCGCGCATCGCGACCGAGAACTTCACGGACGTGTCGATGATCACGCTGGGCGACGACGTGTCGATTGGCGGAAGCGCGCACCTGTTCGCGCACTACGGCGGCGCGGGGCGTCTGGTGATCGCGCCGGTGGTGATCGAGACCCGCGCCACGATCGGCGAGAAGGCAACGGTGATGGGTGACGTCGTGGTGGGCGAGGGCGCGACGGTGCTCGCGCACGCGGTGCTGCTGCCCGGCACGCGCGTGGGACCGCGCGAGCGGTGGGGCGGCGCGCCGGCGCGCCGCATCGACCACGACGAGTGGCAGGACTACCGGCGCATGACCGAGGGGGCGGCGCCGCACGACGCGGCGCCGGAGCCCGAGCCGCTTACTTCAGCGCTGCATTGAGCAGGTCGGCGAGCCGGTAGCCGGCCAGCGCGATCTGCCGCTCGGCGACGCTGAGCGCTTCGGTCTGGTAGGCCGCCGAGGGACGCTCGCCCTCGGTGACGTTGCGGTACACGAGCGTCTGCGCGAGTTGCAGCCCCTCGTGCTCCCATCCGGCCACGTCCGTGCTGGCGGCGGGGTCGGCGAGCGCCGCGAGCGAATGCAGATGCTCGATGCGCGAGGCGAGACGCGTCGCGTACGCGATGGAGTCCTCGCCCGGCTCGCGCGCGATGCCCTCGTCGAGGATGTCGTCCCAGTAGCCGTGCAGGCGATGGTGATCGTCGAGCGTGAACGCGTTGCCGCCCATGTCGCCGCGCGGGAGCGGGCTTTGCGCGGTGACGCGCGAGCTGCAGTGCAGCGGCTGGTGAATGTCGCCCACCAGGTGCAGCAGCCAGGCCAGGTCCACGGCTTTCGCGGTATCGGGGACGTCGGGGTTCGCGAGCGCGGCGCGGAAGTCCACGATGCGTTCGCCTGCGTTCACGGAGTCGGGGCCGGTGCCCGGAATGTCGTGCGGCCGGCCGTCGACCAGGTCCCAGTAGAAATCGGCGTAGTGCCAGCTGGGGCGGTTGTAGGCGAACCAGGGCTGGTTGCGATCGCGGATGAGATCGCCCCACGTGGCCGCGTTCAGGAACAGCGCGCGGTCGCGCTCGGCGTCGGTGCCCGACGTGGGTCGCAGCGACGCGAGTCCGGCGAGCGACGGGCCGTGGAGCAACAGGTCGACGGCGCGCGCGCGGGCGAGCGGCGTCATGTGGTCCCACGCGATCTCGGCGACCGTGCGGTGGCCCGTGGGATTCCACGCCGCGGCGCGCCCCGGGAGGGCGATCGTGCCGGCGGCGGCGATGGCGAGCGCCGCGAGGGGCGCGCGAAGGCGAGGTCTCATGCCCTGTAAGATGCCATGCGGCGCGCGGCGCCGCAGGTGGGGAACGTCACGACCCCCGGCTACACGAGCGCCTGCTGTCCCCGCCCGCGGGCGACCACCGGCCAGCTGGTTTCCACGTTGTAGTCGCGCACGCCGTAGACCAGGTCGTGGAGGTGCGTGACGATGCACGCGTGATTCGGCACGACGCGCACCAGGTCGCCCACCTCGGGGCGCCAGGAGCTGCGCGAGAGGTCCAGGATGCCGTGTTCCTCGGACATCGACGCCACCGCCACCTCGGGGTGCTCGAGCAGGGCGCCGAATCCGCGCCCGTCGGCCCCGCGCAGCGGTTCGCGGCCCAGCGCCTTGCTGCCGGCGTCGATCACCGCCTGGCCCGGCACCGCCGTGCTGACGACCGTGGCGAGCACCGTGAGCGCGCAGTCGGTCCACGCGCAGGCGCCGACGTTCACCGTGGTCCAGTCGTTGTAGACGTAGGTGCCGGGGCGGAACTCCGTGACGCCGCGGATCTCGTGCGTGCGCCAGAGCGTCGGCGTGGAGCCCCCGCTCACCACGTCGGGGTCGAGCCCCGCGCGGCGAAATGCGTCGAGGGCCGAGCCGAGCGCGGCGCCGAGCGCGGCAATCGCGGCATCCTGCGACGATATGTTTTCTCTAATGTGACCGGGGTAGAACGCGATGCCGCGCCAGGCCAGGGGCGGCCGGGCGATCACTGCGCGGGCGAGGGCCACGGCGTCGTCCGCCGTCTGCGCGCCCACGCGATGCATCCCCAGGTCGAGCTCGACCAACACGCCCACGCTCCGCCCGGCGGCCCGCGCGGCCGCGTGCAGATCGTCGATGGCGCGCGCCGAGTCGAGCGCCACCGTGAGGGACACGTGGCCGGGGAGCGCGGCGAGGCGCCGGGCGCGGGGCGCGCCGACGGGTGGATAGGCGACGAGCAGGTCGCCGCTCACCGCGGCCATGACTTCGGCTTCGAAGGGTGTGGCGCAGGTGAGCCCCACCGCGCCGCGCTGGATCTGCTCCGTGGCCACGCAGGGCGCCTTGTGCGTCTTCACGTGCGGGCGGAGCGAGAGTCCGTGGAGGCGCGCGTAGTCCGCCGCGCGGTCGA
Organism: Gemmatimonadota bacterium; assembly: GCA_028876725.1. Classification (GTDB taxonomy): domain Bacteria; phylum Gemmatimonadota; class Gemmatimonadetes; order Gemmatimonadales; family Gemmatimonadaceae; genus JAGWRI01. Next base: position 5,014 of record JAGWRB010000241.1, read on the forward strand.
GATTGGCGGCGAGACGGTCGAGGTCGACCAGCGGGACTGGCGTCTCGAGAGCGGAAAACGGGATGGGATCGACCATGGCGGGGTGGCGGGACGCCACAATCTACCATGACGCAGTCACGCGGGACACGTGCGGATGTGGACGGCCGGATCGCGCGTTACATTGGGTGACATGCGTCGCCATCCGGCGTTCCGATTCTCTGCGCTTGCCTTCGCGCTCTGGTTCGTGGCCCTCTCGCTCGACGTGGGCGGGGTGGACGCGTGTCCGATGCACGACGGGCCCGGTGCCGTCATGGCGACGCACGGGATGGCGATGCCCGGCATGGCGATGCCCGGCATGGCCGATATGGCGCCGGCGCCGGCGGTGATGCAGGGGTCCGGGGCGCCGCATGCGCCCACCCCCGCCGCGCCCGTGCATTGCACGTGCATGGGGCTGTGCTGCGGCTGCGCGGCGCTGGCCACCGTGCCGGCGCCGTCGATCGCGACCGCTCCGCTCGAGGCACTGCGCCGGCTCGTGCTGCCGCCGGATCTCGCGTGGCGCCCCGTCGCCGCCGCGACGGCGTACCTCCAGCCCCCGTCCATCGGGCCACCGGCGCTCCACACCGCCTGACTGAACGCCGCGCGTGCGCGCGCGGCACCGCGCCCGGAGTCGCCGGACGCGTCGTCCGTCAATTCGTGTGGAGATTGCATGCGCCGCATCGCCTGCGTGCTCGCCCTCGTGGCGTGCCCAACCCTGCTCGTTGCCCAACAGAAGACATCGCCCGATTCCGTCCGCGCCGACTCGGCGCGCCGGGCGGTGCGGAGTCTCAATTCCGTGAACATCGTGGCGGCGCCCATCGACCGCCGCCAGCCGGCGACCGTGACCCACGTGTCGGCGTCGGCCATCAACACCACGCCGGCCAACAGCACGTGGGACCTGCTGCGGCAGACCGCCGGGATCGAGGTGCACCAGCAGGGGCAGGGCCCGGGGTTCGCGTCCGACGCGTCGCTGCGCGGCTTCAGCTCCGACCACTCCACCGATCTGGCGCTGTGGGTCGACGGCGTGCCGGTGAACGAGCCGATCAACGGGCACTCCGAGGGGTACAACGACTTCAGCGAGCTGTTCACCCAGGCCGTGCAGAGCATCGACGTGATTCGCGGCCCCACGAGCCCGCTGTTCGGGAACTTCGCGATGGCCGGGGTGGTGAACGTGCACACCATCGACCGGCTCGACGGCTCGCAGATCTCGGCGCGCGCCGGGTCGTACGGCGACGCGAGCACGACGCTCATGACCGGGTTCGATCACGGCGCGCGCGGGGGCGGCGTCTTCGGGGTGCACTACCAGCACGACGACGGGTTCCGGCCCAACGGCGTGTACAACCTGCTGCAAGGGCACGGGCGCGTGGTGCACGAGCTGGGGGGCGGGTGGTCGGTGGACGCGGGCACCGAGCTGTACGGCGCGGGGTGGAATTCGCCCGGGTTTCTGAGCGCCGACGAATTCGCGCGGCACGACTACGGCGTGGTGTCGAACCCCACCGACGGTGGGTTCAAGCGGCGCGCGCAGGAGCGGGTGAGTCTCCGGTACATCGCGGGCTCGATGCTCTGGCGCACCACCGTGTACGCCACCCAGGGGCGGTGGCAGCTCTTTCTCACCATCCCGCCGGCGGGGGGCGCGTTCGAGGGCACCGGGAGCCAGACCGAGGAGGAGGACATGCGGTACGGCTCGGGGCTCACCAGCGCGCTCACCTGGGAGCTGCCGCGCGGGGAACTGACCGTGGGGACCGAGGGGCGATGGGACCACGCGCGATATGAGAACTATTATACTACCGCCCGGGCACGTGATTCGGTGAATGCGCTGATCACGGCCCGGCAGATGTCCGGCGCGCTGTTCGTGGCGTCGCATGTCGACGTCACCGATCGCCTGCGGCTCGACGCCGGCGGGCGCGTGGACGGGTTCGACACGCGGTCGTGGCAGGACCTGAACGGGGAGTTTCAGGGGAGCACGGGCGTTTTCTCGCCCAAACTCGGCGCGGCGTTCCGGATCACCCCCGAGCTGTCGGCGTATGCCGACTGGGCGCGCGGCTTCCGGTCGAGCGACGGCGTGATCTCGGATCCGTCGCTGCCGGTGATCACGGCCTGGGACTATGAGGGCGGGCTGCGCTACGACCGCAGCGGCACCAGTCTTTCGGCCACGCTCTTCCGGATGGACGTGAGCAACGAACAGACCTTCGATCCGCTCACCGGGGCGGCGAACAACGGGGGCTCGAGCCGGCGGCAGGGGCTCGAGCTGGCCTGGTCGACGCTGGTGGGGATGCACACGTTTCTGCGCGGCGACTGGACGTTCAACGACGCGCGCTATCGGCACCTGACGATCACCTCGGAGGACGGCGGCGCGCCGGCCAACGTGAGCGGGATGCGCGTGTACAACACCGCGAAGTACCTGGGCACCGCTTCGGCGCAGTTCCGGCCGTCGTCGGAACCGTGGGCCGTCACGGTGAGCGGGAACTGGGTGGGGCCCTACTCCCCCTTCGACGAGCCTGGAACGGTGCTCGGGGCCTATGGGTTGATGCATCTGAACCTGTCCGTGCCGGTGGGGGGCGCCCAGATCGACATGGGGGTTCGCAATCTGCTCGACCGCGCGTATCCTGAACTGGTGGCCGGCGGGCTGGTGTCGCCCGGCGAGCCGCGCGCGCTGTTCATCCAGGTCCAACGAGCGTTTTGAGGAAACCGTAATGCGCCTCTTCGTGCGAAGCGGCGGGCTCCTCGCCCTGCTGCCGGTGCTGGCCGCCGGGTGCGGGCGCCTGCGCGATACCGTCGACCGTCTGCGCGGCCAGCCGCTGGTGCTCGGCGCCACGATCAGCCCCGCCGTGCCGAGGCCGGATCTCACCATGACCGCCACCGACGGGCGGCCGTACGACTTCGGCCAGCGCACGAAGGGGCGGGTCACCTTCATCACGTTCGGGTACACGCACTGCCCCGACGTCTGTCCGGTGCACATGGCGAATCTGGCCGGGGCGCTCAAGCAGCTCACGCCGGCGCAGCGGGCGGCGGTCACGGTGGTGTTCGTGACCACCGACCCGGTGCGCGACTCGCTCCCCCAGCTCCGGCAGTGGCTGGCCTCGTTCGACACCACGTTCGTGGGGCTTCGCGGCACCGACGAACAGCTCGCCGCCATGGAGCAGGCGTTCCACATCCCGCCCGCCTCCCGCGAGGATCTGCCCGGCGGCGGGTACGGGGTGAGTCATTCGGCGCAGGTGTTCGCGTTCACCCCCGACGACAGCGCGCACGTGATCTATCTGCCGGGGATGCCCGCCGCCGACTACGTCCACGACATCCCGCGGCTCCTCCGCGGCGCATTTTGAGTATTGTAATATGAAGCGCCGCATCGGGATCGCGCTGGCCGCCGCCGCGGCCGCGTTCGGCGGGTGCCGGGTCGTGCCCGTGGACCAGACGGGCACGGTGGGCTGGACCCGCGGCTACCTGGTGAAGCCGGCCGCCGGATCGCCCGCCGCGCTGTACCTCTGGATCACCAATCCCACCGCGCACGGCGACACTGCCACCGCCGTGCGTCTCGCGGCCGCCGACAGCGCCCAGATCCACCGCACGATGGCGATGGGCAACGGCATGGAGCACATGACACCCGTGGTGGCCCTCCCGATCCCGGCGCACGACACGGCGCGCTTCGCCCCCGGCGGCCTGCACGTCATGGTCTTCGGGCTCGACTCCGCGCTCGCGCGCGGCGACTCGGCGCAGGTCACGGTCACCTTCGCGCGCGCCGGCGACGTGACCGGGTGGGCGCACGTGATCACGTACGCCGACGTCGACTCGCTGCTGCTGCGCTGACCGCGCGCGTCAGTTCTTCACCGACACGTTGATCGTGCTCGACGGGGCCGGCGCGTTCGGTCCGCTGATCACCGCGATCACGCGGATCGCGTAGTCGCCGTTGGGGAATGCCGGCGCGCCGTTCACGGCAGCGGCGGTCTGGAAGGGCAGCGTGATGGTCCGCGTGTCGGTGGCGGTGGTGTCGAGCGGAACGCGGGCGACGATCGTGTCGCCGGCCTGCCGGTGGATCACCAGATCCGCCTCGGTCACCGCGTAACAGGGCACGGGGTGCTGCGAGACGGTGGCGAGGACGTTCACCGTTCCGGCGAGCGCATTGAGGTTCGCCGCGGCGCCGGTGGCCGAGTCCTGAATCGCCCAGAGGTTCACGGGCGAGAGGAGCGTGGACGCGGCGAGGACGGTGGACGTGCCGGAGATCGTGGGGGCCGCGACGCTGGTGGCGATTACGTGCGCGGTGCCGCCCGGATAGCAGGCGTGCACGTATCCCGTGGCGGAAACGTGGATGGGCGAATCGGACGGGTCGACGCTCCAGGTGACGGCCTGCGACGTGTTCGTCGAGCCGACGGAGTCCTCGACGAAGGCGGCGAGCTGCACGCTGTCGCCCAAGAGGAGGTTGAGTGACGAGGGGACGACGATCACCGCGTGGGGGGAGCCTGGCGGAGGCGGGGTCGTGCCGGTGACGTCGGGCTGCGAGGTGCAGGAGGCCACGAACACGCCGCAGGCAGCGGCAACGATCGTCGAACGAAGCAGGGGCATGCAGGCCTCCCAGCGTTGAGGGCGGCGCCTCGCGGGTGCGCAGCGGGCCATGAACGTGCTACCCTTGACCATAGCGGATGGTCCGGCATAGCGTAATGTCAGGAATGGTCCCAGGGGTGATGGAGCTCACCCGAAACCGCCGGCGTGGCCGGCTGATGGCTCCTACGCAACGCAACGCGGAGGAGCTCTTCTTATGTCCACGATTCCACCGGGCGCGGCGCGCCGAGACGTGCACGCGGGCCGCGCGATGACGCGGCCGAAGCCCGCAGGTCCGGAGGGCCGATGCGTCTCGTGGTGAACGTCGGCTATGTCGCGGCGGGGGCCGCCATCGGCGGCGCGGTCCGCTATCTCGTCACCGTGTTCGTGCAGTCGCGCGCGGGGCCGGGCTTTCCCTGGGCCACGATGCTCATCAACGTTTCCGGATCCCTGCTCCTGGGCTTTCTCACCGCGTACCTCGCGGAGACGGCCGTGGTGCGCCCCGAGCTGGGGCTGCTGCTGACGTCGGGCCTCTGCGGCGGGTACACCACGTTCTCGACGTTCACGTACGAGACCTTCGCGTTGATGCGCGACGGGGAGTACGCGCGCGCGGGGGCATACGTAGTGGCGAGCGTCGTGGTGTCGCTCGTGGCGGTCTTCGGCGGATTCGCGGCGGCGCGCGGTGCGGTTCACCTGCAGCGCGGAGGGATGTGACATGGCGGACGGCGGCAGCATCACCCACGGCTTCAAGGGCGAGCGCATGCTCATGCGCATCCACATCGGCGAGAGCGACCGGTTCCGGGGGAAGCCGCTGTACCAGGAGATCGTCGAGCTGTTGCGGCGCCGGCACTACGCGGGGTGCACCGTGTTCCGCGGGATCATGGGGTTCGGCGCGAACGCGCATCTGCACACCGACCGGTTTCTGGAACTGTCCAGTGACCTTCCCATCGTGGTGGAGTGCGTCGATACGCCGGAGCGCATCGAGGAGGTGCTGCCGGAGCTCGACGGGATGATCGGCGGCGGGCTGATCACGCTGGAGCGCGTGCGGGTGATCATGTACCGGGCCGACCTTCCCGAAGAGCGGCGCACGGGGAGCTGGAAGATCGATTTGGGAGAGGGCTAGGAGCGTGAGGCGGTGAAGCGGTGAAGCGGTGAATCGGCGAAGCCGAAGCGCTTGACCCCGTCCGTACTCCCCGCTAGTCATTGAGGGACAATCGCAGACCCGTGGTCATTTGCCGCCTATTGCCGCCACGAAAAACAACGAGCTAAAACGCGAATCCCGGGCGGAAGACGCCCGGGTTTTTTGTTGCGCGGAACTTTCCGCGCCATCGGCGGCTCCACTTGGGGGACACCCCCGCATCATTCCGGAGAGACGCATGACGACATCATCCACCGCCGACCCCACCATCGCCGCCAAGGGGTACGCGCACCCCGAGTCTCTGGTGACCACGGCTTGGCTGGCCGAGCACCTCAACGACCCCGCGCTGCGCGTGATCGAGAGCGACGAGGACGTGCTGCTGTATGAGACGGGGCACATTCCGGGCGCGCAGAAGGTGGATTGGCACGCCGACCTCAACGATCCGCTCATCCGCGACTACATCGACCGCGAGCGCTTCCAGGCGCTGGTCCGCCGGCTCGGCATCGACGAGTCGACCGCGGTGATCTTCTACGGCGACAAGAACAACTGGTGGGCGTGCTACGCGCTCTGGGTGTTCCAGCTGTTCGGCTTCGCCAACGCGCGGATTCTCGACGGCGGGCGGGTGAAGTGGGAAGCCGAGGGACGGCCGCTGGTCACGGAGGCGCGGACCCATGCGCCCACGCAGTACCGCGCGCCCGAGCGCAGCGACGCCCGCATTCGCCCGTTCATCGCCGACGTGAAACGCCACCTGGCGGCGCACGGGAAGCTGGTGGACGTGCGATCGCCCGACGAGTACACGGGCAAGAAGCTGCACATGGCCGACTATCCGCAGGAAGGCGCGCTGCGCGGCGGCCACATCCCGGGGGCGAAGAGCGTGCCGTGGGCGCGCGCCGCGAACCCCGACGGGACGTTCAAGACGGCCGCCGAACTGCGCGCCATCTATGAGCAGGAGCAGGGGCTCGCGCCGTCGGACGACGTGATCGCCTACTGCCGCATCGGGGAGCGGTCGTCACACACCTGGTTCGTGCTCACCTACCTGCTCGGCTACTCGCGGGTGCGGAACTACGACGGGAGCTGGACGGAGTGGGGGAACGCCGTGGGGGTGCCGGTGGAGAGATGAACGTGAGCGGGTGAGGCAGTGAGGCGGTGAGGCAGCGCTAGTCTCTGCCCACTGCCCACTGCCGACTGCCCACTGGTTACTGGATTGAATTGAGCATCGGCGTCGTCGGCGGCGGGCGGCGCCACCGGGTCGCCTGCTCGTACCCGTACGCGAGTTTTATCAACGTGCGCTCATCCCACGCCCGCCCGAAGAACTGCAGCCCCGCCGGCAGCACGCCGTCGTGCGAGTATCCCATGGGCACGGTGATCGCCGGGAACCCGGTGTACGGCGAGAAGAACTGGTTGTTGTCCCCCGGCGGCGTGTTCAGGTCGCCGATGAGCCGCGGGGGATTGCTCCAGGTGGGATACACCATCGCGTCGAGGTGCATCGAATCCATGAGCTGGGTCACGGCCGAGCGCAGCGCCGCGCGCATCCGGTCGGTGGCCTGACACCCCGGATTCGCGTCGGTCGTGTCCTCCACGGCCTCGGCGTCCTTGAGTCGCACCTCGATGGACGGGTGATACTTTCGCGTCTTGATCAATTCGGCGAGTGACTTCACCGGCGCGTTTGGGCCCAGGGTGGCGAGGTAGCGGTTGAAATCGCGCTTGAAGGTGTTGCACCCGCCGCGGGCAATGCGCGTGATGCGCTGGAGGTCGGGCACCGCCACGGGGTCGATGATCGTCGCGCCCTGGCGGCGCAGGTCGTCGAGCGCGCGCTCGAAGATCCCCCGGATCTCCGGGTCGAGCGTCGGGGTGTCGTACGCCTGGTGGAGCACGCCGATCCGCGCTCCGCGCAGCCCGTCCCGCACGAGCGCCGAAGCATAATTGGGGCTCACGTGTCCCTTGCTCGCGAGCGTGACCGGGTCGTCGGGGTCGGGACCGGCGATGGCCTGCAGCACGGCCACCGCGTCGGCCACGGTGCGCGCCATGGGCCCGGTGACATCGGCGCCGAGGAACAGCGGCACCACGCCGGCGCGGCTGGTGAGGCCCATCGTGGGGCGGATGCCCACCAGCGCCTGGTGCGACGACGGGCCGCGTATAGAATTTCCCGTATCGGTGCCGAGCCCCACCGTGCCCATGCTGGCCGCCACGGCAGCCGCGGTGCCGCCGCTCGAGCCGGCGGTCACGCGGTCCAGTTCGTACGGGTTGTGGGTATAGCCGGGCAGGATCGAGCTGACGGTCTCATAGGGGCTGAACGCGAGCTCGGCCATGTTCGACTTGGCGAGCACGATGGCGCCCGCTTCGCGCAGCCGCGCGACGACGAACGCGTCGCAGTCGGGCTTGAACCCTTTGAACGCCAGGGAGCCGCCGGTGGTCTGCAGCCCCCGGGTCTGATAGTTGTCCTTCACGATCACCGGGATGCAGTGCAGGGGCCCCGGCTTCGCGCCGTGCATTGCCGCGCCGTCCAGGCTGTCGGCCACGGCCAGCGCGTCGGGGTTCACGGTGATGATGGCGTTGATGGCCGGTCCGTTCTTGTCGTACGCCTGGATGCGGTCGAGGTAGCGCTGCGCGAGTTCGCGGCAGGTGATGCGGCCGGCGGCGAGGGCGGCGTGTACGTCGGCGATGCTCGCCTCGACGACGTGGAACGGCGGCGGGGCGACGGGCGCCGACGACTGTTGCGCGCCGGCGGACGACGGCCGGACGAGCGGCGCAAGGGCGAGGGCCGTGCCCAGCAGGACGGAGGTGTATCTCGGTATGCTCATAGCGATGCCGTGCGGGCCCGGAGCCCGCGAAGGGGTGGGTCAGCGCCGGTGCGCGAGACGCGCCCGGTATGCCGGGGACTTGTACACTTCCGGATTTATCACATTCGGGGCCCGTTCGCCGGCCAGGTGCGCCAGTGCGTTCTCGGCGGCCATGACCGCCATGCGCTCGCGCGTGTCGACGCTGGCCGACGCGATGTGCGGCACGAGCACCACGTGGTCGCACTCGGCGATCCCGGGGGCCATCGCCGGTTCGTCTTCGAAGACATCGAGCGCCGCGCCGGCGATGCGGTGGCTGCGCAGCGCGTGCACGAGCGCCGCTTCGTCCACCACCGGCCCGCGTGAGACGTTGATTAGATACGCGGTGCGCTTCATGAGCTGCAACGCGCGCGTGTCGATGAGGTGCCGCGTCTCCGGGGTGAGCAGGGGGTGCAGGGTCACGAAGTCGCTGCGCCGCAGCAGTTCGTCGAGCTCGGCCCATCGCACGTGCTCCGCGGCGTCGATGCGGTCGCGGGCGTGGGGATCGTAGGCCAGGACGTCCATGTCGAAGCCGACGGCGCGCCGGGCCACGGCGGCGCCGATGCGCCCGTAGCCGATCACGCCCAGCACCTTGCGGCGGCCGCTCCCGCCAGGGCTCACGTCGGCGCCGAGCAGGAGGTTCGGCCCCCACAGCTTGTAGCGGCCCGCGGTCATGTAGGCGTGGGCTTCGGGGATCCGCCGCGCCACGGCCAGGATCAGCGCCCACGTGAGGTCGGCCGTGGTGTCGGTGAGCACGCCGGGCGTGTTGCTGACGGGAATCCCGAGCTCGGTGGCGGCGTCGACGTCGATGTTGTTGAACCCGACGGCATAGTTGGCCACGCCCCGCAGGGCGGGATTGAGCGTCAGCAGCGCGCGGTCGACGGGTTCGGTGAGCAGCGAGAGCAGCACCTCGCACCAGCGGACGCCGTCTTCGAGCACCGCGCGCGGCACGGGGGCCTCGTCGTTCGGCTGACCGACGCGCACGCGCACCGATTCTTCGGCGAGGCGGTCGAGGCCGACCCGTGGAATGCGCCGCGTGACGAAGACGCGGCTCATCGCCTCGACTCGGGCTCGGTCATGAATTGGGCGAACCCGGCGCGGTCGGCGGCCGCCGCGGCGATCCGCGCCACGCCTTCGCGGAGCTGGTCCATCGACGTCGCGATGGAGAGGCGCACGTAGTGCTGCCCCTCGGCGCCCCGCACGCCGAACGACTCGCGGTGCAGCACCGCGACGCCGTGCCGGTAGAGCGCGAAGAGCTGGAACAGCCGCGACGGCGACGTCTGCCGCCGGGCGTCGGCGGGGAGGGCGTCGTACGCGTCGAGGACGCCGAGCGTCCGGCACACGCCCGCGATATTAGGGAATACATAAAACGCGCCATGGGGGCTGCGGCAGGTCACGCCGGGGATCGCGTTCAGCGCCGGCACCACCCAGTCACGACGAGCGCGGAACGACTCCACCATGCGCGCGATCTGGTCGTACGACGCGGGGCTCTCCAGCGCCACGCGCCCCGCTTCCTGCGTGAATGGCGCCACGCACGACGTCGTCTGGATGACCTGGCGTTTGAACGTCTGCGCCTCGTCGGCGGTGGGGAGCACCGCCCAGCCGAGCCGCCAGCCGGTCATCGCGAATCCCTTCGACGCGCCGCTGGCGATCACGGTGCGCTCGGCCATGCCGGGCTGCGAGGCGATGCTCGCGTGCACGGCGCCGTCGAACACGATGTGCTCGTAGATCTCGTCGGAATAGACGCGAACGTCGGGACGGCACCGCTCCCGGATCACCGCCGCCACCTCGGCCAGCAGCGACGCCGGCAGCACGCCCCCCGTGGGGTTCGACGGCGAGCAGAGCATGATCAGCTTGGTCTTGGGCGTGATGACCGCCGCCAGATCCTCCGCCGTGAACGCGAAATCGCGCTCCTCACGGAGCCGCAGCGGCACCGGCACGCCGCCCATGAACGTCGTCCATCCCTCATAGATCGCGAACCCCGGCGCGGGGCAGATCACCTCGTCGCCCGGGTCGACGTACGTCTGGATGGTGAGCGAGATCGACGGCTTCGCGCCGGACAGCACGATCACGCGGTCGGGCTCCACCGGGATCCCGCGGGTGCGCGCGACGTACGTGGCGATTGCCTGGCGAAGCGGCAGGATGCCCTGGGGATCGGAATAGTGCGTGTTGCCGCGCCGAATCTCGGCGATGCCCGCCTCGTTCACGTGCGGCGCGCTGTCGAAGTCCGGCTCGCCGATGGTGAGACGCACCACGTCGCGGCCGGCGGCGATGGCGCGGGCAATCTCGGCACCGAACGTGAACGAGCCTTCGACGCCGAGGTCGTCGAGTCGTTTGGCGTAGAGCGGCATGGATCCGGACCTGTGCTGGCGGTGAAGGCGGGCACTCGTAAAATGCCGGTTGTGGGGACGCGCGGGAAGAGCGAACGCCCGGATGGCGCTATATTCTGCCCCATGCGAGTCCTGCTGCAGCGCGTGTCGCGCGCCGAAGTGCGCGTGGGGGCGCGGGTCACCGGCGCCATCGGGCGCGGGTTCCTGCTGCTCGTGGGCTTCACCCACGCCGATACCGACGCCGAGCTCACCTGGATGGCCGACAAGGTGATCGGACTCCGCCTGTTTGCGGACGCCGACGACAAGATGAACCTCGCGCTCGCCGACGTGGAGGGCGCGTTGCTGGTCGTATCGCAGTTCACCCTCTACGGCGACGCCGCCAAGGGGCGCCGCCCCAGCTTCATCGACGCCGCGCGCCCCGAAGTGGCGATTCCGCTGTACGAGCGGTTCGTCGCCATGCTGCGCGAGCGCGGCGCGCGCACCGAGACGGGCGAGTTCGGCGCCATGATGGACGTGGAGCTGGTCAACGACGGCCCGGTGACGCTATGGCTGGAAAAGTGAGCCACCCGCGTGTCGTGCTCGCCTCGGCGTCTCCGCGCCGGCGCGATCTGCTCACGCTCATTGGAATCCCGCACGAGGTGCGCCCCGCGAACGTCGACGAATCGGTGCTCCCGGGCGAGTCGCCGGCCGCCTACGTCGAGCGCCTGGCCCGCGACAAGGCCACCGCGCTCGGCGACCACGACGCCGTGTGCATCGGCAGCGACACCACCGTGGTGGTCGACGGCGAAATCCTGGCCAAACCCGAGTCCCAGGCCGACGCCGCGCGGATGCTCCGGCAACTCAGCGGGCGCGCGCACATGGTGCTCACCGGCGTCGCCGTGGCCTGGCGCGAACGCGTGGAATCCGCGGTCGAGGAAGTGGGCGTCACCTTCCGCGGGCTTTCCGACGACGACATCGCCCGCTACATCGCCACCGGCGAGCCGATGGACAAGGCGGGGGCGTACGGCATTCAGGGGTTCGGCGCCACGATCGTCACGCGCGTCGACGGCGACTACTTCGCGGTGATGGGGCTGCCGGTAAACCGGATGGTGCGCCTGTTCGAGCGCCTCGGTCTGCGCTACGCGTTCGGGGCGCTCGAAGCGTCGCGCCCGTAGTTCACGCCGTACGCCGTCCGCCAGCGTTCCACGCGGTCGAGGACGTCGCGCACGGTGATGCGCGGCATGCGTCCCGGGCGATTCTCCATCGAGATCGGATAGTCCTCGCCGGGATCGCCGTATGCGTCGATGATCAGATCATGAAACCGGCGGTACGGGCCGGTGCGTTTGGGGTTGGTGTAGCCGATGAGACTCACCACGGGCCGATCGAGCGCTACCGACGCGTGCAATGGCCCGGTGTCGGGCGCGAGCACCAGCGCCGCGCCGTCCATGATGCCCACCAGATTGCGCAGCCCGCTCCCCAGCGCCGAGCGCGGCTTGATCCGCGCGCGCTCCATGATGACCTGCTCGGCGTGCAGCTCGCGCGGTGACCGTCCGCCCACGAGCACGGGCTGCAGCCCGAAGTCGTGGTGCAGCGCGTCCACCACTTCGGCCCACCGCTCGGGGGGCCAATCCTTCTCCGGCTTGCTCGTGGCCACGACGATCGCCGCCGCGGGGCGCTCCATCTCGCGATAGAACGCGCGCTGCCACTCCCGCTCGGCGGGCCATGGCCCCAGATCCCAGACCACCGGCTCGTGCTCGATGCCAAGCGCCGTGAGAAATTCGAAGTACTGGTCCTGCACGTGCTGCCCTGCGTGCGGTGGGATGCGGCGGTTGGTGAACAGCCAGTTCATGTCGCGCGCCCGTTCGCGGTCGAAGCCGAGCTTCACCGGCGCGCGGGTGAACGACGTCACGATGCCCGCCTTGAAGTACACCTGCAGGTCGATCACCAGATCGAACGGCCGACGCGCCAGCTCGGCGCGCACGTCGGTGAACGCGCGCCAGCCGCGGGCGCGGTCGAAGAGCACGATGTCGTCCACCGAGCGGTGCCCGCGCACCAGCGTCGCCGGGCCCGGCTGCAGCACCCACGTGATGTGGGTGGTGGGCCGCGCGCGCTTGATGGCGTTGATCACCGGGAGGACGTGCACGGCGTCCCCCACGGCGCTCATCATCACGATGCAGATCCGGTCCAGCCGGGCGTCGATCATCCGGGAAACTTACCTCGCCAAGCGGGCATCAAGAACTGAGGTATGAACGAGATGAAACGGAGACTCGGATGAGACCGAATATGAACAAGGGGGCGTCAAGGAAAGACTTGGCGCGCCGGGCGCGCGGAATCTCGCTGTCGAGACCCCCAAGCGCTGATTCCGTCTCATCCGGTCGATCCGGATCATCTGCGGTTCACAATCTCCGTTTCTGATCCCGGCCGGGCGCGCTAGCCAACTGCCAGCGCCTCGGCCACGATCTGCTCGGCGGTGATGCCGTCGGGGCTCGGTCTCGCGATCATGCGCGATGGGCCCACGCCCTGCGGAAAGGTGCGGTCGGGCTCGCCGGGCGCAAAGATGCCGAGTACGGGCACGCCGAACCCGCCGGCCACGTGGAGCGGCCCCGAGTCGTGGCCAATGAACAGCGACGCGCGCGCGATCGCCGCCGCCGAATCCACGAGTCGCGTGCCGAACTGGTCCACGTAAATCCACGCCGCCCCCGGGCTCGCCGCGCGCACCTCGTTCAGCTCCGGCGTGCTCCCGAGCCAGAGGGGGACTAAGCCGTGACGCTGCAGCTCGCGTGCGACGTCCAGCCAGATGGGCACGGGCACGCACCGCGAGCGCTTGCTCGCGAATGGGTGCAGGGCCACGATGCGGCCGCCGAGCGCGCGGTCCAGGTCGGGGCGGGCGGGGAGGCGGCTCGCGTCCAGTCGATACTGCAGGGGCCCGGGGTCCGCGATGCCGAGCGCGCCAAGCAAGCGGGCCTCTTCGGAGAGCACCGGGCGGCGCACGTCTTCGGGCGCCAGGCAGTGCGTGAGCCAGCGCGCGTTCTTGCGCCGTTCGAGGCCGATGCGCGCCGGGATTCCGCAGTGCGCCACGGCGCGCGCCGTGCGCCATGGCGCCGCGGCGAGCACCGCGGTGTCGAATCGGCCGCGCCGCACCCGCCACTGCGCGAGCGCGAACGCCACGCGGCCGCCGCGTCCATGTCCCGGCGCGCGGTCCCAGTAGGGGTCGGACGCGATCACCTCCTGGACGCCGGGCACGAGCGCCGCGATGTCGCGCGTGTACTGCTTGCACCAGAGCGTGATGGCGACGCCGGGAAAATGCCGGTGCAGCGGCGGGGTGAGCGCCGAGGCGAACACGAGGTCGCCGAGGTTGTCGAGACTGACCAGGAGCAGGCGACGGGGCGCCGGCGCTGGCGTTAGATTCGAAGGCACCGTGCCGCGCAACTTCGGCGGCCGGATCGGGGCAGGCAAGCCCCGCCACCAATCCCCCCCCCACCCCGACCCCGGGCACCGGCCACCGCGGGAACGCTCCCGATGCGCATTCTCCATCTGGATACCGAGCGCGGTTGGCGCGGCGGAGAGCGTCAGGCCTTCTGGCTGGCGGCCGAGCTGGCGCGTCGAGGGCATCCGTCGACCATCGCGGCCCGATCGCGGCACCCGTTGGCCGAGCGCGCGCGCGACGCCGGGATTCCGGTGGTGAACTGTTCGCCGCACTTCGAGGGGGACCCACTGCGCGTCTATCGCGTGCGGCGCGCCATCCGCCGCTTCGACGTGGACATCGTGCATGCGCATGCGGCGCACGACGTCACCCTGGGCGCGCTGGCCATCATGGGCACGCGCGCGCGGCTGGTGATCTCCCGGCGCGTGGATTTCCGCCTGCGCGACAATCCCGGCACGCGATGGAAGTACTCGCGGGCGGCGGCGATCATCGCCGTGTCGAACGCCGTGGCCGACGTGCTGGTGCGGTGCGGGGTGGACCGGGGGCGCATTCGCGTGGTGCCCGACGGGGTGGACGTGCACCGCGACATCCCCCCGGCGCCGGCGGAGGCGCTGGCGGCGCTCGGGGTGCCGGCCGGCGCTCCGGTGGCCGTGCAGGTGGCCCAACTCGTCGGCCATAAGGATCCGCTAAACTTCGTGCGCGCCATGGCGCGGGCGCACGCGGCGGCGCCGGGGCTGCATGGCCTCATGGTGGGCGACGGGGTGCTGCGGCCCGCCGTCGAAGCGGAGATCGCCGCGCTGGGCGCGCAGGGGTACGTGCACCTGGCGGGGTTCCGGACCGACGCCGATCGTCTGCTCGCGGCGGCCACGGTGTGCGTGCTCAGCTCGCGCGAGGAAGGGATGGGATCGGTGCTGCTCGACGCCCTGTTCCTGGGGCGGCCCATCGCGGCCACGCGCGCCGGCGGCATTCCCGAAGTCGTGCGCGACGGCGAGACCGGACTGCTGGCGCCGGTGCACGATCCGGAAGCGCTGGGCGCGGCCATCGCGCGCCTTGCGAATGAGCCGTCGCTGGCCGGGCGGCTGGGCGACGCCGCGCGCGAGCGCGCCGAGGATTTTTCGGTGGAGCGGATGACCGACGCCACGCTGGCCGTTTACGAGGACGTGGTGAAACGGTGAGGCGGTGAAGCCGTGAAGCCGTGAGGCGGTGAGGCAGTGAGGCGGAGGACTACATCCGCTGGGCAGCCCGCCGAGCGAGCAGCGCGATCTCGTCGTCCGCGATCATTTCACCGAACCGCTCCCGGCGCTTGCGCAGCGAGCGGTCGAGGCGCGCAAGGTTGTGCGCCAGCGCGTCCTCGGGCGTCCAGCCGAATTTCACCCGGTCCACGTCCAGCACGTACGCAACGTCGCCCACGAGCACGTTCTTGGCGTTCAGGTCGTGGTGCCGCGCGCCGGCGCGCGAGAGCCGTGCCACGAGCGTCGCGGCCATGTCGAGCGCGGCCGATCGCGCGGGCGCGTCGTTCGCGGCGAGCACCGCCGACAGATCGCGGCTCGGCGCCACGAGTCGCGTCGCCACGTCCGACGTGGCGAACGGCCCCGCGCGATAGATCACGTAGGCCAGGATCTCCGGCGTCGGGACGCCGGCCGCGGTCAGCCGAGTCGAGATTGCCAGCTCGTGCGGCGCGCGCGTGGGATACAGGAACCGGTCGCCGGTGAGGGCGGCGAACAGGCCGCCGTGGCGGTTGTGCCGCACCACCATGTGCCCCGCGGCGCCGGGGGCCGGCACCGCGTATGCCGGCTGCCGCCCCGCGAGGGCCCGCGCGTCCCGATGCACGCGTGCGAAATCGTACAGCGTGCCGGTGGCGAGCACCTCGCGCAGGAGCGGCGTGACATCGGGCACCGCGACCGCCTCGGCGCGGCCCACGGCCAGGCCTTCGTACCCCGCCGGCGCGGCGCGCACGGCTACACCGTGAGGCGGAACACCGGCACCGGCTGGCTCTTGCCCTTGAGCTCCATCGGCGGGCGCTCCTCCAGGGGCGGCTTGTCGGACAGTGCCGCGCGGAGACTTTCCGAAATTAGTATCTCCCGCGGTCCCGCCACCGAGCAGAGGCGGCTCGCCGTGTTGACCGTGTCGCCGATGACGGTGAACTCGAGGCGCTTCTCGGAGCCGATGTTGCCGGCGAACGCGTCGCCGTAGTTGAGCCCGATGCCGATCTGCAGCTGCGGGCGTCCCTCGGCCTCCCAGCGCGCGTTGAGCTTGTCCAGCTCATGAATCATGTCCAGGGCCGCGCGCACCGCCTTGTCGGGGTCCAGCGGATCGCCCAGGGGCGCGCCCCACTGCGCCATCACCGCATCGCCGATGAACTTGTCGAGCGTTCCCTCGTGGCGGAACACGCAATCGACCATCTCGGTGAAGTACTCGCTGAGCAGACGCGCCATGTCGTCGGGGTTCATCGTCTCCGACAGGGCCGTGAAGCCGCGCACGTCGCTGAACAGCACCGCGATCTTGCGCTTGTCGCCCCCCAGGCGCGTGGCCTCGGCCGATGTGGCGATGCGCTGCGCGAGGTGCGGCGTGAAGTACCGCTCGAAGTTGCTGCGCGCCAGCGTCTCGCGCCGGATGCGCTCGGCGAACTGGCTGTTCTCGATGGCCACCGCGGCGATGCCGCTGAACGCGACCACGAAGTCCAGGTCGTCGTCGGTGAACCGGTGCGTGGTGGACACGTTGTCCACGTACAGCACGCCCAGCACCCGGTCCTCGCTGCCGATGAGCGGCGAGCAGATCGCGCTGCGCACCTGCTGCAGCACCACCGACTGCCCGCCGAACCGTGTGTCCTCGCCCGCATTGTCCGACAGGATGGCGACCTTGTCGGCCACCGCGGCCCGTGCGATGGACTGCGGCACCATGCGCGGCGCATCGGCCCCGCGCTTGTCGCGCGAGATCTTGGGCTGCAGGTCGCCGGCGTCATCGAGCAGCAGGATCGCCACCCGATCGACGTCCAGAATCTGATAGGCGTACTGGACGATCTGGTCGAGGATCGCGTCCGTGTCCACGGCGCGTCCCAGCCCCTTCGAGACCTCGAGCAGCGTCGCCAGCTTGGCCTGGCTCTTGTCGATGGGCGCCACCGGCACACCGGGCGCCGACGTCGACGGGGTCTTTCCGCTCACCGGAAGCTGGCGCACGATCGTCGCCCCGGGCGGAGGCGTGTGGTCCACCGCCGCCTCCGGGGCGGGCGCGGGCTTGGGCGCCGCCGCCTCGTCGAGCGTGAACTCCACCTTGCCGAAGGTGACCCGGTCGCCCACGGACACCGCGCCCTCGCTCACCTTCTGCCCGTTCAGGAACGTGCCGTTGCTCGATCCCAGGTCGCGCACGTGCACGCCCGCGTCATCGCATCGCACCTCGGCGTGCCGGCGCGAGATGGTGGGATCGATGATCGGGATGTCGCAGGTGGGCGCGCGCCCCACGATCAGCGGGGCGCCCGTGTGCAGCTCGAAGCTCAGCGTGTGGTCGGCGCTCGTCAGCTTGAAGGGCATGGCCCTGCAATATGCGCCACGCGGGGGCTTGCGACTAGGCGGAACTCCCCGCGGCGCGCACGCGCCCGATGGCCGTGAGCATGGCACGGGCCTTGTTCTCCGTCTCCTCCCACTCGCGTTCGGGCACGGAATCGTACACGATGCCGCCCCCGGCCTGAATCGACGCCTCGCCGCCGGCGATGACGCACGTCCGGATGGTGATGGCGAGGTCCATGCGCCGCGCGCCGGCGGAGATGTATCCTACGGCACCCGCATAGGGACCGCGCCGCTCGGGTTCCAGTTCGTCGATGATCTCCATGGCCCGCACCTTCGGCGCGCCGGTCATCGTGCCCGCGGGGAAGGTTGCGCGGAACGCGTCCATCGCCGACAGGTCCGCGCGCATGGTGCCCTCCACCTGGCTCACGATGTGCAGCACGTGCGAGTACCGTTCCACCACCATCAGGTCGGAGACGCGCACGCTGCCGTATTGCGCAATGCGTCCCACGTCGTTGCGCCCGAGGTCGACGAGCATGAGGTGCTCGGCGCGCTCCTTCTCGTCGGCCAGCAGGTCGGCGGTGAGCGCCTCGTCTTCGGCGGCGGTGCGGCCGCGGGGGCGCGTGCCCGCGATGGGGCGCACCGTCACGCGCCCTTCGGACACGCGCACCAGCAGTTCCGGCGAGCTGCCCACCAGTTCCACGCCGTCGAGTTCCAGGTGGTACATGTACGGCGACGGATTCACCACGCGGAGCGCGCGGTAGAGCAGGTCGCTCGAGAAGTCGTGCGGGATCACGATGCGCCGCGCGAGCAGCACCTGAAATGCGTCGCCGGCCACGATGTAGTCCTTGATGCGCTGCACGTCATCGAGGTACTTGCGCTTCTGGTAATTCGAGCGGCCCACGGCCGGCGGCGCCGACTCGTCGAGTTCGAGCGGGGGCAGGGCGCCCGGGCTGCGCAGGCGCCGCATGGCGTCGGCGATGTCCGCCTCGGCGCGATCGTACAGGCGGCGCAGGTCGGCGTCGGTGGCCGACTCGGGCACCGGCACCGACGCCACGAACCGCGCGCGCGAGCGCAGGTTGTCGATTACCACCAGCACATTGGTGAACACGAACAATGCGTCGGGCGCCGCGAGCGTGCGCGGGGGCGCGTGGGGGAGCCGCTCGATGCAGCGCACCACGTCGTAGCCGAAGTACCCGACCGCTCCGCTCCAGAACTCGCCCAACTCGGGCACGTCCACCGGCGGGAACTGCGCGAGCAGGCGGTCGAGGTCGTCCAGCGGATCGGCGGGCGTGCGCGCGCCGTGCCATCCGGTGCCGGGGGCCCAGTCTTCCACGCGGCCGTCGGTCAGGCGCCATGCCCCGCGCGGCTCCGTCCCCATGAAGGTGTAGCGCGACCACGTCTCGCTCCCCGCCGGCGCCGACTCGAGCAGGAATGAGAAAGGGCCGCGCTTGAGCTTGGCAAACGCCGCCACAGGGGTTTCGGTGTCGAGCACGCATTCGCGCCACACGGGCACGAGATGGCCGCGCCGAGCGCGCGCCTGGAATGCTTCAAAACTCATCGCTGGTCCGTTGCTCGGCGGGCGTGCCGCCGCGATACTTCAGGGAATGATTCGACGTGCCGTGCTGTGCCTGCTGCTGATGGCGGGGTCCGCGGGGGCGCAGTCCCAGTGGAACGACCCGCGCACCATGGCCGTCGTCCGCACCGCGGTCGTCCATCGCGCCGAGCAGCTCGCCGACACCGGCCTCGTGGAATATCAGGCCACCGCGCACGGCTACCTGACCTTCCTCGTGCAGCTCGGCGCCGGTTTTCCCACGCCGCCCAAGATCGTCCGCACCGATCAACTCGCGCTCCAAGTCTATTGGCGGTCGCCCAATCTGAGCAAGCAGCGCATCATCGGCCGGCGCGACACCACGCTGCTGCCCACCGACATCAACTACCACCGCGACCACCTGGGAATCGTTCAGAACAATTTTCCCAACATCATCCGGCTGGGGGACGGCGACGAGGTGCACGATGTGCCGCACCCCCTCTCGCCCATCGGGCTGTCGCTCTATGACTACGAGATCGCCGACTCCCTGCGCATCGCCATCCCCGGCCAGACGTTCGACGTGTACGAGGTGAAGGTCCGGCCCAAGGACGAGTCCAACCCCGGTGTCGTGGGTGCGCTCTTCCTGGACCGGCACACGGGCCAGGTGGTGCGCATGGCATTCAGCTTCACCCGCGCCGCCCTCATCGACCCGTCGCTCGAAGACATCTCCATCGTGCTCGAGAACGGGCTCATCGGCACGAAGTACTGGCTCCCGCGCCACCAGGAGATCGAAATCCGCCGCACGGGCAGTTGGTTCGACTACCCGGTGCGCGGGATCATTCGGGGCCGCTGGGAGGTGTCGGACTACAAGATCAACGATCCGGTGCCGATCCAGACCTTCGGCGGTCCCGAATACGAGCAGGCATCGCCGCAGGTGTTGGCCCAATACCCCTGGCACGGCAACATCCTCGACTCGCTGCCGCCCGACGTCGCCGTGACGACGGACGAAGACGTGCGCCGCGTGCAGGCCGAGGCGCGGGCGCTGGTGCGCGAGCAGGCCCTGCGGCGCGCCGAGGCGACGCGTCTCAGCGCGCGCGGCGTGAGCGACTTCGCGAGCGTGAATCGCGTGCAGGGGCTCGCCCTCGGGTTCGGAGTGGAACAGCACCTGGCCGGCGGATTCTCCGTGGCTGCGCGTCCGAACTACGGCATCGACGAGCGCACCCTGCGCGGCGCGGCGTCGCTCAACTGGCGCAACGCCACCGGCGCCGTGCTGCGACTGTACGGCGAGCGCGTGCTCGCCGACGCGGGCACCGAGCCCGAGCGCTCGCGCATCGTCAACAGTCTCGCCGCGCAGGAATTCGGGAGCGACGCCACGGAGCCCTACGATCTTCGGGCGGCCGGCGCCGAGCTCCAGCTGCCCGCGGGCGGAGTACGCTGGACGTTCGGCGCGGCCAGGGAGTACCAGCGCGCCGTGGCCATTCACGCCCGGCCGGCGCAGGGCACCTTTGCGCCCACGATCCCGGCGCTCGACTATGAGCCCTGGCACTACTCGCTGTCGGCGGAGCGGGGGACGCCGATTTCGCTGGGCACGTTCGCGCTCACCGGTACCCTTCGCCTCGACGCCTGGCACCTCGCGCAGCAGGATAAGTGTCCGGTGACCCAGGCGGGCACCGCGTGCGCCATCGCACCGCGGGACACGCGCCGCGCGCAGATTCTGGCGGACATCACCGGTGCGCTGGGGCCCGTGGGCATCGCCGCGCACACCGACGCCGCCATTGCCGATGCCGCCGGCGCGCCGGTGGCTCCGCAGCAGCGCGTCTACTTCGGCGGACCGATCACCGCGCCGGGATACGAGATTCACGGGCTCGTGGGCACGCGCGGGGTGTCGCAGCGCGTGGAGCTGCGCATGCCCGTCCCGTTCCCCTCGGTTTCGCTCGGCACGTTCGGGCGCTCGCCCACACGCGCGACGCTCGCGCCGTTCTTCAACGTCGCCGTGCTCGACGGGCCCAACAACGCGCCGAACACGCCGGACCTGACGCGCGCCGCGCGGATCTTTCCCTCGGTGGGCGCCGGCCTGCTCGGGTTCTTCGACCTCGTGCGCGTCGACGTGGCGCGCGGCCTGCGCACCGGCGGGCGGTGGACCTTTTCCATCGACGTGACGCGCGACTTCTGGGGCATTCTCTAGCCGCGAATCGCGCGCCCATCGTGCGTGGCGGCATTGCGCGCCCACCGGCGCGAAAATGAGTGCGGCGGCGGCGTCGACACACGCTACGCTTGCCGCATGGCCGCTACTCTCCATGACGACTGGCCGCGGCACGTGCTCGACGTCGCCGGTCCGCTCCCCGATTCGCTCCCCGACCGCCTGCGCGTGCTGGCGCAGCGCCTTCGCCTCGACGTCGCCGAGTTGCACCGCGCGGATCCGGCGGCGCGCGCGCTCCTGCCCGAGCGGTGGGCGCGCCACTTCCGGGTGCTGCCCCTCGCGGCGACCGAGGCGGAAATCGTCCTGGCCTCCGCCGACCCGCTGGACCTCGAATGCGAGCGCACGCTCGCCTTCGCCACCGGACGTTCCGTGCGATTCGCGCTCGCCGAGCCCGGGGAGCTGGCGCGCGCCGTGGCCGACGCCTACGGATCGGCGTTGGGCGCCGCCGAGCTGCCTGAGGCCGCGCGCGACGTTCAGATCCTCAGCACCGAGCAGGAGGGGGCACCTCCCGTCCTGGGCGACGACGATGGCGGACGCGTCACCCGGCTCGTGGACGACCTGCTGGCCGACGGCGTGGCCGCGGGCGCGAGCGACGTGCACATCGAGCCTGAAGAGCAGGGGATCGCCGTGCGGCATCGCATCGACGGGGTCCTGCGCCACGTGCGCACCCTGCCGCGCGGCGTGGCGCGCTCGCTCGTGTCGCGCATCAAGATCGTGTCGGGGCTCGACATCGCCGACCGGCTCCGCCCGCAGGACGGGCGCGCGCGCGTGGCCGTGAACGGCGCCGCGGTGGACCTGCGCGTGTCCACGCTGCCGGCCTCGCGCGGCGAGAAGGTGGTGATTCGCATTCTCGACCGCCGCTCCGCGCTCCGGGCGCTCGACGCGATGGGATTTCACCCCGACGAGTACGCGCGCATCGACGCCCTGCTCGCCTGCCGCGAAGGGCTGATCCTCGTCACCGGCCCCACCGGCTCGGGCAAGACGACCACGCTCTACGCCGCGCTGCAGCGGCTGCAGGAGCGGAGTCTCAACATCGTCACCGTCGAGGATCCCATCGAGTACCGGATTCCCGGCATCGTGCAGGTGCAGGTGCACGAGCGCGCGGGGCTGACGTTCGCGTCGGCGCTGCGCTCGATCATGCGCCAGGATCCCGACGTCATCCTCGTGGGCGAGATCCGCGATCGCGAGACGGCGGAAATCGCCATTCAGGCGTCGCTCACGGGGCACATCGTGCTCTCCACGCTGCACACCAACGACGCCGCGAGCGCGGTGACGCGCCTTGCCGATTTCGGCGTGGCCCCCTACAAGATCGCCACGGCCGTGAAGGGCGTGGTGGCGCAGCGGCTGGTGCGACAGCTGTGCGAGTGCGCGCGCGCCGACGGGCCGTCGTCGGCGCGCGCCGGGGTGCCGGCGGTCGCCGAGCCGGCGCCCTGCCGCGTGTGCGGCGGCGAGCGGTACCACGGACGCCTGGCCATCGTTGAAGTGCTGGCGGCGTCGCCGGAGTTCGAGCGGCGCGTCGCGGCGGGCGATCCCGTGGAGCGGCTGGCCCAGGCGGCTCGCGAGGCCGGCATGCGCAGTCTGTGGGAGTCGGGGATGACCCACGTGCGCCAGGGGAGCACCACGCTGGAAGAGCTGCGCCGCGTTGCCGCGCCGCCGCCGCCCCGTAAGTTGAAGGAGCCCCGCGCCGCGCGGGCTCCACGCGCCACCCCGGGTTCCGCCGTGTCCGATTCTCCCATCTCCGTCGACGTCGGCACCGTCGAGTGCTACGTCATCCATCCGCACCCCGACGGATGGCGCGTGCTGATGCTGCAGCGTGCCGACGACACCATCCGCCCCGGATCGTGGGAGGCGGTCACCGGGAGCATCGACGACGGTGAGCGGCCCGAGCAGGCGGCGCCGCGCGAGGTGCGCGAGGAGACGGGGCTCGTCGTGGACCGCCTGTACTGCGTGTCGGTGCAGCCGTTCTACCTGCCGCGCCGGTCGAGCATTCAGATGTCGGTGGTGTTCGCGGGGTTCGTGGACGAGCCGGGCGACGTGGTGCTGAGCCACGAGCACCAGCGATTCGAATGGATGAGCGTGGAGGCGGCCATCGAGCGCAGCACCTGGCCGCGGGCCGGCCGCACCATCGGCGACATCGTCCACCTGCTCGGCCCGCAGAACATCGGCCGCGTGGACGACGTGCTGCGGATTCGCTAGTCCTCGCCGCCGGGCTGGTCGGGGTCGGGCTGCCGCCGGCTCGTACGAAGCACCACGTCGTGATCGGGCGCGTTTGGCTTCACGCGGACACTCTTCGCCGGAATGCCCACGTGCACGTGGTACGGGCGCACGTCGCCCGTGGCCACAGCCATCGCCCCCACCATCCCCTGCTCGGCCACGTGGACGCCGGCCAGGATGGTCGCGTGGTAGGTGATGCGCACGCCGTCGCAGATCACCGTCTGCACGTTCGTGACCTCGCGCGGGTCGACGATGCTGTGCGTGTGGCTGTAGATGTTGGCGTAGTCGCTGATCGAGACGTTGTTGCCGAGGCGGATGCCGCCACGGTCGTCGAGCAGCACGTGGCGGTGGACGACGACGTTGTCGCCCACTTCCATGTTGTAGCCGAACGAGAACTCCACGTGCTGGAACGCCTTGAAGTTCTCGCCGCAGCGCTTGAAGATCCGCGGCGCCAGGAGGCGCCGCAGGGCCACGCCCAGCCACACGTTCTGTCCGCCCAGCGGCGTGCGGTCGAACGAATACCACAGCCAGAGCAGCGGCTTCACGCGCTGGAACCGCTCGTCGTCGCACTCGGCGTAGTATTCGGGTTCCAGGGTCACATTGCGCGGGTCGAGCGACGCCAGCGCCAGCCGGGTCCCCAGCGGGAGCTTGGGGTCCTCGACGGCCGTGTCCCAGTTCGACGCGTACTCGGGATAGCTGAGGTCGGCCAGCGTGCGCCGGCAGAGCAGCGCGCGGTCGGCCGACGGGTCGGCCAGCGCCGAGTCCAGGGCTTCGAGCCAGGTCCGGGCCGCCGCCGACACCGCCCGGTCGGGGAGCCCGCGCAGCGGGAGAAACGTCACGGCCGCTCCATTATATTTAAAGTAATATAGTCGTGCCGGCGCAGGGCCGAGCCGCCCCCGCGCTCGTCGGGAGCGCGCGCCGCGCGGGCGCGCACGTGCGCCTGCTCGGCCTCGATCTTGCGCTCGATGGTCTGCCAGCTGTCGTCGGTCACCGCGCCCATCACCACCGTGAGCGGCTGATTGAGCGGCAGGCCGTCGTCGAACAGATAGAACGCCCGCTGCACGTCGCGCACCTGCAGCCGGTTCTGCCCGAACCCCGGCGTGATGGGAATCACCCGGAGCGGCGTGAAATCGCGCCCCGGCGCGCGAATGGTCAGATCGAGCGGCGAGAACGTCGCGTCGGGCGCCATGCCATAGAACGACACGTACCACACGTTGTCGTCCCGCAGGCCGTACTGGGCCGCGTACGCGCGAATGGTGGACCGATACCCCGCGAGCAGCTCGTGGAGCGTCCGATACGCGTCGGGCGAGAGCGTGCGGATCACCGATTCGTTCATGGGCAGCAACTGCACCAGCACGCCTTCCAGCGACAGCTTGATCGACACGTCCTCCTGCCGCAGGGTGCCGTATCCGGCGGGGATGAGCCCCTGGCTCGATGTGTCCGCGGCAATGGCTGCGCGGTCAGCGCTGGCGTCCGGGGCGTGCGCCGGCGCCGGCGGCCCACCCGGCGCTCCCGCA